>NZ_JAEPMO010000177.1 GCF_017643905.1 Marivita sp.
AGTCGATCAGACAGTCCTCGAACCACCGCATTCCAATCTTCCAATGGCACATCAGGTGCTTGGTCAGATAGCTGGCCACGATCATCCGTCCCCGATTGTGCACACGGCCCGAGACATACATCTCGCGCATCGCCGCATCGACAAAGCGAATTCCCGTGCGCCCCTGCTTCCAGGCTTTGACCTCGGCACGGCGCTCATCCTCGTTCCACGGGAACGCCTGCCATTCCTCGCGCCAGTTGTCAGTCAGGATGCGCGGCGTGTGCCACATCAGGTGATAGGCAAATTCGCGCCAGACCAACTCCTTGAGAAAGGTCTCCGCCCCCGCCTTGCCATCCTGCATTGCGCGCTGCCCCGCATGCCAGCACTGCGCCGGGCTGATCTCGCCCAAAGCCAGGTTCTCCGACAGGTTCGACGTGCCGTCCACACCGGGCAGATCGCGCGTCCGGTCGTAATCCGCGACCTTTGAGGCCATAAACGCCCCCAGCCGGGACTGAGCCGCCTGCTCGCCCAACTGCACAAAGGGACGGACCACATCAGCCCCGCGCTTCATCCCAGCCCCCAGCGCCCAATCCGCCAGCGCCTCACTCTCGGGCCACGCTTCGGGCGCAGGCAGCGACGACGGCGCGGACAAGGGCGCCTCGACCGACCGGTCCCGCACCGATTTCCAGAACGGCGTGTAGACCTTGTAGTAAGTCCCCTGCCCGGTCTCGACCGTCCAAGGCTCAAACATCAGATGCCCGGCAAAGCTCTTGGCCTCGACGCCCGCCTCCTTGAGAGCCGCTTTCACATCGGTATCCCGCTTGACCGACGCCGGGTCGTACGCCCGTTGCCAGAACACCGCGCCCGCGCCGACCTCCTTGGCAAGCGCCGGGATGACCTCACGCGCATCCCCTGACCGCAGGACCAACCGGCTGCCTTTGGCCTCCAACGCCTCGCCATAGCATTCAAGCCCAAGCCCCAAGCGCCACTTTGGCGCGGCCCCAAGCCCATCCACCAGATCATCGCGCATAAAGACCGGAATGACCGGCCCGCCGCGCTCGACCGCTGCGACCAAGGCCGCGTGATCGCTCAACCGCAAATCCCTGCGGATCCACACCAGTGTCGGAGATGTCATCGCCCTGCCCCTTGCCATTCTGTTTCCGCGCGACCTAGCCGCGCCGCGTCAAAGGTCAAACGCAGCTCCTGACTTCTCTGGTTCCCAAATACTTCGGGGGAGTCCGCACAGGCGGACGGGGGCAGCGCCCCCTACAGCACCGCGTCCAAAGCCTCGATGGCCTTCGTGACCTCGGCCTCAGACGTGTAGTGGACAAAACTCAGGCGAAGCACGCCCTTGTGCATATCCACACCCATCGCCTCGAGTGCACGGACCGCATAGAAATCGCCGCCGCCACACATCACCCCGTGCTGCGCCAGGTCCGCCGCCACCTCTTCGCCGGGCCGGTTCAGCGCCAGCGCCACCGTGGGCGCGCGCGAGGCGGCCTCTGACGGACCGATGAGCCGCACCGAATTCCGGTCCTTCACGGCATCCAACAACGGCTGCAACAACGCCACCTCGTGCGCCCGCATCAAATCATGGACGCCGCCGACCGACACCCCATGATGCGCCCCCAAGGCCTCCATGTAATCCACCATGCCCGCACAAGCGGCCACCTGCGCATGATCCGGCCCCGCAGGCGTAAACCGTTTGTAAAGCGTGCCTGCGTTGAAATAATGCCCCTGGTTCGGCAACAACTGCCCCAGGTTGCGCCGGATCACCATGATGCCCTGATGCGGCCCGTAGGTCTTGTAGCTTGAAAACAGGTAGATGTCCGGGCCAAGATTCCCCACATCGACGAACCCGTGCGGCGCGTAGCTCACCCCATCGACACAGACAAACGCGCCCGCCGCGTGGCACAGCGCAGTGATCTCAAGCACCGGGTTGATCTCGCCAACCACATTGGAGCAATGCGGAAAACACACCAGCCGCACTTTTTCGTCCAGCAGATCTTCCAGATCATCCGTGTCCAGATGCCCGGTCTCGGCGTTCACCTTCCATTCCCGAACCACGATCCCCTTGTTGGCCAACTGACGCCAGGGGCCTGTATTGGCTTCGTGATCTTGGTTGGTCACGATGATCGCTTCGCCGGGCGACATGAACTGCCGGAAGGCCTGTGCCAGAACGTATGTATTCTGCGTGGTTGATGGCCCGAAACTCAGCTCATCGGTCTCGACCCCCATCAGTTTGGCCAATCGCGAACGCGCCTCGTCCATCTCGGCCCCGGCCAATTGCGACGCCGCATATGGCGCATATGGCTGCACTTTGCGGGATCGGTAGGTGCGCGTCAGCCGGTCGATCACCTGTCCACAGGTGTAAGACCCCCCGGCGTTTTCGAAAAACGCCTGCCCCTCAAGAGACGGTTCGGAAAATGCCGGGAAGTTGGAGCGCACAAAATCAATATCTAGCATGGCATGGTCTTTTCTTAATCCGTACAATCACAGCGGTCCTGCGGGCGATAACACCGGAAGAATATCACACGAAAAGTCCGCCCCGAACACTCTCGGAGCGGACTATAGACCGGGACATCCGCGTTAGAGAATGCGACGTTCGGCCTGTAACCCTTTCCAGATCGCAACGCACATCACCAAAAGCACGATGGTAAACGGCAACCCGGTCGAGATCACCATGGATTGCAATGACTGCAACCCGCCCGCCGACAGCAGCAGAACGATGGCAACAGCCCCTTCGAAGATGCACCAGAACACCCGCTGCGGCACCGGCGCGTCAACCTTGCCACCGGCCGTGATCGTATCGATCACCAGCGACCCCGAATCCGACGACGTAACAAAGAACACGATCACAAGGATGATGCCGATGAAGCTAGTGATGGAGGCCAGCGGCAGCGCGTCCAGCATCTTGAACAGCTTCAGTTCAAGCGGAGCCTCCTGCGCCGCAGTATAGCCGTCCTGCACAACCTGCTGGATCGCCACACCGCCAAAGACCGACATCCACAGCACACAGACCAGCGACGGGATCAGCAACACGCATATGAGGAATTCGCGCACCGTCCGGCCGCGGCTGACACGGGCGATGAACATGCCGACAAACGGCGACCAGCTGATCCACCACGCCCAGTAGAACGAGGTCCAGCCCTGCATGAAATTGGTGTCTTCCCGACCGATCGGGTTCGACAGCGCCGGCAGATAGGTCAGGTAAGCGGCAAGGTAGTCGACAAAGCCGGTCAGGATCGCCAGCGTCGGCCCTGCAAAGAGTACAAACAGCAACAACAGCGCCGCCAGACCCATATTGATCTCGGACAGCACCTTCACCCCGCCATCAAGACCGCGCATCACCGAAATCAGCGCCACGGCAGTGATGGCCGAGGTCAGCACAACCTCAGTTGTCGAGCTGACGGGCACGCCGAACAACTCGTTCAGACCTGCATTCGCCTGCGTTGCACCAAATCCTAGCGATGTCGCCAGACCGAACAGCGTGGCAAACACCGCCAGAATGTCGATGATATGCCCAGGCCAGCCCCAGACACGGTCACCGAGAATGGGATAAAACGCCGAGCGGATCGTCAGCGGAAGGCCCTTGTTGTAGGAAAAAAGCGCCAGCGCCAAAGCCACCACCGCATAGATCGCCCAAGGGTGCAGGCCCCAATGAAAAATCGTTGCAGCAAAAGCCAGCCGCACAGCCGCCTGCTCATCCCCGGCAGCAGCCCCCAATGGCGCCCAGTCGGTCCGCGCGCCGCCTTCGGCAGCCGTGCCCCCGATGGAGGAGGCAAAATGGCTCATCGGCTCAGACACCCCATAAAACATGAGACCAATGCCCATGCCCGCCGCAAAGAGCATCGCGAACCAGCCGACATAGGTATAATCCGGCGTGGCCTCCGCCCCACCCAAACGCACCGAGCCAACCGGCAGAACGATCAGCAGCAGGCAGAACAGCACAAAAATGTTGGCCGCACTCAGGAAGAACCAGTCAAACCCCTGCGTCACCGCGCTGAACATCCAGCTGAACGCAGCCCCGGCCTGTTCCGGCAAGGCCAGCGTGTAAAATACGAACGCAATGATACAGGCCCCCGACACGACGAAAACAGGGTTGTGAATATCGAGCCCGAACGGCCCGATCTGGGTTTCGAAATTGTCCTGACCAATCTCGTAATCGGTCTCGATGATCTGGGAAGACCCCTCTGGCTCAGGTATTCCCTGACTTGCTGAAGTATCGGTCATCAACCGCCCCCTATTTGTTGAAATTATTCTTCTGGATACCCCGACAAACGCACAAGGCGGCGCTGGGTTCCGCGAAAAGCTAGCGCACCACCATAACCGACACGCTGGCCCGCTTAGCCACGGTGCCGCCGTTGGACGGCCAGATATAGTCGGTGAGGTTCGGCACATGACTTGTCATGACCACAAGGTCTGCCCCGGTATCCTCGATCGCATTGAGCAAGGTCGGATCAAGATCAGTGGTCGGATCATGGCTGGTCAGAGCCAGACCTTCGGCGGCCACACCGCGCGCCTGTCCCTGCTCGGCTGCAAAATCCGCCATCTTCTGCGCGAATTCCTGCGGTGTATGCGCCACCGATCCCGGCGTCGCGGCTGCGACACCCACATACACCAATGTGGCGTCGTAATGCTGTGCCAGATCCGAAGCGCAGCGCATGGCCCGCTCCAGCTTATCCACATGCGCCAGATCCACCGGCACCATGATACGATTGAACACGTCGTCCCTCCTGCTTGGTCTGCCAGCGCACCACGCACGCTGGTCTTGGGGCACAGTGTTGGGCAGGCGATCCCGCCACGTATCTTTGCCAATGTGCCCCTAGCCGCCGCCCGTTTGCGGGCGACATGCACCAAGCCTAAACGGAACCGCCGCCCCGATGCAAACCGGAACGGCGGATCATGTCGTTTTTGACACACGAGAGACTAACCAAATTTTCCAATGATTATTGGGAGATTCGAGCACTCAGGTTTGGGAAATGTCGCAATTGAACAACATCTCCGACATCATTGGGATCACCCCGCAGCCACGTCGACCACAACCCGACCCTTGACCTGACCCTTGAGGATGTCCGCCCCAAGACCCGGCAGATCGGCCAGTGTCGCCGGGGTCACCATCGCCTCCAGCTTGTCCATCGGCAGGTCCTTGGCAATCCGCTGCCACGCCCGCACGCGGTTGTCATAGGGCTGCATCACGCTGTCGATCCCCAGCAGGTTTACACCCCGCAACAGGAACGGGATCACGGTCGCAGGCAGGTTGGCACCACCTGCAAGACCGACAGCGGCGACGGACGCGCCATACTCCATCTGACCCAGCACACGGGCCAGCATCGCGCCACCTACAGCGTCAACACAGCCACCCCAGGCCTCGGACTCCAACGGCCGCTTCACCGTCTCGTTCAGGTCTTCCCGCGCCACGATCTGCGTCGCCCCCAGCGACTCCAGGTAGGCGGACTGTTCCGGTCGCCCGGTGACTGCTGCCACCTTGTGCCCCAAAGCAGCTAGGATCGCCGTCGCCACCGATCCGACGCCACCCGCAGCCCCGGTCACCAGAACCGGACCCGGCTTGATGCCATGATCCTCAAGCCTCATGACCGCCAGCATCGCGGTAAAGCCCGCCGTGCCCACAGCCATCGCCTGACGGGTGTCGAGGCCCTCAGGCAACGGCACCAGCCAATCGGCCTTCACGCGCGCCTTCTGGCTGTACCCGCCCCAATGCGCCTCGCCGACACGCCAGCCGGTCAGCACCACCTTGTCGCCAGGCTTGTAGCGGTCATCCTCCGACGCCTCGACCGTCCCGGCAAAATCAATCCCCGGTACATGCGGATATTTGCGGACAAGCCCGCCACCCGGCCCGATGCAGAGCCCGTCCTTATAGTTCACCGTCGAATACTCGACCGACACCGTCACCTCGGCCTGCGGCAGGTCATCCAACCCGATCTCTTCCACCGCCGCCGATGTCTTGCCGCTTTCTTCGTCCTTGCGAACCATCAATGCCTTGAACATGCCGTGCTCCTTTTCATCTTGCCAATAAACTCCGGGGAGCGTGAGGGGCTGGCCCCTCACTCCCCAATTCTCAACGCGCTCAGACCCAGAAGGTCTCCCAGACTTGCGCCGCGCGCACTTCGTTCGGCAGCACCACGTCCAGATCGGTGCCCTCGTCCCAATGTGTCATCCGCACCATGCCGATGGCCACGTTGGTGCCGAAATCCGGGCTCCACGCCGCACTCGTCACCTGACCCACCTGCACGTCCCCCGCCATCAAAGGCCAGGGCCGGTCACACAAAGGCACCCGGTCACCATGGATCTCGATAGCCCGGATTTTCCGGATCGGCCCCTCTTGCGCCACCCGCAGCAGCGCATCGCGCCCCACACAACCAATCGCCGTCTGCGTGTTGCAGAACTTGCCCAACCCACATTCATGCGGCGTGTTCTCATCGGTCATGTCATTGCCGTAGCTCAGCAATCCACCCTCGATCCGTTCGATCAGGTTGGGACAGCCCGCATGCACATCCAGATCCTTGCCCGCTTCCATCAGCGCGTTCCAAAGCGGCATGCCAAGGTCGCTGCCCTCGACATAGATCTCGAACCCGCCCTGCCGCGAATAACCCGACCGGGCGACTGCCAGCGAGCGGCCCTGGAAATCAAGCATCTTGTAGCGGAAGAACCGGATATCGCGCACCTGATCGCCAAACACCCGCGCCATCAGATCGTCCGACTTCGGTCCCTGCACAGCCAGCGGTGACACGTCCGGTTCATCCACCAGAACATCCAGCCGGAACCCGTAGGCCAGACCCTTGACCCAATAAAGCAGATCACTGTCGGCAATCGAAATCCACCAGCGGTCTTCGGCCAGCTTTACCGCCACCGGATCGTTGAGCATGCCGCCCGTCTCATCGACGATGGGCACATAGAAACACTGCCCCGGCAGCATCGACCGCAGATCGCGCGGGGTCAGCATCTGCATCAACCGCCCGGCATCGGGACCGCGCAGTTCGACCTGCCGCTCGCAGGCCACGTCCCAGACCTGCACCGCGTCTTTCAGATGGCGGTAGTCTTCTTCAACCGACCGGAACACCGTCGGCAGAAGCATCCGGTTATAGACCGTATAGGCCTTGACCCCGGCGGCCTCATTGCCATCCGAGAACGGAGTCCGGCGCACCCGCCGGGATGGAGAAATCAGAGCCATGCGCACACCTCATGCACAGAACTCGGGATGGTGGGCGGGGCGACGCGCATCGCGCGAGCGCCGTCCAGCAGACCGAAAGGTTACAACCAGGGCCCGTCTTCGGGCATGAACAGGATATCGGTGACAGGCGCCGTGGCCCCTGCCGCCGTGAGCATCGCGTGGATTTGTCCACGATGATGGGTCTGGTGATTGAACAGATGCATCACACACAGATCGAATGGATGTGTGAAGTCCCGGTTGGCCATCACCGACCGCCACTGCACATTGCCTTTCAGATCGACCGCGTTCAGGTTTTCCGCCCAATGCAAGAGCTTCGCATCCGTCTTGTAGCGCTCCCCCGCCCAGACCGCGGGGGTTGGCGTCAGGGTCAGATGATCCCCGTCAGGAGCCTCGCCGACACCCAGACGCGCCATCCACATCCGGTCCGCCCAGAGAATGTGGTTGGCCGTGCTGAAGATCGACCCGAAAAACGCCTTTCGCTCCTTGCGCAACTCAGCCTCGGACAGAGTGTCAAATGCAGCCCGTAACTGCTTGTTCTGCCAAGCATTATACCG
>NZ_JAEPMO010000104.1 GCF_017643905.1 Marivita sp.
CCCCGGAACAATTGGAGCTCTTCGACACCCTCGATATACCAAAACCCGCTTGATCCCTTCTCGGTAGTCACACAATGGCAGACCTGGCCATAACAATATCAATCACTTAGACGATTTGCTGTCGAACTTGGCAGGTCTGGAACACATGTGCCATTGCGTTACGATCAAAGTCAGGGGAAAGAAGCGCAAATCTTCCCATCTCTGCCGGGTAACGAGGGAGCTGCCATGCCGTCATTTGGACCATATCTGAAAAAGCACACCGAATTGCTGGTCAAGGATGTGGGCATCGAAAAAGCATGCGAACTGACGGGCAAATCCAAAGCGACCCTTGGCCGATACTACGCCGATCATGACGAACACGCGGATCGGTTCATCCCGGTCGATGCTGTTGCAGCCCTCGAACAGGCCTCCAGTTATCCGCACGTCACCTCTGCGCTGGCCGAACTGAACGGGATTTCGCTGTCCTTCGATCAGCGCCGCGACAATGACGCCAAGAAAGGCGGCGTGAATTCCGATGTGGTCGCGCTGAGCCAACGCTTTGCCATGCTTATGTCGGAATATCATCAATCCATCGCCGATGGTGTCATCAGCGCCAACGAAGCGCGCCGCCTTCTGCGCGAAACCCTTGCCCTGCAACAGGTGCTGGTCGACATGAAACTGCATCTGGAAGATGAGACAATTTGAAGGTGTCATCTCGGATCGTGGGTCCAAATACGCGGTAAGCGGTGGGCCTGCGGTCAGTCGTTCCGACGTGGACGGATTTCTCAAGACCCTCAAACGCGCCAAGAAATACGCCAAGGCCACCCATAACACATGGGCGGTGGTGTTCTCGGATGGCACGCCTCTCAAGAATGACGACGGCGAAGGTGGGGCGGGTCAGATCATCCTGCAAATGCTGGAACGTGAAGGCCTGACGGACCATGTGATCGTCGTAACCCGCTGGTATGGCGGCAAGCATCTGGGCGGGGACCGGTTCCGCCATGTGCAGGACTGCGTCCGCCACTACCTAGATAACAGGTAGGTCCCGCCATGGAGTTTTTCAGACGCTTGAAACTGCGGTGCATCTGGTCTTGGGACGGTGTGGTGGCGACTTGGCGGACGGAGCATAGTTTCCGCAGTTGGGTGTGGGCCAACCTGATCTCGGCGACTCTGGCGCTGATCCTGCCTTTGGCTCCGGCAGAGCGCGCCTTGATCCTCGCTTTGGGCATTCTTGTGCTCGCAGCCGAGCTGCTCAACACCGCCATCGAGGATGCGGTCGATTACATCTCGACCGAAGACCACCCGATTGCCAAACGCGCCAAGGATGCGGGCAGCGCAGGTGTAGCGGTTGCCGCTATTGCAGCAGGGGTGGCTTGGATCGTTATCCTGATTGGGTAGCGCGTCGGGCCTTGCGGCGCAGGTGCCACCGATAGATCAGCGGTGCCAGAACGTGGTCATACACCACTGAAGCGGCCTGCCTGACGCCCGGCAGTCCGACAACCCGCGCCAGCCACCGATACCGGGGCATGTCGCGCCACAGGACAAGGAAAGCCGGAATGCCGCTGGTCAATTCCCCGTCGCGCAGTACGTAAAGCCGCCGCGCAGCGGTATCTTCGTCAATCCCCCAGGCCGCACGGTCTGGACCGTTCAGGTCGTCGAACCGGATCGGCAACCCTTCGCGTTTGGCATAGGTCGCATAGTGATTGATTTCGAAGGAACAGACCGGGCACTGGTCGTTGTAAAGCACGCGGGTTTGGTGTGTCTCTGACATGACGCACAGCTAAGCCTAAAGACGACGCTGGCAACCCCGGCGGGCCGTTTCCGTCATCGGAAACGGTCTGATGCGTCAACGCATCAGACGCGCCGACCCCACAGATCATATTCGCCAGCTTCGTCTACCTCGACCGACACGATCTCACCAACGCTCAATCCTTCGGTGCCGGAGTCGATAAACAGCTTGCCGTCAATCTCGGGCGCATCCGATTTGGTGCGGCAGGTGGCGATGCCCTCGTCGTCGATATCGTCGATGATCACATCCAACCGCTGGCCAACCTTGGCCGCCAGTTTGGCCTCGGAAATCGCCTGCGCCTTTTCCATGAACCGGTCCCAGCGCTCTTGCTTGACCTCGTCGGAAACATGATCCGGCAACGCATTCGATCGGGCGCCAGCGACGTTCTCGTATTGGAAGCACCCGACGCGATCCAGTTGCGCCTCGTCCATCCAGTCGAGCAGCGTCTGGAACTGCTCCTCGGTCTCACCGGGATAACCGACGATGAAGGTCGATCGCAGGGTGATGTCCGGGCAGATGTCCCGCCAGGCCGCGATTTCGTCCAGTGTCCGCGCTGCCGCCGCGGGCCGGGCCATGCGTTTCAGAGTGTCTGGATGGGCGTGCTGGAACGGAATGTCGAGGTACGGCAGCACCAGACCATCTGCCATCACCGGTACCAATTCGCGCACATGCGGGTAGGGGTAGACGTAGTGCATCCGCACCCATGCGCCCAGAGCCCCCAGATCACGGGCCAAAGACAGGATCGGGAACTTCTCGTCCCGGTCCCTCCAGTCGGTGCCATAGGCCGAGGTGTCCTGACTGATCACCAGCAACTCGCGCACGCCGCTCTCGACAAGCTTTTCCGCCTCGCGCAGCACCGCCTTGGCCGGGCGCGAGGTCAGCTTGCCGCGCATGTCCGGGATGATGCAGAACTTGCAGGTGTGATTGCAGCCTTCCGAAATCTTCAAGTAGCTGTAATGGCGCGGCGTCAGCTTCACGCCTGATGCAGGCAGCAGGTCGATGAACGGATCGGGATCGGGTGGCACGGCTTTGTGCACCGCGTCCAGCACCTGTTCGTATTGATGCGGGCCCGTGACGGCCAGTACCTTGGGATGTGCGCCGGTGATATACTCCGGTTCCGCCCCCAGACAGCCGGTCACGATCACCCGGCCGTTTTCGGCCAGCGCTTCGCCAATCGCCTCGAGGCTTTCTGCCTTGGCACTGTCGAGAAATCCGCAGGTGTTCACGATCACCGCGTCAGCGCCGGAATAATCCGGGCTGATCCCATAGCCTTCGGCCCGCAGCCGCGTCAGAATCCGCTCTGAATCAACCAGCGCCTTGGGGCAGCCAAGCGAGACCATGCCGATGGTCGGCTGACCCGCACGGGGCGCATCGGAAAACCGCGCCGTTGGCGCAAGGTCGGGGCGAAGGGAAGGCGGGTTCTGGGACATGCGCGGCATATAGAGATTTGCACATCCTTGGGGAAGGGCCGATTGCAGCCAGCGTGCTGACAATCCGCACCACATCGCTTGCCAAATCGAAGGTCACATGGTCCGGTCGCACAAACAGCAACCGAGCAAACCCCATCGCACCGCAAAACCTGTCCCGCAACCTGACCATCCTGCCTTGGATGAAATTCGCCCAGAACCTGTTGTTCTGGCAGGCGACGTGGTTCTTATACCTGCAAGGCACGTTATCGGCCGCCGAAGCGGTGCTGCTCTATGCAATCTACGACATCTGCACGACCCTGTTCGAAGTGCCATCCGGCTACATGTCAGACCGCATCGGCCGCCGTGTGACGCTGATCGCGTCTGCGGTCGCAGGGATCGCCGCGATGGTCTGTTTTTCCATAGGGGGCAGCTTTGCCGTCTTCGTCCTGGCGCAGTTGTTTCTGGGCGCGTCGATGGCTTTTGCGTCCGGCACCGACAGTTCGTTGCTATACGAAACGCTCGCCGCCGAAGGGCGGGAGCACGACGTCGAACAGTACGAATTGCGCCTTTGGCGGTTTACCTTCGCCGCGCTGATGGTGTCGGCGGTCACCGGCGGGCTCATGGCGCGCGCTCTGCCTGTCCTGCCCTTTGTTCTTTCGGGCATCGCCTTTGTGGCGATGCTGGTGCTGGCGACAAGGCTGCGCAACTCGCAGGCTGATCCTGACACACCGCCTGAGCCAACAGCCATCGGTCCGGCTATCGCTGCTGCGTTCCGGAACCCTGTCTTGCTCTGGCTCTTTGCACTCAGCGTCGTGATGTACGGGTTCTCGCAAGTGCCGTTCTTGTTCGGTCAACCGTTTATCCTGAAAGCCCTCGATCAGGTGGGCCTGTCTGGCGAAGCCACCTTGGTCAGTGGTGTGGTGACGACCATCATGATGGCAGTGTCGGTGGCCGCGTCATTTGCCGCACCGGTGATCCGCAAGCGCATCGGGTTGGCATCTACTCTGCTTCTTGCTTTCGCGTTGCAGGTGCTGCTTTGCTCGGTCCTCGCGCTCAGCCAAAGCCCCCTTTCCATCGCCTTCCTGTTTATTCGCATGGTGCCGGATTCGCTGTCCCGACCATTCATTCTGGCTCGAACACAGCCTCTGCTGACCGATGGGATGCGTGCCACCTACCTGTCACTTCAGAGTTTTGCGGGACGGATTGTCTTTGCGGCAAGCCTTTGGTTGGCCTCGCGCAATGTCAGCGATGTAGGAGAGATGCCCGTCGCTGATCTGGCCCGCGTGCTGGGCGGTTTCGCTCTCGTTGGTCTCTTGGTTTGGGGGGTGCTGGCCTTGCTGGCCCGACGTATTCGGCTGGAAACAGAGTGAGACTTGATCAATCCTGCTGAACAAGAACGACCCACAAAGCATTGGACGGGCGGATGGAATCACTGCGGTCGATCTGGTATGCGCCGGATGACCCTATAGCCTTGAGGTTCACAGCCATGCAGATCACTCAAGATCAAGTTGGACGGAACGACCAGATCGTCCAATTGTTCAGGGACATCTTTGCCGCATCCGAAGGCGCAGACGAAGGTGCATTGATCCATGCACTGTCCAGGGACCTTCTGACCACGACACCGATGGATGATCTGAGCGTCTTCACGGCGGAAGACACGGACACCCTCTGCGGCTGCGCAATCTTCACGCGGCTGCGCTTTGCGAATGACCCGCGCGTCGCGTTTCTGCTGTCGCCCATGGCGGTCGCAACCGAACATCAGGGCAAGGGCGTGGGTCAAAAGCTTCTGACCCATGCCTTAAACGCATTGCGCGACGAAGGCGTGCAGGTTGCCGTGACCTATGGCGATCCGAACTTCTACAGTCGGGTCGGGTTTGCGCCGGTCAGCACCCACACCGTTCCTGCGCCGCAACCACTCAACATGCCCCATGGGTGGATCGCGCAATCCCTGACGGAAGCGCCTTTGTCACCGCTTTCCGGACCATCGACCTGCGCGCCCGCGTTGAACAATCCGGAGTTCTGGTAGCCACGCGCCCAAAGAAAAAGGGCGGTCAAACCGCCCCTTCCTGCGTGATATCGTTAAACGCCTTACCGCCGACGGTCGCGGCGCGAGCTCATGGGTTGGAACGCAACACCCACATGCGCCTCGCAATAGGGTTTGCCCTGTTGCACCGGCAGACCGCAGAACCAGAAATTCGGTGTCGCGGGATCGCCCACGGGCCATTTGCACGTTTTCTCGGTCAATTCCATCAGCGTGAGCTTCTTGGCCTTCTTCTCGACCGCGTTCACCTTGGCCAGAGCCTCGGGGCTGATCTCGTTCGCCGAAGGCTGCGGCGGCAAGGGCTGACCGGCTGGAATGATCTGGCGGCGCGGGCTGGGCGGCGGCGTTGCGGATTTCGTTTCCATCACGACCTCGGGTTCTTCAGGCTTTGGTGCTGGGGCGGGCTTTGGTGCCGCGGCCTTGGGCTTCGGGGCTTCGGCCTTCGGCGCGGGTTTCGCCTCGGGCTTGGCCGCCGGACCGGCAGCGCCAGCACGGTTCGACAAGCCCAGACGATGCACTTTCCCGATCACGGCGTTGCGGGTCACACCACCAAGCTCCTTGGCGATCTGGCTGGCCGACTGGCCTTCGCCCCACATCTTCTTCAACAGCTCTACGCGTTCATCGGTCCAGGACATCGTGCCCTCCATCAAAAAGAGCGGCCGTTTGCGTTGGCCGCCCGAAATCTCTAAGTCGCTTCTTATTCTAATCATGCGCGGGCGAGTTACAACCCGAACCGACAGGCAAGAGGGCTTCAATGCAGCAGGCTGGACAGATGATTGTGAACGACCGCCGCTTCGGCCGGGTAAACTGGCTGGGTTTGTATACATTGGGGCAACGTGAAATCCTGCGGTTTCTCAATGTCTGGACACAAACCCTGCTGGCACCTTTGGTGACGGCGGGCCTCTTCATGCTGATCTTTACCATCGCCATCGGCCCCCGTCGGGGTGAGGTGATGGGGGTCGACTTCACCACCTTCATTGCGCCGGGTATCCTGATGATGACGGTGATCCAGAACGCGTTTGCCAACACCTCGTCCTCGATCGTGATCTCCAAGGTGCAGGGCAATATCGTGGACACTCTTATGCCGCCGCTCTCGGCCGGCGAACTAGTGCTGGGCTATCTTGCCGGTGGCGTCGCGCGGGGGCTTTTGGTGGCCGTTGTGATCGTGCTGGCACTCTGGGTGTTTCTGGGCATCGTGCCGGAACACCCGCTGGTCGCCTTGTTCTTCGTGATCGTCGGGGCCGCGCTTTTGTCGGGCATCGGCATGGTCGCGGGGATCTTTGCCGAAAAATTCGACCAGATGGCCGCAATCACCAATTTCATCGTGACGCCGCTCGCCTTTCTGTCGGGCACCTTCTACTCGGTCGAGGCGCTGCCGCTGGTGATGTACGACATCACCCATGCCAACCCGATCTTCTACCTGATCGACGGGGTGCGTTGGGGCATGATCGGGGTCTCGGACAGCAGCCCGATCCTGGGCGCGGTGATCGCGGTCGTCAGCACGGTCGCGATCAATCTGATGGCGTGGGTATTTTTCCGACGGGGCTACCGGCTGAAGGCCTGATCCGGCCTTCGCGCCACATCAATAGACCTGCGCCGCACAGGATGATCAGCGTCCCGATGACCGACACCGCATCGGGGCGCACGCCGAAGACCAGAAAATCGTAAAGCGCGGCAAAGACGAGCGTCGCGTAAAAGAACGGCCCGACAAAGCTGGCGTCGGCCCGGGAGATGGCATTGATGAAGCAGGTCTGCGCCGACGCCATCAAAAGCCCGATCCCCGCCAGCGCCATCCATTGCTGCGGTGTTGGCGCGATCCACACCCAGATGGCGGCCGCCGAGGCGATTCCGACACCAATCACGTTGTTGATCAGCAGGATTTGCAGCGGCCCCTCGCGCCCGGTCAGACGCTTGATCACGATCACCTCGAACCCAAGCGACAGGGCTGCGCCGACGGCCAACAGAGCTGCAGGCTGGAACGCTTCCGGTGTCGGGCGCGACAGGATCATCGCACCGATCAAAGCAATCGCCGCCGCCGACAATCGAACTGGCCCAACGCGCTCTCCCAGCAATGGGATCGCCAGAAGCATCCCGATCACCGGGTTCAGAAAACTGATCGCGGTGGCATCCGACAGCGGGATAAACGCCGCTGCCGCGAACATCAGCGTGACGCCACCCCAGCCGAACGCGACCCGCAGCGTGTGGGTCTTCCACGCGATTTCAGTGAAGTGCAATCGCATCACCAGCGCGGCCAGACCAAAGGCGAGAAAGGCAAAGATGAACCGCCCCTGACTGATCTGCAACGGATTGAGCGCAGGCCCGAGCACATCTGTCCCCAGCATCTTTGCCAGCAAGGTCGTACCTGCAACGAAAGCCGAAGCCAGCAACGTCAACAGCGCGGCAAGAAATGGGTTTGGGGCTTTGGGCACGAACATGGTCAAGCCATGCTCAGCTTTTTAGCCGAAAGCAATCACTGGTTGCGTATCGGTACAATCTGCTGAACGATCCCGACAAGGATCAGGTAAAGCGACGTGGCAATCAGCCCCCAATGCGCCCAGCTTTCCGGGTGGAAATCGACCCACGCTGCCCAGCCTGCAAAGAACGTCCACGCCAGCGCAATCGGCAGCGACAAGCTGCGCCAGCGCTCGGTACGCA
Source organism: Marivita sp. (assembly GCF_017643905.1). GTDB lineage: Bacteria > Pseudomonadota > Alphaproteobacteria > Rhodobacterales > Rhodobacteraceae > Marivita. The sequence goes on from NZ_JAEPMO010000104.1 coordinate 7,874, forward strand.
CCGGGTGGATGAACTTGAGCGGCAGGAACATCGCCACCGCCAGCACCGCGACCATCGTCAAGGACACCCAGAAATTCGGCTCGATGGCGAACAACACCAGGATCACCATGTTCCAGCACCCGGGAAAGCCTTGAAACGAATTGTCCGAAGTCTTCATCCGGCTGTCGGCGAAATACATGGCCGAGGCGAAGGTGATCACGATGATCGCAAACCATCCTGTCCAACCGGGAAGCAAACCGGATTGGAACAGCGCAAAAGCCGGAATGAAAACGTAAGTGAGATAGTCGATGATCAGGTCGAGCAGCACCCCATCAAAGCGCGGTGCATATGTTTTGACATCGTATTTACGGGCCAACGGACCGTCGATGCCATCGACCGCAAAGGCCACAACCAGCCACAGGAACATGATGGACCATTTTTCCTGCGCCGCTGCCAGCAAGGCCAGCATGGCAAAAACGGCTCCGGTCGCGGTCAGGAGGTGGACGCACAGCGCGCGGGATTGATCACTCATTCCGAGGTTTTGGCCGAATTGTTGATGCGGTGCAATTGCTCGCGCGTATTTTTCCCGCGGTTGTGAGCAGGGCCGATGCATCGACGCATCGACCGTTTTCGGTGACGCAAACGCCCGCCCCGATCAGGCAACGAGTTGATGCCCGTGCTGCCCGGCAATGGTCGCGCGCACGATCTGTCCCACAGGCTGTTCTGCCGAAAACCGGACTTCGGTGAACTGCTCGGTCCGCCCCATGTCGGGCGCTTCCATCAATACGCTGTGGATGCGTCCCTGCTGCGCGATCAGATGGCGCGAGACGGCGGCATCACCGGCCGCCCGCAAACGCGCGGCCCGCTCCTTGATCGCGCGCCCGTCCACCTGCGGCATCCGGGCCGCCGGAGTGCCTTCGCGCGGCGAATAGGGAAAGACATGCAGCCAGGTGAGGGCACAGTCTTCGACCAGCTTCAGCGAGTTTTCGAAATGCGCCTCGGTCTCGGTCGGGAAGCCCGCTATGATGTCGGCCCCGAACGTCATGTCCGGCCGCAGCTTGCGCGCCTCTTCGGCAAAGCGGATCGCATCGTCGCGCAGATGACGCCGTTTCATCCGCTTGAGGATCAGGTCGTCGCCATGCTGAAGGCTCAAGTGCAAATGCGGCATCAGACGGGGTTCGGTCGCAATCGCCTGCATCAGGTTCTCGTCAACCTCGATGCTGTCGATGGAGCTGATCCGCAGCCGCGGCAGATCCGGCACCAGCTTGAGGATGCGCATCACCAGATCGCCCAGCTTCGGCTGCGCAGGCAGGTCTGCCCCCCATGACGTTAGGTCCACCCCGGTCAGCACCACCTCGTTAAAGCCCTTGTCCACCAGCCGCTTGATCTGGTCCACGATCACGCCTGCAGGCACGGACCGCGAGTTGCCGCGACCATAGGGAATGATGCAGAAGGTGCAGCGATGGTCGCAGCCGTTCTGGACCTGCACATAGGCGCGGGACCGCGTGCCGAAACCGTCGATCAGGTGCTGCGCTGTTTCCGTCACGGACATGATGTCGTTGACCTGCACCGCCTCGGTCTCACCGATGAAATCGGCCGCCAGACCTTTCCAGGTGTCCGGTGTCATCTTTTCTGTATTGCCGATCACCGCATCGACCTCGGCCATCCGGGCAAAGGTCTCGGGTTCGGTCTGCGCGGCACAGCCGGTCACGATCAGCTTGGCGTTCGGGTTGTCCCGGCGCAGCTTGCGAATCTCCTGCCGTGCCTTGCGCACCGCCTCGGCGGTCACGGCACAGGTGTTTACCACAACTGCGTTCTCAAGCCCCGCCTGCGCGGCAAGGTCCTTCATCGCCTCGGTCTCGTAAGCGTTCAGGCGACAGCCCAATGTCGTGAACTTGGGCGGGGTCATGACACGCGCTCCAGCCAGTCCGCCGTGAATGTGCCCGAGAACACATGCGCCGTCGGTCCGGTCATCCAGACGCCATCCTCGCGCCAGTCGATCTCAATCCGCCCGCCATCAAGGTCGATGCTCACGCGCCGCCCGGTCAGCCCCCGCCGTGCCGCCGCAACCGCCGTGGCGCAGGAGGACGACCCCGAGGCGAGCGTGACACCCACCCCGCGCTCCCAGACCCGCATCCGAAGATGGTCGGGTCCGATGACGCTGGCGAACTGCACATTGGTGCGCTGCGGATAAAGCGGATGATGCTCGATCTCGGCCCCGCGCGCGGCAAGGTCGACCGATTCGGCGTCGTCAACAAAGAACGTACAATGCGGATTGCCCATTCCTGTCGCTGTCGGCGCTCCGTCTATGGGCAGTTCCAGCGTGTCTATCTCGCGCGCGAGCGGCACCTCGTCCCAGCGCAACTGTGGCTGCCCCATATTCACAGAAGTCAGCCCGTCCCCAGCATCCTGCGCGATCAGGCGTCCGCGTTCGGTGATCAAAACAACCCCCGACAGGCCCGTTTCGTCCATGAGGTGTCGCGCAATGCAGCGCGTGGCATTGCCACAGGCCCCGGCTGTCGATCCATCGGAATTGTAAAACACCAACCGCGCATGTGCACCGTCTTCGCCCGGTTCGATCACCGCAAGCTGGTCGAATCCCACGCCTCGGTGCCGATCCCCAATCGCCTGCGCCAGTGCCGAGGTCATGCCTACAGGCTGCACACGCGTATCCAGCACGACAAAATCATTGCCGAGGCCATGCATTTTCATGAAGTCGATATCGCGGGTGCCGTTGGTCATCATGGCCGCGCATATACGCCTGTCGGGTACATCTTTCCAGACCGCGCCAACCGCACCGCTGCGGCATTCTGGAAGATAGCTTGGAATTGTGCCGTTTTGGGGGTTGACCGCACTCCGCCCTCTTTCTAGATAGCCCGCCAGTGGGCCGTTAGCTCAGTTGGTAGAGCAACTGACTTTTAATCAGTGGGTCGCAGGTTCGAATCCTGCACGGCTCACCACTGATCTCCAGAAAATGAAGACTAAACCAAGCATCCGTTTGGCGGCGGAAAGCGCCGATTTTGCCGTGGAGGCCTTGCAAGGGGGTTTCTTGCGCCTACCTAATTGCGAGTGATTTGCATTTTCAAAAACTAGCAGACATACTCAACACGGAGGGTCAAAGCATGAAACGAAGCTTCGCAGCCATCATGTCGGCTGGGGTATTGTGTGCCGTGGCCAGTACGGCAGCAGCAGACGAGAAGATGAAAGTGGTCACCACCTTCACCGTTCTGGCCGATATGGCGGCAAATGTGGCGGGGGATGCGGCCGAAGTGGTGTCGATCACCAAGCCGGGGGCCGAAATCCATGGCTACGAACCGACCCCACAGGACATCGTGCGCGCCTATGACGCCGATCTGATCCTGTGGAACGGTCTGAACCTCGAACTGTGGTTCGAACAATTCGTCGCCAATATGGACGATGTGCCGTCGGTGACGCTCAGTGACGGCATCGACCCGATTTCGATCTCGTCTGGCAGCTACCAAGGCAAACCCAACCCGCATGCCTGGATGGGTCTGGACAACGCTCTGATCTATATCGACAATATCACCAAGGCCTTTTCGGAAACAGACCCGGACAATGCCGCAATTTATGCTGCGAACGCCGAAAGCTACAAAGGCGAATTGCGCGCCACGATAGAGCCGCTGCGCGCGGCGGTTGCGGCCATCCCCGAAGATCAGCGCTGGCTTGTGACCTGTGAAGGTGCGTTCAGTTACCTTGCCCGCGACATGGGGCTGAAAGAACTGTATCTCTGGCCGATGAACGCCGATCAGAACGGCACGCCACAACAGGTGCGTGCGGTGATCGACGGGGTCCGCGAGAACAATATTCCGGTGATCTTCTGTGAAAGCACGGTCAACACCGCGCCGGCGGAACAGGTCGCGCGCGAAACGGGTGTCACCTATGGCGGTGTGCTCTATGTCGATTCGTTGAGCGAGGAAGGCGGTCCGGTGCCGACCTACCTTGACCTTCTGACTGTGACGACCCGCACCGTTGCCGAAGGGCTGACCACCGCCGTCAGCAACTAGGTGGCGCCGAACCGGACAAGAAGGCCCGCAGCTGCAAGGCTGCGGGCGCACCCATGTCAGGCCTTTCGCCTGCTACACCGACAGGCCAAAGGCCTGCAACACCAAGGACACGCCATGCTCGATGAGCAGAGCCAGACGACCCAGACAACGCAAAGCACAGGCAAGGACGGTCTTTCGGCACGGGACGTGACCGTCACTTATCGCAACGGCCACACCGCGCTCTGGAACGCCAGTTTCGAAATCCCGCGCGGCACCGTGACGGCGCTTGTGGGCATCAATGGCGCGGGTAAGTCCACGCTTTTCAAGGCGATCATGGGCTTTGTGCCCACCGCCAAAGGCGAGATTCGTATCCTTGGCATGACCGTGAAAGAGGCGCTTGCGAAGAACTTGGTCGCCTATGTGCCGCAATCCGAAGAGGTCGACTGGGCCTTCCCGGTGCTGGTCGAAGACGTTGTGATGATGGGTCGCTATGGCAAGATGGGCTTCCTGCGCCGTCCCAAAGCTGCCGACCTTGCTGCAGTTGATCAGGCGCTGGCCCGAGTTAACATGACCGAATTCCGCCATCGCCAGATTGGCGAGCTCTCCGGCGGCCAGCGGAAACGCGTGTTCCTGGCCCGCGCCTTGGCGCAGGACGGGCAAGTGATCCTGCTGGACGAGCCGTTCACCGGCGTGGACGTAAAGACCGAAGACCAGATCATCGCGCTCCTGCGCGAACTCCGTGACGAAGGCCGGGTGATGCTGGTCTCGACTCATAACCTTGGTTCGGTGCCGGAATTCTGCGACCGGACCGTGTTGGTCAAAGGCAGCGTGCTCAGCTACGGGCCGACTGAGACCACGTTCACCCGCGAGAACCTTGAACGTGCCTTCGGCGGTGTTCTCCGCCACTTCACCTTGGCCGGCGATGCGCTGCATGACGACGAGGACGCCCGCGCGATCACCATCTTCACCGATGATGAACGCCCGCTGGTTCAATATGGCGACAAGACCCAGATCACGGAAAACAAGCCGTGATCGACCTTCTGCTTGAACCCTTCAGCTACAATTACATGGTCAACGCCATGTGGGTTTCCGCGCTGGTTGGCGGGGTCTGTGCGTTCCTGTCGGCTTATCTGATGCTCAAGGGCTGGTCCCTGATCGGCGACGCGCTGTCTCATTCGGTCGTGCCGGGCGTGGCGGGCGCTTACATCCTTGGATTGCCTTTCGCGCTGGGCGCGTTCATTGCGGGCGGTCTGGCGGCCGGAGCGATGCTGTTTCTATCGGAACGCTCGGGGCTGAAACCAGACGTGATCATCGGGTTGATCTTCACTTCGTTCTTCGGGCTGGGCCTGTTCATGGTGTCCGTGAACCCGATGTCGGTCTCGGTGCAAACCATCACCATGGGCAACATCCTCGCCATCACACCCGAAGACACGGCTCAACTGGCCATCATCGGCTTCGTGTCTCTCGCGGTTCTGCTGCTCAAGTGGAAGGACCTCATGGTCACCTTCTTTGACGAGAACCACGCCCGCACCATTGGTCTGCGTCCGCAATTGCTCAAGGCGGTGTTCTTCGTTCTGCTCTCGGCCTCCGTCGTGGCCGCGATGCAGACCGTTGGCGCGTTCCTCGTGATCGCCATGGTGGTGACTCCGGGGGCTACCGCCTACCTACTCTGCGACCGGTTCCCGCGCCTGATTGTGACCTCGGTGCTGATCGGGTCGGTGACCAGCTTCACCGGGGCCTACATCAGCTACTTTCTCGACGGTGCGACGGGCGGCATCATCGTCTGCCTGCAAACGCTGATCTTCCTCTTTGTCTTTGTCTTTGCTCCACAACACGGTTTGCTTGCCGCGCGGCGCAAGGCCGAAGCCGCGTTGCGCGATGGGCCGAAAGACAGCCTTGTTCAGGCTGATCCTGCAAAAGGCAGTGCATGATGGACGTTGAAGCGCTCCTTTTGCCCTTCCGCTTTGCATTTATGCAAAACGCTTTCCTCATCTCGATGGTGGTGGCGGTGCCCACTGCGCTGCTCTCCTGCTTTCTCGTGCTCAAAGGCTGGGCGCTGATGGGCGACGCAGTGAGCCACGCCGTGCTGCCGGGGATCGTCCTGGCCTACATTCTGGGGATTCCGCTCATCATCGGAGCGTTTGCCGCGGGCATGACCTGCGCGCTTGCGACGGGCTATCTGTCCACCAACAGCCGGGTCAAGGAAGACACGGTGATGGGCGTGGTGTTCTCGGGCATGTTCGGCCTTGGGATCGTGCTCTATGTCTCGGTCGAGACAAACGCCCATCTTGATCACATCCTGTTCGGCAACATGCTGGGGGTCGAACCGCACGAGCTTTGGACCGCCGGTATCATCTCGGCGCTGGTTGCCGGGGTGCTGGTGCTCAAGTGGAAAGACTGGCTGCTGCACAGCTTTGATCCCGCTCAGGCGCAGGCCTCGGGCCTCTGGGTCAATGCGCTGCATTACGGGATGTTGACAGCCCTGTCGCTGACCATCGTGGCCACGCTTTCTGCGGCTGGCCTTATCCTCGCCATCGGGTTGTTGATCGCGCCGGGGGCGATTGCGTTCCTGCTGGTGCGGCAATTCAGGACGATGCTCTGGGTTGCGGTTGGCGTGAACATGGCGGCAATGCTGCTGGGCACCTATCTCAGCTTCTTTCTGGACAGCGCGCCCGCGCCAACGATCATCCTGATCCTGTCATCGCTATTCATCTTGGCCTTCATCCGCCGCCAGGTCCTGACCCGCCGCGCCTCCCGCCTGCGCGTCCAGCAGGGGTAGGGCGAAGGACTTTCGAAAGTCCTTCCCAACGCGGTTTCGAAACCGCGTGCCAAGCCCTTTCGTAAGGGCTTCCCCGCTCAGGTCATCACGTCCGGCGCTGTCCGACCTGTACGCTCGGTCAACCCGCTGATCAGCGCCGTCGCCTCGGCGATGTCCTTGAGCGCCGTCTGCGCCTCGATGTTCAGATCGCCCTCAGGGGCCTCGTACCTCTCCAGATAGACCCGCAGCGTCGCGCCCTCGGTCCCGGTCCCCGAAAGACGCAGCACCGCGCGGCCTCCGCCTTCGAAATTGATCCGAAGCCCCTGATTGTGGCTCACCGATCCGTCCACCGGATCATGGTAGGAAAAGCTGTCCGCCATCGTCACCGTACAGGCCCCAAAGGTCTGCCCCGCCAGAGCGTCCAGCTTGGCCGTCAGATCCGCCACCAACCCGTTGGCCGCCGCCGCATCCACCGCTTCGTAATCGTGGCGCGAATAGTAGTTGCGGCCATAGATCTGCCAATGGTCCTGCAGGATGTCCTTCACCGACATCTTGCGCACGGCCAGAATGTTCAGCCACAGGAGCACCGCCCACAGCCCGTCCTTTTCGCGCACATGGTCGCTGCCCGTTCCCGCGCTTTCCTCGCCACAGAGCGTCACGCGCCCGGCGTCCAGCAGGTTGCCAAAGAACTTCCAGCCCGTCGGTGTTTCGAAACATTCCACCGCCAGCGCCTTGGCCACCCGGTCACAGGCACCACTTGTTGGCATCGACCGCGCCACCCCGGCGATACCGCGCTCATAGCCGGGGGCAAGGTGCGCGTTGGCGGCCAGCACAGCCAGCGAATCGGATGGCGTGACGTAGACCCCACGACCAAGGATCATGTTGCGGTCGCCATCCCCGTCCGAGGCTGCCGCGAAGTCAGGCCCATCCTCGGACATGACCAGATCGACCAGCGGCTTAGCCCAGATCGGGTTCGGGTCGGGATGACCCTTGCCGAAATCGACCGACGGCACACCGTTCAGCACCGTACCCGCAGGCGCGCCCAGCGTGTCCTCCAGAATGGCCTTGGCATAAGGTCCGGTCACCGCGTGCATCGCGTCGAATTTCATGGTGAAGCCGCTGGCGAACAGCGCCCGAAGTGCTGTGAAATCGAACAGCTCTTCCATCAGCGCGGCGTAATCCTCGACCGGATCGACGATCTCGACTGCCATGTCGCCCAGCGCCACTGTCCCGATCTGCCCAAGGTCGATATCGCCCGAATCCAGCGTCTTGTAGCTGCTGATGGTCTTTGTCTGCTCGAAGATGGCGTCAGTGATCGCCTCGGGCGCAGGTCCGCCGTTGGAGATGTTGTACTTGAGGCCGAAATCCTCGTCGATGCCGCCGGGATTGTGGCTGGCCGACAGGATCAACCCGCCATCCGCCCCGCGCTGGCGGATCAGGTTCGACGCCGCCGGGGTGGACAAGAGACCACCCTGACCGACAATCGCCAGCGTCGCGCCATTGGCCGAGGCCATGCGCAGAATCGTATGGATTGCTTCGGCGTTGAAGTATCGTCCATCCCCGCCAATCACCAGCGTCTTACCGGCAACGCCACCAATCGCGTTGAAGATCGACTGCACAAAGCATTCCACATAGCTCGGCTGCATATACACGCGGGTCTTCTTGCGCAGGCCCGAGGTTCCGGGTTTCTGGCCCTCGAACGGGGTGCAGGTCTGGGTCAGGATCGTCATGCGGGTACCTCCTTGGGGTGGTCCGTGTCGTCTTGGTGTTCGGGCATGCCGCGCACATCGCGCATCACCTCAGATATATGCAGCAAGGCCGCGCTCTGTTCCATCGCCTCAACGGGTACGCTCAGCCGCCGCCGCCAGTTCGGGTGCTCGTTGATCGTGCCGGGCAGGTTCTGCGCCTCAAGCTCGCCGAAGACATCGTCCATCTGAACCGACACCAAAGCTGCGGGCGACTGTGCCAAACCGCGATGGATCGTGTCGGCGATCTCACCAATCGGTGCGGCGTTCGGAATGGCGCAGACATCCCGCAGGCTCGCGCGTTGTTTGGCGCGGTGGCTGTGCCGCGCGGC
>NZ_JAEPMO010000132.1 GCF_017643905.1 Marivita sp.
CAACTAAACAACACCAATATAGGCAATGTGTGTGACTACAGAAATTTGCCCGAACACAACCGCTAAATCATTGAAATAACTCAGCCAGCCACCCTCAATTCAGGCGAATTTCGGCGGATTTTGTCGAACTTGGGAGACCTGCGCAGCTTCGCTGTTTTCGATGGCGGGCAGGTCAACCGAGACATCAATCTCGCTGACGGTTTGGGCGGCAAAGGCTCCGGTTGCAAAAGCAGAAAGGGCAAGGCTTGTTGCGATAGATTTGAACATGTTGATCTCCAGTGTTGCTCTGGCCGGTCAACCCCGGAGACCTGCAAACCGTTCCCAATCACCCTTTTCGCACAGGCAGCTTATTGCCGATCCGGACCTTTCCGAAGCTCGGTCATCACTCCGGCTTTGACCGCGTGGGCATGGATCACGCCAAGCTGCGCCGGGATTTTTTCGAGCCCAAGGATGTAGGCAATCGCAAAGCGATGCATGCCGCCGCCGTCCCGCAGGGGGGTGCCGTCGCGCGCGATGTGCACGAGAATGCCGCCATGTTCGCGGCGTGTCATGTTCACGCTGCCATGCGGGCGCAAGGTACCTGTGCGTTTGGCTTCTTCGTAAATCCGGTCAAGCGCTTCATAGCGTAGGATCAGATCCTCGCGGGTGTGGCAGCCGTCGATGCGGCCTTTCTTACCGATCTGCTTGAGCATCCAGGCGAAAAGATCGGTCTCTTGCCAGGCAACACCGCGTTCGAAATGATCGCGGATGCTGTCGAGCTTGATCTGGCTGCCGATGGGTTTGCGGGACAGGTCCCAATCGCCTCCAGCCACCATGCCCGAGTGCCTGCGCCGGAAACGGGGTGCGCCATGGGCGGGGTCGGCCTTATAGAAATCGGTCACATCCCGCGGGCGTATCCAAATCAGTTCATCGCTCTGAGGGGCATCGGGCCCAAACCGCCAGCGGTTGACCACATCGCGCACCACCTTGCCGGGAACACCGGCAGAGATTGCCTTGCCAAGAGCGCTCATGCGGGTTCGGCGCGAAGACGATCAAGGGTGTTGCCGGCAAGCGCTCCGGGATGGACGACGCCAAGCTGCGCCGGGATTCGGGTCAAGCCCAAGGCCCGTGCGATACCGATGCGGTGGTTCCCGATGGCCCCGAAGATCGGTTTTCCTGCGCGATCCAGATGCACATAAACGCCCTCCGGCAGACGCAGGGCGCCGTATTTCCGGACGGTTTCGTCACGGAATCCATTCTTCTGGATATCCGCATAAAGCGCGTCGATCTTCTGGTATCGCGCGACAATGTCATCCATTGTACGGCAGCTGTCGAACTGACCGCGCTCGGTTATCATGGCCTGCATCCGGTCGTAGACTCCGGTGTCTTCCCAGGTCTTTCCATCTCGGAAATGAGCCAGACAGGCGGCAACTTTCCATGACGCGTCAAGAGGTTCGGTGTGATGATCCCAGTCCCCGGCAAGAACCATCCCGGAATGACGCCGCTTGTAATCGGGTGTTTGTGCCGGATTGCGGGTGTAGATGCGGGTCAACTGCATCGGATTGATCCATATGCGCTCTTGCGCACGGGGGAAGTCGCCACCGCCCGACACCAAGTTCCACATATCACGCAGCGGACCGCGCAATAACGCAAAGGGCGAGGACGAAAGGGCTTGGTTTGGGGGCATGTGCCCCAAATTGTAAAAGTTTTGTAAAACTTCAAGTCCGTTTTGCAATCGCCCGGCCACAGGCTACGCCGGAACTCCATGCCCATTGGAAGTTGAAACCACCCAGCCAACCGGTAACATCCACGGCTTCACCGATCATGAAGAGGCCCGGCATATCGCGGGACATCATCGTTTTGCTGTCGATCCGGTCGGTGCTTATCCCGCCCAGCGTGACTTCTGCGGTGCGGTAACCTTCGCTGCCGGTCGGGATCAGCGTCCAATTCCGCAGGTAATTGGTGAGTTCGTCAATGCGCCTGTCCGACAGGTCACCGACATTGCCGCTCAACGCGAGCTCTGCAGAAAGGTGGGTCACGAGGCGTTCCGGCAGGATTTCGGCCAAAGCCGTCGTGACATTGCGTTTGCCATGCGTTTGGCGTGCGGAGCGGAGGGCCGTTACAAGGTCATGGCCGGGCAGGAGATTGACGCTGATACTGTCGCCTTCTTTCCAATAGCTCGAGATTTGCAGCACAGCCGGACCACTGAGACCGCGATGGGTGAACAGCAGCGCCTCTTCGAAGGCGGTGCCGTTCGCCTCTGCGATCACGGGGGTTGCCACGCCGGAGATCGGGGCAAAGCGCTGGTCGGAAAAGGTAAGGGGCACAAGGGCAGGGCGGGTGTCGGTGACCTGATGGCCGAACTGCCGGGCGATGTCATAGGCCAGACCCGTCGCGCCCATCTTGGGGATGGACTTGCCCCCGGTTGCCAATACGAGATTGCGGGCGGTCACGCTGTGGCGTTTGCCATCGCGCTCCAACTGCGCTGTGAACAGCACGCCATCATGGCTCAGATCGACAAGCGATGTCTGTAACCAAAGCTGCGCCCCAGCCTGCGCCATCTCGGTGCGCAGCATGTCGACGATCTGGGTCGCCTTGTCGTCGCAAAAAAGCTGTCCCAGCGTTTTTTCGTGCCAAGCGATCTTGTAACGGTCCACCAGGTCGAGGAAATCCCACTGGGTGTACCGGCTGAGCGCCGATTTGTGGAAATGTGGGTTCTGCCCGAGGAAGCGCGCCGGATCGGTGTGCATGTTGGTGAAGTTGCAGCGTCCGCCGCCCGAGATGCGGATTTTTTCGCCCGGTGCCTTGGCGTGGTCGATGACCAGAACCGACGGCCCGGCATGCGCCGCGCACATCATACCGGCTGCCCCGGCGCCTAGGATCAGAGTGTTCACCTGCATGGCGGGCATCCATCACGGAACCGGAGAACACGCAAGAGGCGCGGGACGAATCATTCCTCTGGATCGCTCGAATCATATCGGTTAGAGTGCCTTTACAGATCCGGAAAACCGGGCGTTCGAGGCAGAAGAAGCGGTGAAACCATGACAGAGATGGTCTATGGCGCGGTTCCCACCCGCGCGGGTGAACCTGTGTTGCCGAAATGGTGGCGCACGGTCGACAGGTGGTCCTTGTCCTGCATTCTGATCCTGTTCGGCATCGGCATCCTATTGGGACTGGCGGCTTCTCCGCCGCTGGCGGAACGCAACGGCTTTGCGCCGTTCCACTATGTGCAGCGACAGGCGGTGTTCGGCGGTTTTGCCCTGTGCGTGATGATCTTTGTGTCCATGCTGGGGCCCATAGTGGTGCGACGACTGGCGGTGCTGGGCTTTGCCGCTGCCTTTATCGCGTTGTCGCTGTTGCCGTTCTTCGGCACCGATTTCGGAAAGGGTGCGGTGCGCTGGTATTCACTGGGCTTTGCGTCGATCCAGCCTTCGGAATTTCTGAAACCCACTTTCGTGATCGTGACCGCATGGTTCTTGGCAGCCAGTCAGGATCTGGGCGGACCGCCGGGCAAGACGCTGTCCTTTGCCATCACCATCAGCATCGTCCTGATGCTCGCCCTGCAACCCGATTTCGGGCAGGCCTGCCTTGTGCTGTTCGGGTGGGGCGTGATGTATTTCGTGGCCGGCGCGCCCATGCTGTTGCTGATGGTCCTCGCTGGATTTGTGGTGCTGGGCGGCACCGTCGCCTACCAGAGTTCGGAGCATTTTGCCCGCCGTATTGACGGCTTTCTCAGCCCTGAGGTCGATCCGACCACGCAGTTGGGCTACGCCACCAACGCGATCCGCGAGGGCGGATTCTTTGGCGTAGGTGTGGGCGAAGGTCAGGTGAAATGGTCTCTGCCGGATGCGCACACCGATTTCATCATCGCCGTCGCGGCCGAGGAATACGGGCTTGTCCTCGTCCTCATCATTATCGCGCTTTACGCGACCATCGTGGTGCGGTCGCTTGTGCGGCTGATGCGGGAACGCGATCCGTTCATCCGTCTGGCGGGCACGGGGCTGGCCTGCATGTTCGGTGTTCAAGCCATGATCAACATGGGTGTCGCAGTACGCCTGCTGCCCGCGAAGGGTATGACGCTGCCTTTTGTCAGCTACGGGGGCTCGTCTCTGATTGCGGGCGGGATTGCCGTCGGCATGCTTCTGGCCTTCACGCGCAGCCGCCCACAGGGCGAAATCGGCGATATCTTGCGAGGACGGCTGCGTTAAGGGCTTTATATAGGGTGAATCGCCCCTTGGTTTGTTGACAAACGCCTCTGGGGCAGGTCTCTGTCCTTCAATCCTTGGGCGGGGGACTTATGCGCAAACCTTATCTTGTCATCGCAGCCGGAGGGACCGGCGGTCACATGTTTCCGGCGCAGGCGCTGGCAGAGGTCATGCTGCGTCGCGGCTGGCGGGTGAAGCTGTCCACCGATGCGCGCGGGGCGCGTTACACAGGTGGCTTTCCGCATTCGACCGAGATCGAACAGGTGGCCAGCGCGACCTTCGCGCGGGGCGGGATTGTTGCCAAAGCGATGGTGCCTCTGCGCGTGCTGGGCGGCGTGGTGTCCATGTCGTGGCGGATGCTGCGCGACCGGCCTGATGTGGTGGTGGGGTTCGGCGGTTATCCATCCATTCCCGCGCTGGGTGCTGCATGGCTGTTGCGGCGACCGCGGATGATCCATGAACAGAACGGCGTTCTGGGCCGGGTGAACACACTTTTCGCCAAACACGTGCAAACCGTGGCCTGCGGGACATGGCCCACCGAATTGCCAGAGGGTGTCGAGGGCGTGCATGTCGGCAACCCGGTCCGGCTCGCTGTAAAAGACCGGGCAGGGGCCGCGTATATCCCGCCCGGTGATTACCCGATGTCCATCCTCGTGATCGGCGGCAGCCAGGGCGCGCGCATCCTGTCGGATGTGGTGCCGCCCGCGATTGCGTCCTTGCCACTTGAGACCCTGCAACACCTGCGGGTCAGCCATCAGGCGCGTGACGAAGACGGAGAACGCGTGGCCGCCTATTATGCCGAACAGGGGGTCGATGCGGATGTGCAGCCCTTCTTCAACGATGTGCCCAAGCGGATGACCGAGGCGCAGCTTGTGATCTCGCGCTCTGGCGCGTCGAGTGTCGCGGACATCTCGGTGATCGGGCGGCCATCGATCCTTGTGCCCTTTGCCGCCGCCACCGCCGATCACCAGACCGCCAATGCGCGTGGATTGGTCGAGGCGGGAGCCGCGATCCGTATCCCCGAAAGCAAGCTGACCGTCGACAGCCTTGCCGAGCAGATCCTTGCAGTTTTGCAAAATCCGCAGGGCGCTTTGCAAATGTCGCAAGCCGCCTTGTCGCAAGCCAAGCCCGATGCAGCGCAGGACCTTGCCGCGCTGGTCGAGATGCTGGCCGGCCAGAATGCCCCTCAAGACCCGGAAGGACAGACCGAATGAACGCCGCCACCAAGCTTCCCGTCGATATCGGGGCCATCCATTTCGTCGGCATCGGCGGTATCGGCATGTCCGGCATTGCCGAGGTGCTGGTGAATCTGGGCTACACGGTGCAGGGATCGGACCTGAAGGCCAGCAAGATCACCAACCGTCTGGCCGATCTGGGTGCGCGCATCTTCGAAGGTCAGCGGGCCGAGAACCTGGACGGGGCCGAGGTGGTCGTCGTCTCGACCGCGATCAAACCGGGCAACCCCGAGTTGGACGAGGCGCGCAAGCGCGGGCTGCCGGTGGTGCGCCGCGCCGACATGCTGGCAGAACTGATGCGGCTCAAGTCGAACATCGCGATTGCGGGCACACATGGCAAGACGACGACCACCACGATGATGGCGGAGCTAATGGTCGCCGGAGGTTTTGATCCCACCGTCATCAACGGCGGCATCATCCACGCCTATGGCTCCAACGCGCGGATGGGGCAGGGCGAATGGATGGTGGTCGAGGCCGACGAAAGCGATGGCTCGTTCAACCGCCTGCCCGCAACCATCGGCATCGTGACCAATATCGACCCCGAACACATGGAACACTGGGGCGACTTCGAGCGCCTGCGGCAAGGGTTTCAGGACTTCGTGTCGAACATCCCGTTCTACGGCATCGCCGTGTGCTGCACCGACCATGAAGAGGTGCAGCGTCTGGTGGGCAAGGTCACCGACCGCCGCGTGGTGACCTATGGCTTTAACGCGCAGGCCGATGTGCGGGCGGTGAACCTCCGCTACGAAAAGGGCGTCGCGCATTTCGACATCGCGTTGCAGGCCGAGGGCGACAACATTGAAGGCTGCACCCTGCCAATGCCCGGCGATCACAACGTGTCAAACGCGCTGTCCGCCGTGGCGGTGGCCCGGCATCTGGGCATGAAGAAAGAGGAAATCCGTCAGGCGCTTGCAGCCTTTGGTGGGGTAAACCGCCGCTTCACCAAGGTGGGCGAATGGAACGGCGTCACGATCATCGACGATTACGGCCATCACCCGGTCGAGATCGCCGCCGTGCTCAAGGCCGCGCGGCAGGCCTCCGAGGGGCGCGTCATCGCGATCCACCAGCCGCACCGCTACACGCGCCTGTCGAACCTGTTCGACGATTTCTGCGCCTGCTTCAACGAGGCGGATGTGGTCGCCATTGCCGAGGTGTTCGCTGCCGGGGAAGACCCGATCGAAGGCGCATCGCGTGACGATCTGGTGGCTGGGCTGATCCGCCACGGCCACCGCCATGCGCGCGCAATTCTGAACGAGGACGATCTGGAGCGGTTGGTCCGCGAACAGGCGCGGCCCGGGGACATGGTGGTCTGCCTTGGGGCCGGGACGATCAGCGCCTGGGCGAATGGGCTGCCGGAGCGGTTGGCGTAGTAGGCTGGGGGCGAGAAGAGGATGCGTCGACGCATCCCTGTTTTCGGTTGACCGAAAACAGGGGCTTTGCCCCTCGGCCTGCGGCCTCACCCCAAGGTATTTGAAAAACAGAGAAGAACAGGGGGCGGCTTTGCATCGCGATGCGGTGCGGCTACCTTTCGGGCGATATTTGACGGGCAGGAGCGACGCGATGGACCTGAATGCGGATTTCACCAAACGGGTTGTGGTTCACGCAGGGGACGCGCCGTGGATTGCCTCACCCATGCCGGGGGTTGATCGGCGCATGCTGGACCGGATCGGCGACGAGGTGGCGCGGGCGACCTCGATTGTGCGCTACGCGCGGGGCAGCGCCTTTTCGGCCCATACCCACACCGGGGGTGAGGAATTTCTGGTGCTTGAGGGCGTGTTTCAGGACGAACATGGCGACTACCCGGCGGGCACTTATGTGCGCAATCCGCCGACCACGTCGCACACGCCCGGCGCGGAAAATGGCTGCACGATTTTCGTCAAGCTCTGGCAGTTCGATCTGGAGGACCGCACCCAGTTTCGGTTGGATGTGGAGGCGCAGCTTGGGCCGGTGCAGGACGGGATCGCGCGGGCCGAGTTGCACCGCGATGCCCGCGAGGTGGTGTCTTTCGTGGTGCTTGAACCGGGGTCTGCACTGACCGAGGTCGCGCCCGGCGGCATCGAAGTTCTGGTTCTGGAGGGAACGCTGCGCGAAGGCGCGGATGATCTGGTGCGATGGTCGTGGCTGCGTATGCCGGAGGGCACGCCCTTGCAGGCGACGGCTGGGTCTGAGGGGGCCCGGCTCTGGATGAAGACGGGGCATCTGCCGTTTGCCCAAGCGCCGCTGGCCTGAGTTTGACCGGGACCGTTGCGATTGTTGGCGGTGGGCTGACCGGGCTTGCGCTTGCATCCCGACTGCATGATGCCGGTCGCGCGTTTCGCCTGTTCGAAGGGCGGGATCGGCTGGGGGGACGGATCAACACGGCGCATGTTGGGGCGCAGTGGTTTGATCTAGGCCCGTCGTGGTTCTGGCCGGGTCAGCCGCGTATGGCTGCGCTGGTGCAGAACTTGGGGCTGGAGGTCTTTCCGCAATACGCGGAGGGTGCTCAGATTTACGAGACCGCCCAAGGCGCGGTGATCCGGGATCGCGGCTTTGCCTCCATGCAGGGCTCATTGCGGGTTCGCGGTGGGATGGGGGCGCTTGTTCAACGCCTGTCTGAGCGGTTGCCGGAGGCCTGTGTCGAGACGGGCCGCGTGGTGCGTTCGGTGTTCGGTGATGGCACGCTGGGATTTGCGGACGGTGACCAGCAGGGTTTTGATCAGGTCGTGTTGGCGGTGCCGCCGCGGGTGGCGGCTGAATTGGACTTCACGCCCGACTTGTCGGCCTCCAAGCTGTCGGAATTGCGGGGTATCCCGACCTGGATGGCAGGTCACGCCAAGTTCGTGGCAGTCTATGACACTGCCTTCTGGCGTGAGGACGGGCTATCCGGGGATGCGTCGAGCCAGCGTGGCCCTCTGGCAGAACTCCACGACGCCAGCGCCGACACCGGAGGCGCTCTCTTCGGCTTTCTAGGGGTGCCTGCAACAGCCCGTGCCGGTCAACGGGATGCGGTGATTGCCGCATCTGTCGCGCAACTGGTGCGCTTGTTCGGGCCGCGTGCGGCGTCGCCGTTTGAGGTGTTTTACACCGATTGGTCTGAGGAACCGCTCACGTCGGTTTCTGCCGATCGAGGCCCGCTGACCCATCATCCTGCCTATGGCCGCCCTCAGGCGCTGGTGCCTGCGCCTGACAGCCGGATCCTTTTTGCCGCGACGGAGCTGGCGTCAGAAATGGGTGGGTATCTTGAGGGCGCGTTGGCGGCTGCTGACGAGGCGGCGGCGTGGGTTTTGGCGGGAGTTGCACCCTGAGGGCGAGGCGGATGCGTCAACGCATCCGTGGTTTCGGTCGACCGAAACCTGACGCACCTCAGACGTAAATTCCTTGGCTTCACCCTTTTCGGGACGTGATTTGGCCCAAAACCGTTTGTACTCGCTGAGCAAGAAACAATAAACGGACCTTGCACCTCCATGCTTCTTTGGCTCTCGATTGGGTGGGTTTTCGCCTCTGCACTTGTTGCGATGCTGCCGATGCGGCGGCAGTACCTCCCCGGTGTGATCTTGTTACTGGCAGCACCCGTCTTGATCGCCCTTATTGCAAATGAGGTTGGTCTTTGGGCTGCAGTCGCGGCGGTTCTGGCGTTCGTGTCGATGTTTCGCAACCCGTTGCGGTATTTATGGAAGCGCCTGACAGGGCATATGGTGGAGCGTCCCCAATGATGAGCTATTCCCTCAGCGCAGCCTGTTGCTGGATCATTCTTGCGGCGATCCTTGCGGCGATCCCGTCGCAGGACAATCATTGGCGGCGGGCCTATGTCCTGATGGCGCTGGGCGCGCCGATCCTGGTCTGGGTCTACATGTCCGACGGTCTGTACTGGGGCCTCGCCTTCACGATCGCTGTGATAAGCGTCTTCCGTTGGCCGTTGCGCTATTTCATCGCCTGGGTCTTGCGGATGGTGTCGCGTCCCGCCGAATGAGGCTTTACGTGCCGCGGCCCTTTGGGCAAAACGCGGGGCATGAGCACACTTCCTGACGTTCGGGGCAATTTGACCCCAAATCGCGTTTTGTCCGACCTCACCTGGCTGCGTGTGGGCGGGCCGGCCGATTGGCTGTTTCAGCCTGCAGATCTGGAGGACCTGTCTGATTTCCTGCGGGATCTGCCGGCCGATGTGCCGGTGTTTCCAATGGGGGTCGGGTCCAACCTGATCGTGCGGGATGGTGGTCTGCGCGCGGTTGTGATCCGACTTGGACGTGGTTTCAACAGTATCACCGTAGACGGCACGCGCGTGACGGCAGGCGCTGCGGCGCTTGATGCTCATGTGGCGCGGAAAGCCGCAGATGCGGGCGTCGACCTTACCTTTCTGCGCACCATTCCCGGTGCCATCGGTGGCGCGGTGTGCATGAATGCGGGCTGCTATGGGTCATATGTCGCCGATCACCTTGTCGAGGTGCGCGCCGTTTTGCGGACGGGTGAGGTGGTGACTTTACCCGCCTCCGACCTGAACCTTGCCTACCGGTCCAGCGACTTGCCCGAAGGTGCGGTCGTGATCGATGCGGTGTTCGAGGGGCAACCGGGTGATCCGGCAAAACTGCATGCGCGGATGGAAGAGCAACTGGCCAAACGCGATGCGACCCAACCCACCAAGGACCGCACTGCAGGCAGCACGTTTCGCAATCCGGCGGGGTTCTCGTCGACCGGACAGGCTGACGACGTGCATGATCTGAAGGCATGGAAGGTCATCGACGATGCCGGGATGCGGGGCGCCACGCGGGGCGGGGCACAGATGTCGCCCAAGCATTCCAACTTTCTGGTCAATACCGGGGCAGCGACGGCGGCGGACCTTGAAGGATTGGGCGAAGAGGTGAGAAAAAAGGTTTTCTTGCACTCTGGAATAGAGTTAGAATGGGAAATCAAACGGGTTGGCGAACCATAGGTTTGCAAGGCACGACCGGACGAGGGACCAACTCTCGCAGGTGAAGGCGGTGCGCCGGGCAGGTTGCACAACATAACAAGGGGCTCAGCCCCAGGCAGAAATGGGGGCAAACCCCCATGATTTGAGGCGGTTTTGGGTATGTCGAGCAGGGCAAACCCGAAAGTGGCAGTTCTGATGGGTGGCCCCTCGGCCGAGCGCGAGGTGTCCCTGTCGACAGGGCGTGAATGCGCCGCCGCTTTGCGGGACGAAGGATTCGAGGTTCACGAGGTCGATGCGGGCCGTGATCTCGCATCCGTATTGACCGCCCTATCCCCAGATGTCTGTTTCAATGCGCTGCATGGCCGTTGGGGCGAAGACGGCTGTGTTCAAGGCCTGCTCGAATGGCTGGGTATTCCCTACACACATTCCGGGGTTCTCGCCTCGGCCCTCGCGATGGATAAGGAGCGGACCAAAGACGTCTATCGCCGCCATGGGTTGCCAGTGGTGGACAGCGTTTTAGCCTCCCGCGACGAGGTCCGGCAGCGCCATGTCATGCCGCCGCCCTATGTGGTCAAGCCGTTCAACGAAGGGTCGTCGGTGGGTGTCTACCTCGTCAATGAAGACGCCAATGGGCCTCCCCAGCTTTCCGATGACATGCCCGAGACCGTGATGGTCGAAGCCTTTGCGCCGGGGCGGGAATTGACGACGACCGTGGTGGGCGACCGGGCGCTCTGCGTGACCGACATCCTGACGGACGGCTGGTACGACTACGATGCCAAGTACAAACCGGGCGGATCGCGGCATGTGTTGCCCGCCGCTGTCCCGGACGAGATCACAGCTGCCTGTTTGGACTACGCCGTTCGTGCGCACAACGCGCTGGGCTGCAAGGGTGTCAGTCGTACCGATTTCCGCTGGGATGAAAGTAAAGGGCTCGCCGGGCTGATCCTGCTTGAAACCAACACCCAGCCCGGCATGACGCCGACATCACTTACGCCGGAACAGGCAGCGCATACCGGAATGAGCTTTGGTCAGCTCTGCCGCTGGATGGTGGAGGATGCGTCATGTCACAGATGACCGCGCGCCCTGATCCAGCGCCGTCGCGCCTGAAGTACCGGATGGAGCGGCTCATGCTGACGCCGCTCTTCCGCGTTTTGCTGCGGTTTGGGTTGCCGTGCCTTCTGACGTTCGGGATCGCCAGCTGGTGGCTGTCCTACGACGACAACCGGATGAAGATCATCGACACCTATGCCGATCTGCGGTCGCAGGTGGAAAGCCGTCCCGAGTTCATGGTCAACATGATGGTTGTTGATGGCGCGAGCGACATCGTTGCGGATGGCATCCGCCAGATGCTGCCCTTGGACTTTCCGATCAGTTCCTTCGATCTTGATCTCGAAGCGATGCGGGCCACGGTTGTCGCGCTTGATCCGGTCAAATCTGCGCGGCTTTACGTGCGG
>NZ_JAEPMO010000160.1 GCF_017643905.1 Marivita sp.
GCGGCGGTACAAACGGCGCAACAGGATCGAGATCATGTTTGGCAGGCTGAAAGACTGGCGGCGTGTGGCACCCCGCTACGACCGTTGCCCAAAAGTCTTCCTCTCTGCCATCGCGCTCGCGGCAACCGTCATCTATTGGCTATGAGCCCTGACCATAGGATACAGATATCGCCATTTGCCACAGACACGGCTGCAGGTTTCGTCGACATGCCAGTCGACGCTGACGCGGTGGCGGGATATTTATGGTGCCGCTGAAGGGACTCGAACCCCCGACCCCATCATTACGAATGACGTGCTCTACCAGCTGAGCTACAGCGGCCAACCCGGTGTGGGTGTTCCTCACCTCAGGAAGATTGGCCGGGCTGTTAGCACCGGTCGGGGCGCAAGAAAAGTGTTATTTCACCTTTTCTGGCTCTGGTGATTGTGCAGCATGGTCCACGTCATTCGCCGCTGTCATTGGTTCTGCCATCGGCGTGGTGTCGTCGGATGCAACCGGGTCTGGATCCAGGACCTCGGCTTCGTCGACTGGCTTGGTTTTGTCCTCGATGGAACCGACGATCAGCGGCAGCATTTCCGCTCCCGCGGGCAGGACCGTTGCGCTTTGCGGTGGGATCGTCCAACTCAACGTGTCGAAGCTTTCGCAATTGGTGCAGACCGGTGTCCATTCGCCATGGATCGTCTTGCAATTGTCGCAGACCCATTGTGGGCCACGCGGTGCGGTCAGCGCGCGGGCCAGCCAGCCGCGCACGACGGCGTCCGACGCGCCTTCGCCACGTTCGATCGCCGCCACGATGGCCAGAACACGGGTGTCCGGTTCCGTCTCGGCGAGATCACCCAAAGACCGACGCGCTTCGGGGAAATCTTCCGCCGCAAGGTTCAGCTCTGCCAATAGAAGCATCGTTTCCCGGTGCTCCGGGCGCATGGCCGTCAATTGCTTGAACCGCTGAACCCGCGCCTGAGGTGTTTCATTCGGTTCGATTTCCGCAAACGCAGCGGCAAGATCGGGATGGGGCTGCGCCTGCCAAGCTTTCTTGAGGAGGCGCACCGCATATTTGGAGCGGCCTTGAGCGATGTGGCTGCGTGCGGCCATCGCGGCCGCCGGGATGAGGTCGGGGGACGACTTGTTCGCGGCAATCGCGGCTTCCTGCGCTTCGATGGTCTTGCCTTCGTCAAGCACGCCCTTGGCCTCGGACAGCGCGAGCACCGCATCGCGGCGCTTGTGCACATCGCGCGGGAGCGAGCCGTGTTTCAGTTTGGCATTGAGCGTCTTTCGCGCGCCGGACCAATCCGCATTCTTGGCCTGCAGACGCAACAGCGTATCCTGCACCTCTTCATGTTTCGGTTTGATGGCAAAAGCCCGTTCAGCCAGCTTGAGCGCGGTTTCCGTGTCACCGGCATCGAGCTTTTGCTTCATCAAACCACGCACACCGACAAAACGCGTGCTTTCGTTCTGAACCAGCCGTTTGTAGACCTCTTCTGCCTTCTTGCGGTCGCCCGTCATTTCAGCAGCCTGCGCGGTGATGAGGTCGGTCAGTTCCGGCTTGTGGAGATATTTCTCGGCCTTGGTGGCCTTGGCCATGGCCAGACGCCCCTCGCCGGAAGCGAGCGCCATCAAACCCTCGCTGAGTGCCTGAAAGCCCTTGCGCTCGCGGTTGCGGTCGAAATAGCGCGAAATCGCAGTCTCGTCGCCATTGATGAATTTCAGCGTGGCGATCAGCAACGCGAAAAGCTTGAGGAACAGCCAGACCGCGAGGATGGCCACCAAAGCGGCGATCACCGACTGGAGCGGGCCAAGCGTAAATTCGGTGCCACCCGCCGTGATTTGAATTCCGCCATTGCTTTCCATGAGAAAGCCGGCAGCAAGCGTCAAAGCGGCAACGATGACAACGAACAGAACGATCTTGAAAAGAGACCAAAGCATCAAGCGCCCCCCTTATTCCTGAAGCAGCTGCTGGACGAGACCGTCCGCTGCCGTTTTCGCCTCTAGGCGTTTTTGTGCACTGGCTTGCCAATCAGAGACCGCAGACCGGGCCGCTTCCGGAAGCGCCGACAGTTCCGAGAGCGCCATGTCCAGATCACCCGCGCGAACAGCAGCTTCTGCACGGGACAGCACCGCGTCTGCGCTGTCGCCCTCTTTGGGTGCGACAGATCGCGCGCCAAGTTGATTGGCGAAGAACGTGCTGATGCGGCTGACGCCTTCTGCTTCTGCAGTGTCGGCACTGCGGGCATCGCGCAGCGCGGCGCGGGCGACATCCGGGAAGGTCTCTCTGAGGAGCGACAGCGTGGGAACGCCGTTTTCTGCGTTGCTTGCCAAAGCATCGGGCACATCGACGCCGTTCGCCAAAAGCACTGAAATCGCACCAGCAAAGCCAGCACCGGTATCAAGAGCGGCGGTTATGTCAGCCAAGGCAGCTCGGGACGCGGCCAGTTGCGCCTTTTCCTCTGCATTGCCTTCGGCAGCAACGGCTTCCTGCGCCATCTGGGCAACTTCTGCACGCTGCGCCTCGACCTCGGCTTTCAGGTCGTCGAGCGCACGCTCATAGGCGGCAATCGCTTCTTCGGACACAGCGGTTTCAAGGGGCTGACGTTCCAGCGTGTCGATCCGTGAGACAATCTCGTCAAGACGTGCAGACAAGTCTGAGGCCGTCGTTTGCACCGCTGCGATCTGCCCTTCGACCGGGGATAGATCGATTGTTGGAGGTTCAGCACCTTCCAAGGTCGCGATCCGCGTTCCCAGATCAGACAGGGCACTGTCTTGTGTTGTTAGGGCGGCGCGAAATTCATCCTCGAACGCAGTATCCTCGGCGGCGTCGAACGGCCAAACCGCCTGAGACGAATAGGCCGCGACGCCGTAGCCAAGAATGGCCGCAGCAGCACCGCCAAGCAGCATGGGCACAAACCCGCCTTTGCGCTCGATTGTGGTTTCCTTGATGACCTGGGGTGCAACCGGAAGAGTTTCGGGCTCGACAACGGGGTCCGCTGCAGTCGCGTGGTCTTCGACAGTTTCCGCTTCCTCGATCAGCTTTTCTGCTTCTTCTTTGGTCAGGTGATCGTCATTGGGCGGTGTTTCTTCGCATGCAGCGTCCGACTCGGACGTGACAGATTCGCTGTCTTGCGGGGCGTCGATTTGGTTTTCGGCGGGATCGCCCTTGCCGGGTTCCGCTTGTTCGATCACATCGTCGGTGACCGCATCTTCGGCCGTGTTATCAGTGTCTTTGGGATCGATATCTGACTTTGACGCATCGTCTTCGGGCGCATAAACCTCAACGGCTTCAACGGCTTCCGCAACAGTGTCCATATCCTTGGCCGTCTGCTCGGCCGCGTCAGGCTGATCTGATGCGCGGTCGGAATCGACCTCTTTGTCCGTGACTTCTTGTGAGGTTTTGTCCGTGCTTTTGCGTTTCGCCACCGGTTAATCCTTCGAATCTGTCAAGTTTGCGCGACAGCTATGTCAACTTTAACTTACAACTCTCACAGCCGCCGCTCAAGACATACGGCGTCTGTGACCATCTCCTGTACCAACTCGATCATCCCGTCACGATCGGGTCGACGTGATACCTTCGTTCTGTGTGCCGCATCCGCAGGCAGCGCGTCCGCAACAGCCTGACTGATCGCGGCAAACCGGATGTTGTCAAACCCCAGCGATTCGCGGCCAAGTTGCCGAGCCGTCCGAGGCGAAAATACCGGCGCGAGTATCGATCTGTCTTGCGACAAAGCCTCCCGCGTGTCCTGCGCAAAAGTTTCAAGCTCCTGCGTATATAGGACGGCTTCCGAGGTTTCCACGCCCGCATCCGTCAAACGTTTCGCAATATCCCCAATCGCGTTTTCCCCGCGCAGATGCAGCAGCGGGCCGGAATACCCATGTCGCAAAACATGCTCTACCACCTGATCCGCTGTTCCCCCTGCGATATCCGCTTTGAACCCAAACGCGCGCAGCGCCTTGCCCGTTCCCGTGCCGACTGCAATCGCGGGAATGTCCAAAGCTATCCCACCAAGCGCCGCATAGGCATCTAGAGCGTTGGCAGAGGTGAAGATCAACCCGGCCACCCCACGCATCTCGGGTAAAGGACCAGTGAAGTGGATCGACATGAGTGGATTGATTAAAAAATCGACGTGATCTCGGATCTGCCTTGGCAATGCCGCCCAGAACGCCTCGGAAGACGCCTGCGGTCGCGTGAGGAGCAGCAGGGGGCGTGGGGCAGCCATGGCATCCCGTGTTGTTGTGAGCAGCACCCAAGGGTGGTAACTGCTGGGCCTCATGGGTGCAACGGAAACTCTGATGAGCCACGACATCACCGTTCTAGGGCTGGAAAGCAGCTGTGACGATACAGCCTCCGCCGTTGTGCGCGGACGCGAGATTCTCTCGTCTGTGGTTGCCGATCAAACTGCGTTGCATGCGGCCTATGGCGGTGTCGTGCCCGAGATCGCAGCGCGCGCCCATGTCGAAAAGCTGGACCTTTGTGTCGAACGCGCCCTGGCCGAGGCAGGTATGTCGTTCTCGGAGATCGACGCGATCGCCGTCACTGCTGGACCTGGCCTGATCGGCGGTGTGCTGTCGGGTGTGATGATGGCCAAGGGCTTGAGCGTCGCGACAGGAAAACCGCTGATCGGGGTCAACCACCTGGCCGGACATGCCTTGACCCCGCGCCTGACCGACGGGTTGGACTATCCGTATCTCATCCTTCTGGTGTCCGGTGGGCATTGCCAATTTCTGCGTGTCGAGGGCCCGACGACATTCTCGCGCCTTGGCAGCACGATCGACGATGCACCGGGAGAGGCGTTCGACAAGACCGCGCGCCTGCTTGGGCTGCCACAACCCGGAGGACCTTCGGTCGAGCAACATACCCGGTTTGGTGATGATTTGCGCTTCGTCTTCCCGAGTCCCCTTCTGGATCGACCGGGCTGCGATCTGTCGTTCTCAGGCCTCAAGACAGCCCTGCTGCGCCAGCGCGACCAGCTTGTTGCTGACCAGGGCGGGTTACATAAGCAGGATGTCGATGACCTCTGCGCCGGGTTTCAGGCGGCAATCCGCGATGTTTTGATTGAAAAATCGAAACGTGCGTTGAACGCCTCTGAGGGGCTTTCCGGTTTCGCCGTCGCGGGAGGGGTCGCCGCAAATACAGAGCTACGCGCCGCGTTAGAGACACTTTCTGCCAATCACGGCATTCCGTTTGTCGCCCCGCCTTTGGCGCTTTGCACCGACAACGCGGCGATGATTGCCTATGCCGGTGCCGAGAAGTTCGCTGTAGAGGGTGCAGATGATCTGACCTTGACCGCCCGTCCCAGATGGCCGCTTGACCGTGCCGCCCCCGCGGCTCTGGGCAGCGGCAAGAAAGGGGCCAAGGCGTGATCGGCGTTATGGGCGCCGGTGCGTTCGGCACTGCTCTTGCCATCGCGCTTTCCAAAACCGGCCAGCCCGTCACGCTTTGGTGCCGCAACGCGGATCAGGCGCGTGATATGGACATATTGCGATGCAACAGAGCCTATCTTCCGAACGCGTCCTTTCCGGACAGCCTGACGGTCACGCAGGACGTGTCACGGGTCACCAATGGAATTGCCGTGCTGGTGGCTGTACCGCTGCAGGCCATGCGGACAGCGGCAGCGCAGATCGGCGCCAGCGATACGCCGCTCGTGGCATGCTGTAAGGGCATTGAACTGAGCACGGGGCTTGGTCCGACACGCGTTCTAGAGGATGTGCTTCCCGGTGCGATGACATCCATCCTGACGGGCCCCAGCTTTGCCGCAGATATCGCGATTGGGCGACCCACGGCGTTGACCCTGGCCTGCGCCAGCGCGCTAACGGGCAAGGAACTCCAGTCGCTACTGACCACACCAACCCTGCGCCTCTACCGGACCACCGATACCATCGGCGCGGAACTTGGCGGCGCATTGAAAAACGTCATGGCGATTGCCTGCGGCGCGGTGATCGGTGCCGGGCTTGGTGACAGCGCGCGTGCCGCAACGATGACCAGGGGCTTTGCGGAAATGCAAAGGATCGGAGCGGTTTACGGCGCGCGCCCAGACACACTTTCCGGGCTTTCCGGGCTGGGCGACCTCGCCCTGACTTGCACCTCGGACCTCTCTCGCAACTACCAACTCGGTCTGTCTCTGGGCCGCGGCGAAACGTTCGATCCCACCATCACTGTCGAGGGCGCGGCGACCGCCAAAGCCATGTCAGAGATCGCAAAGCAAAAGGGCCTCGACCTTCCGATCACACAAACCGTGACACGTCTTGTTGAGGGTTCAACGACGATCGCGGATGCCATAGAAACGCTTATGACCCGTCCATTGAAGGAAGAATAAATGCTCATCGCCCTGATCGCGCGCGACAAAGCCGGCGCTCTGGAAACCCGCAAAGCCAACCGCGACGCCCATCTGGCCTATATCGAAGCCACGGGTGTGGTGACTCAGGCCGGTCCTTTGCTGGACGACGCAGAACAGATGATCGGATCTCTGGTGATCCTCGACGTCGCAGACATGGCAGCTGCGCAAAACTGGGCCGACAGCGACCCCTACGCCAAGGCCGGTCTCTTCGAGAGCGTTGAACTGATCCCGTGGAAGCGCGTGATCGGCGGATGAGATACTGGCTGTTCAAATCCGAACCGTCCACCTGGTCGTGGGACGATCAGGTCGCCAAAGGCGATGCCGGTGAAGAATGGGACGGCGTGCGCAACTACCAGGCGCGCAATTTCATGTGCGAGATGGCCATCGGAGACAAAGGGTTCTTCTACCATTCACAGTCCGAGAAAGCCGTTGTCGGAACGGTCGAAGTCATTGCCAAAGCGCATCCCGAAAGCAAAACAGATGATCCACGTTGGGAATGTGTGGACATCAAGGCGGTGCAGCCGGTGAAGACACCCGTCACGCTCGAGCAGATCAAGGCTGATGAACGGTTGTCACAGATGGTTCTGGTTAACAACTCACGCCTTTCCGTACAGCCCGTTACGGAAACCGAATGGCGGATCATCTGCGACCTTGCGGGCATCACCGGGTAGGTCGACCAAGGCGGAGAAACGGACATGTCTTTCCTTCCGATAATCGCAGCCGGTCTGGCAGGATGGGCATTTGGTGCGGTGTGGTACAGCCTCTTTGCCAAACCTTGGGTCAAAGCATCTGGTGTTGCCACCGACGCAAACGGCAGGCCCGCCAACCAGAAAAGCCCTCTTCCATATGTGATAAGCATCGTTTCGGCGATGATCGTTGCCGCGACGATGTATTACGCATTCAATATGCTGGGCATCGTGACCGTATCCAAAGGCTTTACGTCAGGCCTCGGCATCGGTGCTTGTTTCGCAGCGCCATGGCTGGCCACGAATTACGGCTTTGCGGGTCGGCCGTTCAAACTGACATTGATCGATGCTGGCTACGCCACATTCGGGTCCGCGGTCATCGGTGCCGTGATCCCACTTGTCTGAATTCAAACGGAGGGTCCGGCCGAAACCGAAACCCTCCGTCCCCGCGCTCCCAAGTCACCACGCGCGTAAACTGAATATGGTTTCGGTCGTCCTGACCGTCTTTGTGGTTGTACCTTAAACGACGCTCAGGACCAAACACCAAGTCCCTCTGATTTGAGACAAATTCAAATGAATAGAGCGCCCCAGATGGAGCGCTCTCAGATCAATCCCCTGGACATGGCTTATCCGTAGACGGACTCTTTGCCGAAATGCTTGGTCAACATGTAGTAAACAACCGCGCGATACTTGTTCCGCTCGGACTTGCCATAGGTTTCGATGACCGAATTGATCGCATCCATCAATTCCGGACCGTCCTTCAGACCAAGCTTCTTGATGAGGAAATTGGTCTTGACCGTTTCAAGTTCGGACGCCTGCGACCCCGCAACCGTCGACGCATCGTCGTTGTAGATCGCGGGCCCACAACCGATCGTGACTTTTGTCAGCAGATCCATGTCCGGCGTCATACCGCACTTGTTCTTCAAGTCGTCCGCATACTTTGCGATCAAATCGTCTCTCTTACCCATCACTGTCTCCCTGTGAAGTCTTGGTTCCCCGGAGGACCGGCCCCCTACATTTGGAAAAGGTGGCAAAATCCCTTGCATCGGGCAATGAAAAATCACGTTTTGCGTTTCACCGTCCCGTTTTCCCCCTAGAGTGGACGTGAAAGCCACGCAAAGCTGGCTTCGACACACAGCCAATAGGAGGGGCATATGGGACTTTGGAATTTCGTGAAATCCGCGGGGCGCAAATTGGTCGGTGGCGACGATCTGCCGACAGCGGCCATTCTCGAAAAGGAAGTTGCCGATCTTGGGCTCGACACCAAAGGTGCCGAGATCAAGGTCGAGGGCGACAAAGTTGTCGTCTCCGGCGGAGACATGACGCAGGAAGAACGGGAAAAGGTGATCCTTGCCGTAGGCAACGTCGAAGGCGTGTCTGCCGTCGAGGCGGACACTTCGGATGAGCCCGTGTTCCACACGGTCGTCAAAGGCGACACGCTTTGGGCGATCGCCGAAAAGACCCTTGGCAACGGATCAAAGTACAACGCGATTTTCGAGGCCAATCGCCCGATGCTCAGCCATCCGGACAAGATCTACCCGGGTCAGGTTCTGCGGATCCCGGCAAAGGCGTAAGCGCGCCTACCCGGAGTTGGCTTTGGGTCTTTGGGTTGTCCAAAGTTCAATGTCGCTAGATGCGCGGTAAACCAACTTCGAAGACAACACAAAATCACTTCCAACCGAGCAAACGTGCTGCTGGCGAATTTATTCGCCGGCAGCATATGTCGGTATCGTCTTCGTCAGGATAACAGTCTGCGCCTTTGACGTGCCGATCTCGCGCAAATACCAAACCTCTTTGCCCTTTGCCTTACTGGGTGGTTCAGAAACGATCTTGTACGTCGACATCCTGGGACCAACGTTCGAGCCGTGCTGACACACCACCACCTCATCATTTAGAACATGATCAATCACCCCGATATGGGCATGGTGATCTGGCCCTTTGTGTCCGTTGGGTATGACCTCCCAAAGGTCTTTTTTCTCTTCCGATTTCTTTGGCCGCGCCCACAGAACAACGCTGTCGTAGTCGATGTCGTACCAATTATGCGCGACACCGGCGATTTGCTTGTACTTGTTGTGGTAGTGAATTGGATTTTCAAGAAAACATCCGATGGCCGTGTAGTACGCGTTTGTAAAACCATTGCAGTCCAACCCGATCTCTTGATCCTGGTCGATCCAAGCCTGAAGACTGTTGGATGTCACTGAGAACTGACCCAGCATTGTCATCGAGATTTGACCCGCCTGTCAGTATGTCGGTCGGTTCATGACGGGGTCAACATTGGCGTCTCCTTCCTCTTTTTTTTCGCGGTCTCCGAGCTGGCCTTGAA
>NZ_JAEPMO010000052.1 GCF_017643905.1 Marivita sp.
GACGGTTCCTGGAACACTCGCGCATCATCTGCTTCGGCAATGGGTACGGGCTGCCGCACAAGAGGTCGCGCGTGTTCATGTCCTCTGCCGACTGGATGGGCCGCAACCTGACCCGCCGGGTGGAAACGCTGGTCGAGATCGAGAACGCCACCGTGAAGGCGCAGATCGTCAGCCAGATCATGGCCGCGAACCTTGCCGATGTGGCACAAAGCTGGATCATGCAGCCGGATGGCAAATTCGTTCGCGCGACCTGGGACGAAGGCGATTTCGCTTTCAACTGTCACCGCTTCTTCATGGAGAACCCGTCGCTTTCCGGTCGTGGATCAGCAGGCGCGTCCGACGTTCCCAAATTGACCCATACCGAGGAATAGGGCGATCAAGAGCTTTCGAAAGCTCTTGATCCCGCTTTTCGAAAAGCGGGGTCAGCGCCCGTGTTTGTGGGGCAAAAGGATTGCATAGAGCGCTGCATTGACGGGCGCGTCGATCCCGGCTTTGGCCGCCAGTCGCGTCGCCGCGCCAGACACCCATTCGATTTCCAAGGGCCGCCCATGTTCAAGGTCGATGGCAGTCGATGCCCGCCCCTGCGGGGGGAACACCATCAGATTGGACCAGATCTGCGCTTCCAGATCATCAGCCAGCGCCACACCCAAGGCCCGGCCCGTCTGCGCGGTTTCCGACATGGCACGCTTGAACAGAGCCTCCAGTTCGGGCGTGTTGCGTATGTCGCCAATGGTGCAGCGTCCGGCCGCCGTGACGCCGGACAGCGCTGAGAACAGTACGAATTTCGACCAGAGTTCCCGGTCGATATCGTCAGTTTCCGGTGCCGACGATCCTGCGTCGTTGATCGCCTTGCGCAAGGCGTCGATGCGCGCAGACGGCCGACTGTCGCGCTCGGCGAAGATAAATGAGTGAAACGCGCCGGTCTGGGTGATGACCCCCGGCGCGGAGATGGTGGTGGACACGCGTGCGACACCATTGGCGACGTTTCGCTCGGGGAGAAGCGCGCAAAGCCTGTCTGACGCCTCGACCCCGTTCAGGAACGGCACCACCACCGTGTCAGGCCCGATCATCGGCAGACAGGCGCGGGCCGCCTCTTCCAGGGCATCGCCCTTGACGCCGAAGATGATTGCATCGACGATCCCGACCTCTTCGGGTCGGTCGGTGGCGACCGCCGGATGCGCCACCTCGGATCCGTCCGCATGGTCCAGACGCAGCCCATGCGCTCGGATCGCCTCGAGATGCGCACCGCGCGCGATGGTGGCGACTTCGTGCCCGTCATTGGTCAGCTTGACGGCAAGAAATCCACCGATGCCGCCGGTGGCCATGGTTGCAATGCGCATGATCGCCGTTCCCTTGTCCTGTGTGATACGACCTTTAGTTTGACCGAAATATCGGCCGCCCGAAAGCGCGTTTCCCGACCCTGCGTCATGCAGACCGGCATCCAAGTTTTCTTGACCTTCCCGCTGCGCTTTGACACGGTGCGCACAACCTGATCGGGAGGCCACATGGACGGAAACGCCGACACCGAACACGATCCGATGGGCCTGTTCGGCCGTCCTTTGTTCAACGATCCCAAGGCACGCGCACTAAGCCGCGTGGGTGTAGTCGATATCGGGTCAAACTCGGTCCGGCTTGTCGTTTTTGACGGTGCAGCGCGGTCTCCGGCCTATTTCTACAACGAAAAGCTCATGTGCGCGCTTGGGGCGGGCATGTCCGACACCGGTCGACTGAACCCCGAAGGCCGCGCCCGTGCGCTTCTGGCGCTGAAGCGCTTCCAGGCACTGGCCGAAGGGATGAACCTGCCGCCCCTGACGGTCGTGGCGACCGCTGCCGTGCGCGAAGCCGAGGATGGTCCGGAGTTCCGTGAAGACGTGCTGCGCGAAACCGGGCTGCGGATCTGGGTGATCGGCGGCGAGGAAGAGGCACGGCTCTCGGCGCAAGGCGTGATGCTGGGCTGGCCGGGCAGTTACGGGCTGGTCTGCGACATTGGCGGGTCGTCGATGGAGCTGGCCGAAATCTCGGACGGGCGAGTCGGACGCCGCATCAGTTCGAATCTCGGCCCGCTGAAGCTGCGCGACCTCAAGGGCGGTCAAAAAGGGCGCGACGACCACATCAAGACGGTGATGGCCAAGCTGGCCGACCACATGGGCCAACAGCGCGATCGACTTTTTCTTGTCGGCGGATCGTGGCGCGCCATCGCGCGGATCGACATGTATCGGCGGGGCTACCCGCTGCATGTGCTGCACGAGTACCGGATGGACAAGAAAGCGGTGAACCAGACCGTGGCGTTCATCAAGGCCAGCGACATCGAAGAGCTGCGGCAGGCCTGCGGTGTGTCCAGCGCCCGGATGGAGCTTGTTCCCTACGCGGTCGATGTGCTCAAGCGGCTGGTTCAGACGTTCAAGCCGAAGGACATCGCGATCTCGAGCTATGGCATTCGCGAAGGGCTGCTTTACGAACAGATGCCGCAGGAATTGCGCGACCGTGACCCGCTGATCGAGGCGTGCCGCTTTGCCGAGGCAAAAGACGCGCGCCTGCCCGGGTTCGGCAAGAAGCTGTTCCGCTTCGTCATGCCGCTCTTCTCGAACGCAGACACCGCACGCGTGCGGCTGATCAAAGCCGCCTGCCTGCTGCATGACGTGAGCTGGCGGGCGCATCCGGATTACCGGGCCGAGACCTGTTTCGACAACGCCACCCGCGCCAACCTTGGCGGATTGAAACATTCGGAGCGTGTGTTTCTTGGGTTGGCGCTGCTGCATCGCTACAAGAACAAGCGCGAAGGCACCCGGTTCGAGGAACTGGAAGGGCTGCTGTCGCCAAAGGCCACGCTGGAGGCCGAAGTTCTGGGCAAGGCGCTGCGCTTTGGGTCGATGCTCTGGATGTCGGATGCAAGCGCTGACGGCACGGCGCTTGAATGGAAGCCGCGCAAGAAATTGCTGCGGCTCAAGCTGACCAAGGATTCAGTGCCGCTTTACGGCGAGGTCGCCGAGGCGCGGTTCCTGTCGCTGGCGGCCTCTTTGGAAGCTCAAACCGAAGTGATTGTGCAACGCTAGCGGACGCGTCGACGCTTCCGCGCGTTTCCGTCGACGGAAACGCGTGCCGGGCGTCACCCTAAGGGCACGACTCAGAGGTCGGGACCGCCCTGCTCTACTACGCGCCGGATGCGACGGATCGCGAGCCAGACCAGCACCACAACCGGGATCGTTGCAGCGGCTGTGACAGCGCCTTTGGAAATGCCGAGCATCTCGGCGACCGGGTAAAGAAGATACCCCGCCAGCGAGACCGCGTAATAGCTGATGGCCACCACCGACAGCCCTTCGACCGTCTTTTGCAGGCGCAGCTGCATGTCTGCACGCTGGTTCATGCTTTCGAGCAATTGCTGGTTCTGCGCCGACCGCGCCACCTCGACCCGTGTGCGCAGCAGGTCACCGGCCCGCACGGCCCGTGCGGCCATGGCCGACAGACGCTTTTCGGCGGATTTCACCGTGCGCATGGCCGGGTCATAGCGGCGGGTCATGAATTCGGCAAAGGTCTGGCGGCCCTGAAACCGTACCTCGCGCAGGACCGACACCCGCTGTTCGACAATCGCCTCATACGCCCCTGTCGCGCCGAACCGGAACGAGCTTTGCGCCGACAGGCTTTCGAGTTCGGCAGACACTGCCAGCAGCGATTTCAACCGGTCTTCCTCTTGCCCGTCGCCATGGGTCATGGCTTCCATCAGGCGGTTCAGTTCGTTGTCGATCTCGCCCATGCGCGGCCCCATTTCGCGCACGCGGGTGAAGCCCAGCATCGACATGGTCTTGTAGGTTTCGATCTCGCACAGGCGCTGCACGATCCGGCCCACACGGCGGCGACCGATGCCCTTGTTCACGAAACAGCCAAAGCGCAGGTGGCCCGCCGGGTCGATACGGAAATCGCCGGCGACGATGGCGTCGTCATCCAGAACGCGGCTGACGGCAAGGCTTTCGGGCACGAACCAATCGGAGAGGTGCTGCGAAATCGTGTCCTCGTCGGGGCGATCTTCGACGCGGATCAGCGCCGAGGTGATCCGGACACCAGGTGCCGAGGCCAGCCAGCTGTCGGGAAACACGTCCATATCCGCCGGATCAAAGGGCCGGTCGGTCAACCCATTGAGGAACACCGTGTAGGTCACGAATTCGGTGTGCTGTTCCCATTTCAGCGTGTGCTGGCCGATCTGACCGGAAAAATGCGTCGCCCCCGGCTGTGGATGCGCGGTGCCGTAGCGGTCAAGTAGCACCTTGAGGTGGTCCAGATCCAGCGTCTTGTCCCGCGCCGCCGCAGCCTTGGGCTTTTTGAGCGCAAGGTAAACCGCGCGACAGGGCGCTTCGAGGGACGGGAACGGGCGCGCATGCAGTTCGTTCGAGAGGGCATAGCGCAGGGGGTGGTCTTCGATAGGTGCCATGGGTCGGTCTTTCAGATTTGGCCAAGACTTAGGCCCGACATTTTGCCAAGTAAAGGAAATTTCCAGACATTTCAGTATTTTACCAGTATTCAACTGTATGCATTGCACCGTGCGCAGCAGTCCCGCGCAAGACGCCCAAGGAAAAGGCAGGCGCAAAATGGCCGACAGTTCAATGATCTCAAACGGTTTTTGCGGCAGGTCAACGCGGGGCAGTCGCCGATCCACTAGGCTTGGGGCGGTCACGCGGGACTGGCCTGCTGTGACACTTCGGCAGCACGGGGGTTCCTCATGAAACTATTCATTGGCTATGCCAGCACGGAAGGGCAGACGCGAAAGATCGCCCGACATCTGATGGATCGGCTGGTCGACCTGGGTCACAGCGTTGAACTGGCAGCGTTGGCTGAGGCCGGGCCAGTTGATCTGACGCGGTTCGATGCAGCCGTTCTGGGCGCATCAGTGCATATCGGGCATTACCAGTCGGTGCTGTCGGACTTTGCCGAGGCGCACGCGGACGCGCTGGCTGCGATGCCGACGCTGTTGCTGTCGGTGTCGCTTGCCGCGGCGGGGCATGACGCCGAGGATTGGCGCGGACTTGAGACCATCCTGTCGGATTTCACCCAGGCCACGGGTTGGACACCGGGTCAGGTGGTGCAGGTTGCGGGCGCATATGAACCGTCGAAATATGACGTGTTCCGACGCTTCGTCATGCGTCGGATCATTGCCGCGAAAGACCCGGAGGCGGATCTGGACTGGGACAAGGAATATACCGATTGGGATGATCTGAACGCGCAGATGGACACTTGGATCGCCAGTCACGCGGCATGAAAAAACCCCGCATCCTGCGATGCGGGGTTTGTTGTCTGGTCACTGACCCAGATCAGCTGATCTTGGTGAGCAGCGTGTCGAGGCTGGCTTTCGCGTCGCCGTAGAACATCCGCGTGTTGTCCTTGAAGAACAGCGGGTTCTCGATGCCCGAATAGCCGGTGCCCTGACCGCGCTTGGACACAAAGACCTGCTTGGCCTTCCAGCATTCCAGAACCGGCATGCCGGCGATGGGGCTGTTGGGATCGTCCTGAGCGGCGGGGTTCACGATGTCGTTCGAGCCGATGACGATGGCGACATCCGTATCCGGGAAGTCGTCGTTGATCTCGTCCATCTCGAGCACGATGTCGTAGGGCACCTTGGCTTCGGCCAGAAGCACGTTCATGTGGCCGGGCAGACGGCCTGCAACCGGGTGGATTGCAAAGCGCACGGTCTTGCCCTTGGCGCGCAGGCGACGGGTCAGTTCGGCCACGTTCTGCTGTGCCTGTGCCACCGCCATGCCGTAGCCCGGAATGATGATGACGCTGTCGGCCTCGTCGAGAGCCTGTGCGACACCATCGGCGTCGATGGCGATCTGTTCGCCTTCCACAGCCATCTGTTCACCTGCGGGGCCACCAAAGCCACCCAAGATCACGCTGATGAAGCTGCGGTTCATGGCCTTACACATGATGTAGGACAGGATCGCACCCGAGGAACCCACAAGCGCACCCACCACGATCAGCAGGTCGTTGCCGAGGCTGAAGCCAATCGCGGCAGCGGCCCAGCCGGAGTAGCTGTTGAGCATGGAGACCACGACCGGCATGTCGGCGCCGCCGATGCCCATGATCAGGTGATAGCCGATGAACAGTGCCAGCAGGGTCAGCAGAACGAGGGTCCAGCTGCCCGAACCGCCCAGATACATGATCGCCAGCAACACCGAGAGCGCCGCAGCACCGGCATTCAGAAGGTGACCACCCGGCAGCTTTTTCGCACCGCTGTCCACCTTGCCCGCCAGTTTGCCATAGGCAATGACCGAGCCGGTGAAGGTCACGGCACCGATCCAGATGCCCAGAACAAGCTCGACCTTGAGGATGTTGATCTCGACATTGGTCTTCTTGGCGATCAGCTTGCCGAAGGACGACAGGCCGTCATAGACCTCTTTCGGCAGGCCGATGGCGGTGTAGCCATCCGCAGACACCGCGCCCATGACAAGGTTGTTGGCCTCGTAGATCTCGCCGATGTTGTTGATCATGATGTCGGCGTTGAAGCCCACGAACACCGCCGCCAGACCGACAAGGCTGTGCATGATGGCCACAAGCTCGGGCATCTGGGTCATCTGAACGCGTGTGGCCAACTGATAGCCAACGCCCGCACCTAGTGCGATGAGCACCAGAGAGGCCACGAACAGCCCCTGCCCCGGCCCCATCAGCGTGGCGACCACGGCGATGGCCATACCGACAATGCCGTACCACACCGCGCGCTTGGCGCTTTCCTGACCGCTCAGACCGCCGAGGGACAGGATGAAGAGAACCGCTGCGACCGCATAGGCCGCGATGGTGAATCCGAATTCCATGCTACCTGCCCCCTTAGGATTTCTGGAACATGGCGAGCATGCGCCGTGTCACGAGGAAGCCGCCGAAAATGTTGATCGAGGCCATGAAGATACCCAGCGCCGCCAAGAGCGTGATGAGAAGCGAACTGGACCCGATCTGGATCAGCGCGCCAAGGATCACGATGGACGAGATCGCGTTGGTGACGGCCATCAGCGGCGTGTGCAGCGAATGCGCGACGTTCCAGATCACCTGGAAGCCGATAAAGACCGACAGGACGAACACGATGAAGTGCTGCATGAAGCTGGCCGGAGCGACCAGACCGACACCCAGAACCAAGGCGGCACCAATGGCGAGCAGAGTAACCTGCTGCTTGGTCTGCGCCTTGAAGGCGGCCACTTCTGCGGCGCGCTTTTCTTCGGGCGTGAGTTCCTTGGCCTTTTCCTTGGGCTTGGCGGCAATCGCCTGAACCTTGGGCGGGGGCGGCGGGAAGGTTACGGCCTTTTCATGCGCGATGGTGGCACCGCGGATCACGTCGTCTTCCATGTTGTGCACGACCTGACCGTCTTTTTCCGGTGTCAGGTCGGTCATCATGTGACGGATGTTGGTCGCATAAAGGTTGGATGCCTGCGTGGCCATGCGCGACGGGAAGTCGGTGTAGCCGATAATCGTCACACCGTTATCGGTGACGATCTTTTCGTCCATCACGGTCAGCTTGCAGTTGCCGCCCTTTTCAGCCGCAAGGTCCACAATAACCGAGCCCGGCTTCATCGCCGCGACCATGTCGGGGGTCCAAAGCTCGGGCGCTTCGCGGTTCGGGATCAGCGCGGTGGTGATCACGATGTCCATATCGGGTGCGAGTTCGCGGAACTTGGCAAGCTGGGCTGCGGCAAATTCCGGCGAGGACACAGAGGCATAGCCACCGGTTGCGGCGCCATCCTGCTGCTCTTCCTCGAAGTCGAGGAAAACGAATTCCGCACCCATGGATTCGACCTGTTCCGCCACTTCCGGGCGCACGTCGAAGGCGTAGGTGATCGCACCGAGCGAGGTCGATGTGCCGATGGCGGCAAGACCGGCCACACCGGCACCGACGACCAGAACTTTCGCCGGGGGTACCTTGCCTGCAGCGGTGATCTGACCGGTGAAGAAGCGGCCGAAATTGTTGCCCGCTTCGATCACGGCGCGGTAGCCCGCGATATTCGCCATCGAGGACAGTGCGTCCATCTTCTGTGCGCGGGAAATGCGCGGCACCATGTCCATCGCGATGACAGAGGTGCCCTGCTTGGCCGCCTGCTGCATCAGCTTTTCGTTCTGTGCCGGGTAGAAGAACGAGATCAGAAGCTGACCTTCGCGCGACTTTTTCAGTTCGGCATCGGTCGGCGGGCGCACCTTGGCGACCACATCGGCCTCTTTCCAAAGAGCTGCGGTGGTTTTGACAACCTCGACGCCCGCTTCTTTGTACGTATCGTCATTATAGCCCGCTGCGTCGCCTGCACCGCTTTCTATGATGCACTCATACCCCAGCTTCTGCAGCTGGCGGGCGGACTCCGGGGTCATGGCAACACGTGCCTCACCCTTCATCACTTCCTTTGGCGTCCCGATTTTCACCTGAGCCGTCCCCCTTATGGTTCGTTGCGAAGTGCCGTAGCGGCATGTTTTCCGAAGATGGGTCTACAATGCTGACCTAAAGCACACAATGCTGCCCAACCGCGAAACGCTCATCTAGAGCAGATGTGCCCTGTCGGCTAGAGCCAACGTCGCGTTTGTTTCTCATATCGTGCAAAATTCGCACGAAAATTTCGTCGCAGACGTTTCTCTTCGGCAAGAATGAAGTGTTTCTCGATCCACCAGACAAAAACCGGGATCAATGGGAGCGATAACACCGCGTCCCAGTACAGGATCATTCCTGTGAGGATCAGCGAATCAGCAAGGTAGATGGGGTTGCGCGAGCGTTTGAAGATGCCGCTTGTCACCAGCGCGGCAGGGTCGCGATGGGGAATGATCGTCGTGCGGTGGCGACGCATCTCGTAGGCGGCCAAGGCGATCAGAACGATACCGCCGCCAACCAGCAATCCACCCACAAGGTCAGCCCAGACCGGGCCGAAACTCAGACCAAAATCGAAATGAGTCTTCTGAATCCAAGCCACGACAAGCGCCGCAGCCAACCAGACCGGGGGAAGATCAATATAGTTTTTCATGCACCGGACATAGCAAAGCCCGGTCCGTTGCGCGAGATGGATCAGATGGACAAAAGGCCGCCCGGACGGGACGACCCGTCGGTCACATCTTCACGCAGCCCAGGATCTCGTTCTTGGGGATCCGCGCCACCATCACGCCGCCATCGACGCGCTTGACGTGGAAACCGTAGCCGCGCATGCGAAATTTCCATTCGGCATCCGACAGCGTTTTCTGACGTTCGGCCACAAGGAAGTGGCGCAGTTCGCCCAGATCCGGACTGGAGAAGTTTTCGGCAAACATGGATGTGTTCCTCGTACGTTACCTACCCCATTTGTCGCCGTTGATTGTGACCAATTTTGGAACCAAACCCGGTTTTTTGCGGAATACGAAACAATGCCATGCGGGACCTTGGACAGGGTGACGCAGAGCGCCGCTAGGTCAGCCTACACCTTTGTTTCATTGACCACGGGCGTGCGGTGCGACTTGCGCAACCGGGCTTCACGCCAGGTGATAAAGATCACCGATGCCATGATTATGCCACCTCCGAGGATCACCCAAGGGTCCGCCGGTTCATCGAAAAAGAGCGCGCCCAAAAGCACCGACCACACCAATTGAAGGAACGTGACGGGCTGCGTGACGGTGACCGGAGCCGCCGCAAAGGCCAATGTCATGGTATAGTGACCTGCTGTAGCGAAACAGGCGATGGCCGCCAGCACTCCGAGGTCGGCAAGGCTGGGTGTGACCCAGACCGCGATGGCGAAGGGGGCAAGTCCGATCGTCACAGTGATCGACAAAAGTGCGACCACGAGGCTGGCGGGCAATTCGCCTGACACGATCTTGGCGATCAGGTAACTGCCTGCGAACAGCAATGCCGTGCCCAGCATCGCGATATGGCCGGGGTCAAGTTCCCGGAAACCAGGACGCAGGATGATCAGCGACCCGATTAGGGCGGCGATGACAGCCAGCACCCTCCGCAGGGCCATCTTTTCGCCCAGCAGAAACACCGCGAGGATCGAAACATAGACCGGGTTGAGGTAGTTCATCGCCGTGACCTCGGCGATGGGGATGCGGGTCATGGCGTAGAACCACAGGATCACGCCCAGAGAGTGTACAATCCCGCGAATGCCGAAGAGCTTTTTCTGACGTGGCGTCAATTTGATCGCAATCAACTCGCGCCAGACCGGGATCAGGAAGACCAGACCGATCACGTAGCGCAGAAAGGCCGACTCGGCCGCCGGGATGCGCCCCCCCAAGGTCTTGACCAGCGCGGTCACTGCAACAAAGCAAATACCGGTCATGACCATCCAGAAGATGCCAAGGACGGGATTTCCGACGCTGTTGGGTGGTGTCGTCGCAGTCATGGCGATACTGGAGCGGAAGGCGGGTCAATGTGCAAGAGGCTGTTCTGTAATGGACGGCCCGCTTCAGCTGCCTTGACCGTCATTGTCTACATCAACAACAGTTTCGCCGCGATCGCCCACATCACGATGCCGATGATCACGTCCAGCACTTGCCATGCGCGCGGTTTGGCAAAGAGAGGTGCCAAGAGACGCGCGCCGTAGCCAAGCGAAAAGAAGAAGACGAAGCTGGCGGTCATTGCCCCCAGTGCGAAGTTCAACCGGTCCTCGTATTGCGCCGCCACAGCGCCCAGCAGCACCACCGTGTCGAGATAGACATGCGGGTTGAGCCATGTCAGCGCAAGGCAGGTGAGCAGGGCTTTGCGCAGCGATCCGGCTGCTTGGCCTGCCTGCATCGCCTGCCCGCCGCACCACGCGCTTTGGAAGGTGCGGGCACCGTACCAGATCAGGAACGCCGCGCCCAAGAGCCGCATCGCCAGTTCCAGTCCGGGGATCGCCTGCGTCAACGCACCGAACCCGGCCACCCCAGAGGCGATCAGGATTGCATCGGACAGCGCACAGGTCAGGCAGACGGCAAAGACATGCGATTTCAGCAAGCCTTGCCTCAGGACAAAGGCGTTCTGCGCACCGATGGCAAGGATCAGGGACAGGCCAAGCGCAAACCCGGCCAACGCTGTCGCCATTTAAAGCGCCCGCCAGCCGATGTCGCGGCGGCAGAAGCCCTCGGGCCAGTTCACCTGATCGACCATGGCATAGGCGCGGTCCCGCGCCTCCTGCAGCGTGGCGCCCCGTGCAGTGGCGTTCAGCACCCGCCCGCCGGTTGCGGTGATCTTGCCGTCCTGTTCGGTGGTGCCCGCGTGGAACATCATCTGAAAGCTGTCTTCGGGCAGGCCATCGAGACCACCGATGACGCTGCCTTTCTCATAGCTGCCCGGGTAACCGTTCGCTGCGAGAACCACGGTCATGGCATGATCGTCGGCCCAGTTCACGCGTGCTTCGGCCAAGCGCCCCTCGGCACAAGCATGCATCAGGTCCATCGCCTGCGTGCCAAGCCGCATCATCAGCACCTGACATTCCGGATCGCCGAAGCGGACGTTGTATTCCACCAGACGCGGCTGGCCGTTCTCGATCATCAGCCCGGCATAGAGCACCCCCTGATAGGGTGCGCCGCGTTTGGCCATCTCGGCCATGGTCGGCTTGATGATCTGATCCAGCGCCGTCTGCGCGATGGCGTCGGTCAGAACCGGGGCCGGGGAATAGGCCCCCATGCCGCCGGTGTTGAGACCGGTATCGCCCTCACCCACACGCTTGTGGTCCTGCGCGGTGCCAATGGGCAGCACGTCGGTGCCGTCACAGAGAACGAAGAACGACGCTTCCTCGCCCTGCATGAATTCCTCGATCACCACCTCGGCCCCGGCCCCGCCAAAGGCCCCGCCGAACATATCGTCGATGGCGGCTTCGGCCTCGGCCACCGTTTCGGCGATGATGACACCCTTGCCAGCGGCCAGACCATCCGCCTTCACCACGATGGGTGCGCCTTGGGTGCGGACATAGGCTTTGGCCGCCTCGGCATCGGTGAAGTGCCCGTAGGCGGCTGTCGGCGCGTTGGCCGCATCGCAGATTTCCTTGGTGAAGCTCTTGGAAGCCTCCAACCGCGCCGCTTCGGCAGACGGGCCGAAGACCAACAGGCCGGCATCGCGCAACCGGTCCGCGACTCCTGCGGCTAAAGGCGCTTCGGGCCCGACGATCACGAAGTCGATGCTGTTTTCCTCGGCAAAGGTGACAACCGCGCCGCCGTCTTCGATGTCCAGAGCCGCACATTCGGCGATCATTGCGATCCCGGCATTTCCCGGCGCCACGATCAGCCGGTCGCATTTCGGATTCTGCATCACCGCCCATGCCAGCGCATGTTCGCGCCCGCCACTTCCAAGGATGAGAATGTTCATGGCGCACGCTCCGTCTTCACCTTCGGTTGCGCGCGTTCTAGGGTCGGGACGAGTGAAGCGCAAGCGAGGCCACATGTCCGATCTGATCGACGATCCGCGTCCGGGGCAGAACATGCCCGAATACACCGTGTCCGAGGTGTCGGGTGCGGTGAAAAAGACGTTGGAGGACCAGTTCGGCCGTATTCGCGTGCGCGGCGAGGTGGGGCGCGTGTTCACGGCACGGTCGGGGCATCTTTACTATGACGTCAAGGATGACCGGTCCGTGCTGGCCTGCACCACGTGGAAAGGTCAGATCTCGCAGCTTTCCGTGATCCCCGAAGAAGGGCTGGAGGTTGTCGTTACCGGCCGCATGACGGCCTTTGGCGGGCAGTCCAAGTACAACCTCAACGTTGATGAGGTGACCGTCGCGGGCGAAGGCGCGCTGATGGCGATGCTGGAAAAGCGCAAGAAAGCGCTGGCGGCAGAAGGGTTGTTCGATTCGGCGCGCAAGAAGGAACTGCCCTACCTGCCCGACATCATTGGCGTCATCACCTCGCCCTCGGGTGCGGTGATCCGGGACATCCTGCACCGGTTGCGGGACCGCTTTCCGCGCAAGGTGCTGGTCTGGCCGGTGGCTGTCCAAGGTGCCGCATGCGCGCCGGAGGTCGCCCGCGCGATTGCGGGTTTCAATGCGCTGACACCCGGCGGGGCGCTCCCCCGGCCCGACTTGCTGATCGTCGCGCGGGGGGGTGGCAGCATTGAAGACCTCTGGGGCTTCAATGAAGAGATCGTCGCACGGGCGGCGGCGGCGTCGGAGATTCCGCTCATTTCGGCGGTGGGCCACGAAACCGACACGACTCTGATCGACTATGTGTCCGACCAGCGGGCACCGACCCCCACGGCGGCTGCGGAAATCGCGGTGCCGGTGCGGCTCGAACTGCTGGGATGGGTCGGCGACCAACAGGCGCGCATGACCCGCGCG
The DNA here is from genome assembly GCF_017643905.1 of Marivita sp. Taxonomy (GTDB): domain Bacteria; phylum Pseudomonadota; class Alphaproteobacteria; order Rhodobacterales; family Rhodobacteraceae; genus Marivita. The sequence continues at coordinate 13,218 of NZ_JAEPMO010000052.1, forward strand.
GTGTCGCAGCGGATGCAGACCCGCGACCAGCGCCTGCGCGATCTGGCCCGCGCCCTTCCCCGGTCCGATGCGCTCTTGTCCGGCCCAACACAGCGGCTTGACCTAATGGCGGACCGGTTGCCGCGCGCCCTCACCCGCTCAGTGGACCTGCGCCGCGGGCGGCTTATTGAGGCGTCCGCGTCCCTGCGCCCCTCGCTTCTGTCTCGTGCGCTGGCTGAACAGAGGCGGCGGTTCGACCAAAGCGCCACGAGGCTCGCCCCCGGTCTGGCACGTGTGGTCGAGACCAAGCGCGAGGCACTGGCGCGACGCGCTGACAGACTGACGCTGAAGCCCATCGAGCGGGATCTGGCGGTCAAACGCGACCGATTGGAGGCGCTGACCCGACGGCTGTCGAGCGCCGGGCAGGCACAGGTGAAGGATTGGCGGTCGCGGCTGACGGCGCTCGACCGATTGCGCGAAACCTTGGGGTATAAGGAGACCTTGAAGCGCGGCTATGCGGTCGTGCGGGGCGACGGGGCTGTGGTGACGACGCAGAAAGCCGCGCAAGCCGCAACCGCGCTGGAGATTGAATTTGCCGATGGACGTATGACGGTTGGCGCGGCAGGCACGAAACCTGCGGCGCGGTCCAAGCCGAAATCGCCGGAACAGGGCTCGCTCTTCTGACAAGCGCTTGGAAGCGATTTCGAAATCGCTTCCAAGCGGCGTCGACGCCGCTTCAAAGCCCATTCGAATGGGCTTTTCCCACCGCGTTTCGAAACGCGGTGCCCCCCGCCCCCGGTTTGCCTCTTTGCTTTCCCGGAGCACCGCTCTAATCCTCTGTCTATGAGAACACTCTTTCTTGGCGACATTATGGGCCGCGCGGGCCGCACCGCGATCACCGAGCGGCTGCCCCAGCTGAAAACGCGGCTCAAGGTCGATTTCTGCGTCGTGAACGGCGAAAATGCCTCCAGCGGCGTGGGGCTGTCGGGTCCACACGCAGATGCGTTGCTGAAAGCCGGGGTCGACTGCCTGACGCTGGGCGATCACGCCTTCGATCAGAAGGACATGCTGTCCTATATCGAGAACGAACCCCGCATCCTGCGGCCGCTGAACTTTGCCAAACAGGCCCCCGGTCGCGGCCACCGCCTGTTCACCGATGCACGCGGACGCAAGATCCTTGTGCTGCAGGTGCTGGGACAGGTGTTCATGAAACGCGCCTTCGATGATCCGTTCTCGGCTGTGGACGCAGTGCTGCGGGCGCACCCGCTGGGTGGTCAGGCACAGATGATCCTTGTGGACATGCATTGCGAGGCAACCTCGGAAAAGATGGGCATGGGCCATTACTGCGATGGCCGCGCGAGCCTTGTGGTCGGCACCCACACCCATGTGCCCACGGGCGATGCGCAAATTCTACCGGGAGGCACCGGATACCTGACCGATGCAGGTATGTGCGGCGACTACAATTCGGTGATCGGGATGGAAAAGACCGAACCGATGCGCCGCTTCGTGACCGGCATGGCCAAGGGCCGCTTCCAGCCGGCCTTGGGCGAGGCGACGCTGTCGGGTGTGTTGGTGGAAACCGACGACCGCACCGGCAAGGCCACCGCGATCCACATGATCCGTGATGGCGGACGGCTTCAGGCCAGCAATCCATGACACGCGCCCTGCCGCTGATCGTTCTTATCCTCGCGGGCGCGGCCTGGGGGGCGACACAGCCGCTGGCAAAGACAGCCGTCAGCGAAGGCTATCGCCATTTTGGCATCCTGTTCTGGCAGATGGGCATCGGCGCGGCTGTGCTGGGCCTTGTCTGTGTGCTGCGCGGCACCTCCATGCGCTTCACCCGGCGGGATATGACGCTCTACACGGCGCTTGCGTTGATCGGGTCCGTCCTGCCCGGCATTTCGTCCTATTCCGCAGCGATCCATTTGCCGTCAGGCGTGCTTTCGATCCTGCTCAGTTCGATTCCGATGATCGCCTTTCCCATCGCGCTCGCCTTCGGGTTGGAGCGGTTCCGCTGGCGCAGGCTGGCCGGGCTGAGCCTTGGCTTCACCGGCATCTGCCTGCTGATCCTGCCCGACGCCAGCCTGCCCGCCTCGGTTCCCGTGATCTGGGTCTTCGTTGCGCTGATCTCGTCGTTTTTCTACGCGCTGGAAAGCAGCGTGGTCGCCCGATGGGGACTTGGGGGGCTTGATCCGGTGCAGACGCTGTGCGGGGCCTCGCTGGTCGGCGCGGTTATCACCCTGCCGTTTGCCGTTTTGACAGGGCAATTCATCGACCCGCGCGCACCATGGGGTGCACCGGATCTGGCCATCGTCGCCTCGTCACTTCTGCACGCTGCGGCCTATGTCGCCTATGTCTGGCTTGTCGGACGCGCGGGCGCGGTGTTCACGGTGCAGATCAGCTATTTCGTGACGCTCTTCGGTGTGACATGGGCGATGCTGTTCCTGAACGAAAGCTACTCGCCCTATTTCTGGGCAGCCCTGGCGGTGATGCTGGGCGGGCTGGCGCTGGTTCAGCCGCGCCCCAAAGCGGTGCTTGTTCCGCCAATGGAACCCGATCACACTGGGACCGCTTGACATGAAGGACGCGCAACCGTGCTCACCGCACTGATCGACCTCGACCAGACCACACAGGCTCTGCTGGCGCTTGGCACCGTGGCGGTCATGTTTGCGCTCTTCGTGCGCGAAAGCTACCCGACCGAGGTGGTGGCCATCGGCGGTGTGGCCTTCCTGCTGGCGACCGGCGTGCTACCCTATGCGGACGCACTGGATGTGCTGTCGAACCCCGCGCCCTGGACCATTGCGGCGATGTTCCTCGTCATGGGGGCCTTGGTGCGCACAGGGGCGCTCAACGCCTTCACCAATGCGGCGCAATCGGCGGTGCAGAAAAGCCCGAAACGCGCGATGGCGGGGATCATCGGCGTGGTGATCGTGGCCTCGGCCTTCATGAACAACACCCCCGTGGTGGTGGTCATGCTGCCGCTCTTTGTGCAACTGGCCAAAACCTTGGGGCTGGCCCCGTCGAAACTGCTGATCCCGCTGAGCTATGCCGCGATTCTTGGCGGCACGCTCACCCTTATCGGCACCTCCACCAACCTGTTGGTCGATGGTGTCGCCCGCGCGCAGGGGCTGGACCCCTTCACCATCTTCGAGGTCACGCCCCTTGCGGTGGTGCTGATCGCCTGGGGCATGTTCTATCTCTGGGCCTTTGGCCGCTACCTTCTGCCCGAACGCACCAGTATGGCGGCAATGCTGTCGGACCGGTCGAAGATGAAGTTCTTCACCGAGGCGGTGATTCCGCCGGACAGCAACCTGATCGGCCGCGAAGTGCAGGGCGTGCAGCTGTTCAAACGCGACGGGGTGCGCCTGATCGACGTGATCCGGGGCGACGCCTCGCTGCGGCGCAATCTGGAGGGCGTGACGCTACAGGTGGGCGACCGCGTGGTCCTGCGCACGCAGATGACCGAGTTGCTGAGCCTGCAGCGGAACAAGGAACTGCGCCGGGTAGATCAGGTCTCGGCGGTGGAGACCACAACGGTCGAGGTGCTGATTACCCCGGTCTGCAAGATGGTGGGACGGCGTCTGGGCGCGATGCGCCTGCGGCGGCGCTACGGCGTCTATCCGCTGGCAGTGCATCGGCGGAACCAGAATATCGGGCGACAGTTGGATGATCTGGTGGTGCGCGTCGGCGACACTCTGCTGCTCGAAGGCGCGCCCGAGGACATCCAGCGTATGGCGGATGAACTCAACCTCGTGGATGTGGCCAAACCCTCGGCCCGCGCCTACCGGCGCAGCCATGCCCCCATCGCCATCGCGGCCCTTGCCGGTCTTGTGCTGCTGGCGGCGTTCGGCGTGGCCCCGATCCTTGCACTGGCGATCATCGCTGTTGCCGTCGTGCTGCTGACAAAATGTGTGGATTCGGACGAGGCGTTTTCCTTTGTCGAAGGCCAACTGCTCGCGCTGATCTTCGCCATGCTGGCCATTGGTGCCGCGTTGGAGGCTTCGGGTGCGGTCACGCTGATCGTCGAGGGCCTTGCCCCTTACATGATGAACCTGCCACCCTGGGCCATCGTCTGGGCGATCTATCTGCTCACCAGCCTGCTCACGGAATTGATCAGCAACAACGCGGTGGCCGTGGTTGTGACACCCATCGCCATCGGGCTGGCGCAGGCGTTGGGGATCGACCCCCGCCCACTGGTGGTGGCGGTCATGGTGGCCGCGTCCTGCGCCTTTGCGACGCCGATAGGATACCAGACCAACACGCTGGTCTACGGGCCGGGCGGGTACGCGTTTTCGGACTTCCTCAAAGTGGGCGTGCCGCTGAACCTGAGCGTGGGCATCCTGGCCTCGGCCCTCATTCCGCTGATCTGGCCACTCTAGGGCGTCCGATGCGTCGACGCATCGGGCGTTTCCGTCGACGGAAACGTTACCCGCGGTAGCGCGCCACGAACCGGCGCAGGATCTCGACCGGCACCGTCACATCGCTTGAATGACACATGGCAATCAGGTCATCTGCGGTCTCGGGCGCGAAATAACCCTTGTGTCGGTAAATCCGGATCCGCTCTTCGAACACACCCGCATCCGCCTCGGGGTGGAACTGCGTGGCATAGACGTTCTGCCCATAGCGGATCATCTGGTAGGGGCATGGGTCGGATGCCAGAAGATGAACGCACCCCTCGGGCAAGTCCTGCACCGCCTCCTTGTGACCGACGAAGGCATCAAACGCGCCGGGCAGCCCTGCGACCAGCGGGTCCACCGTGCCCTCGACCGTCACGCGGCAGGTCACCGGCCCCACGGGCTCGCCATAGCGGCGCTTCGACACCTCAGCCCCCAGATGATGCCCCAGAATACCGATGCCGTAACAGCACCCCATGAACGGCACATCGCGCGCCGTGATCTCGGGCATGAGCGACAGGATCTCTGCCTCGATCCGCGCCTCGACCGGGTCTTTGGTGGCCGGATCATCCGACACGCAGCCCGGCCCGCCGCCCACGATCACCCCGGCATAGTCCGACAGGTCCAGCCCCTCGGGCAGCGGCTCGCGGTCCAGACAGACGCGATGCACCTGCGCCTCCGTCAGGCCTCCTTTTTTCAGAAAAGCGGCGTATTCGCCATCGCTCGCCTCGGCCTCGGGACGCAATTGCAAAATGAGAAACGGTTTCATGCCCTCCTCATACCCAACCCGACCCAGTGCGCAAATCCCGAAAACGCAACTTGTTCCCGCACCGCCTTCTGCGCTAAAGACCCGCAAACTTCTGGACATCCGACAATCAAGGACAGGACACCATGGCCGGCCATTCCAAATGGGCAAACATCCAGCACCGCAAAGGTCGTCAGGACGCGGTGCGCGCCAAGCTTTTCTCCAAGTTCTCCAAGGAAATCACCGTCGCTGCCAAGATGGGCGACCCGGACCCCGACAAGAACCCGCGCCTGCGTCTGGCGATCAAGGAAGCCAAGTCGCAATCGATGCCCAAGGACAACATCGAACGGGCCATCAAGAAGGCGACCGGCGGCGATGGCGAAGATTACGAGGAAATCCGTTATGAGGGCTATGGCCCGAACGGCGTCGCGGTGATCGTCGAGGCGATGACCGACAACCGCAACCGCACCGCATCGAACGTGCGCTCCACCTTTACCAAGAACGGCGGCAATCTGGGCGAAACCGGCTCTGTCGGCTTCATGTTCGACCGCAAGGGTGAAATCACCTATCCCGCCAGCGTCGGCGATGCGGACACGGTTATGATGGCCGCGATCGAAGCAGGTGCCGAGGACGTGGAAAGCAGCGCGGATGGTCACATCATCTGGTGCGCCGACACAGATCTGAACGAGGTCGCCACGGCACTTGAGGCGGAACTGGGCGAATCCGACTCGACCAAGCTGGTGTGGAAGCCGACCACCACAACCGAGCTGGATCTCGACGCGATGCAATCGCTGATGAAACTGGTGGATGCGCTGGAAGACGATGACGACGTGCAGCGCGTCACCACCAATTTCGAAGCTTCGGACGAGGTCATGTCCCAGCTATGACACAGGCACCAAGGGCGGTCGACCGCCCTTGGCGGCGTTTTCGAAAACGCGTGAAGCCAATTCGAATTGGTTTGAAAACCGCGTTTCGAAACGCGGTGCCAAAGCGCCTTCGAAGGCGCTTACTGCTCAACAGCCAAAGGCGCGCTCCAAAGCCACGGGCGAATACGCGCCCAACACCTGCTGCGTCAACGCGCCGTCCGCAAGGCGCACCGCAACCACGTTGGCCCAGCCGGCATCCGCGAGCACCATCTCAGGCCCCTGCCCGCAATTGCGCAAGCCACCCGCGATGTAATCCCAGCCGATCCGATGATTGGTCAGACCTTCTACCGAGGCCACCTGGGTCAAGTCTCCATCCGCCCTGTACCGCCAGACGCGCAGCACCTTGGCCAGATGCGGTCGGTCGACATACGCCAGTTCCACCCGCCCGTCACCGTCCAGATCGGCCACCGCCACCGGGGCCAGCCAGCGGAACCGGGTCCCGATATGCGGTGTTGCCGAGATCTGCGCAAGCGCGCCATCCCGCATACCCCAGATGGCCAGCCGCGCGCCTTGGGTCTCGTGGCTTTCGACCACAACCACCTCGGGAGCGCCGTCGCCATCCACGTCAACAACACGGGGTGAAAGGTCTTCGAACACGATGTGCTGCGCCCAGCGCGCGGATATTTCGCGCCCGTCACTTAGCCGCACCACCAATGTGTCATATTCGATATCGTCGCCCAGCACACCGTGCGGGTAACGTGTGGTCGGCCCATCATACCGCGCCGACACGATCTCTTGCGCCATGGCGGGTGACGCCAGTCCCATCACCAACGCCACGACACCGGCCAAACGCATGATCAGATCTGCTTTTCCGGCATCTGAACGATCAACCCGTCCAGCGCATCGGTCACCTTGAGCTGGCACGTCAGACGCGACCGCTCGGGGTTCGGCTCATAGGCAAAGTCGAGCATGTCCTCTTCCATGTCTTCCTTCGGCGGCAGTTTGCCCACCCAATCGGGATGCACATAGACGTGACAGGTCGAACAGGCGCAGGCACCGCCACAATCCGCCTCGATGCCCGGAATACCATTGTCGCGTGCGCCTTCCATCACGGTCAGACCGTTGGCCACGTCCACGACATGCTCTGTGCCGCCATGCTCAATATAGGTGATTTTTGCCATTACAGCGCTCTCCGTCTCAGAAATCGTCACATACCTAGTCCGGCTGGATCAAACCCGCCAGCCCCATTCGACCTCAAATCCCTGTCAGGACTTTACGCGCGGCGCGCGTCATGGCTTTCTGACCCTATTGGAGCCGTTTGGAGGAAAAGGCCACGCAGATGCAGATCATGCAGATGACACGGCGCGGGATCACGGCTTGCGCGATCCTGCTGGCGCTTTCAGGACCGGCCCTGGCGCAGGACGCACCCGTCGTACGCCATCTTGAACGTACCGGTGACAGAAGGACAGACGCCCAAAACGCCGCGCCCGACACGGCCTTCGCCATCGCCTCGGTTGGCAAGACGATGACCGCTGTTGCGGTGCTGCGGCGTGTGGCACGGGGGGATCTGCGGCTTGACGATCCTGCGGTCGACCGGGTTGCGCCTGACATCGCCAAGGGGCTGGGCGGGCTGGACAAGATCACCCTGCGCCACCTGCTGACGATGACCTCTGGTCTGCCGGACTATTACACCGACGACTACCTTGAGGATGCGCTGGACGATCCCAACCTGCAAACCCCGGCAACCGCACTTGGCTATGCATTCGGGGACTCCGCGCTTTTCGATCCCGGTGGTGGGTTCGATTACTCCAACACGAATTTCGTTCTGCTGGGCCTGATCCTGGAAGCAGAAACCGGCCTGACCTACGCCCAAGCCCTGCAGCGCGAGGTGTTTGGCCCTGCTGGCATGACCGACAGCTTTGTCTTCGGCAGTCGCCCCCTGCCGGACAGCTTTGCCGATGCCCCAGGCGAGGTGCGCGCCTATTACCAAGCTGCCGGCTTTGGCGATGGCGGCGTGATTTCGACCGCGCGGGACGTGGCGCGCTTCTATCGCGCGCTGTTCATTGACCAAACGCTGTTGCCGCCCGACCTGCTTGGCATGATGACGCAAGACCCGATGGGGGAAGGCTACGGCATGGGCGTCGAAGTCGATGGCGATGTGGTCGGGCATTCCGGCGGCGATCTGGGCTTTTCCTCGGACGTGCGCCTGCACCGCCCGTCGGGCACCCTCGCGGTGATGCTGGTCGCCGAAGAAGACGCCGACACCGGCTGGACCGACGATCAGATCCCCGACTGACCCCGCTTTGCCACATCGCGATAGGCGGCAGGTGTCATGTCAAACCGGCGCTGGAATTCGCGGTAGAAATTCGACCGGGTGAGAAACCCTGACTGATCCATCACCTCGAGCACACTGCTCTGCCCTTCGGCCAGCAGCTTGGCAGCATGGTCCAGCCGGAAATCATTGACATATTGCGACACGTTCATGCCTTTGACCTGATTGATCGCCAAGGACAGCGCGCGGGACGGAACCTGCAGACGTTTGGCCAAGCGATCCACCGTCAACTCTGTGTCGAGATAGAGCTGTGTGTCCAGAAGCAGAGCCCGTGTCCGGGCCTCCAGCGCATCCGCATCAGGCTCTGGCTTCGTGCGCACAACCGTGACCTGCGAGGTGAATCGCCCCCCTCCTTTGGACACGGTCACGATCACCACGATCAAGCCCATTGCCATCACCACAGCCCCGGCCGAGATCAGCGACATCGCATCACCCGTGCGCTGTGCCGCGAAACTGAGGGCGATGGCCGTATCCGCCAGTGCAAACACCACAAGAAGCGCAACCGCGCCCAGCATCCAGCGGCGCAGCGCCGACGCGCTTTCGATCCGCGCATGGGGCAATCCGTTTGACCCGCGTCCCCAAAGACGCAGAAGCAGACCGGCATAGACCAAGTAACTGAGTGCCACGATCACATCGAGGTCAAGCAGGTCCGCAAAGGCAATTGGCGCGACGGCGACAATCAGAACGGCGATCCCGAGGTGGATCAGCGCCAAGCGCGGGACGCGGCCGGATCCGACGGCGAAACAGGCAAACCCCAGATACACCAGTGGCCCGGCAAACAGCGGCAGCGCACGTTGCAGCGGGATGAACTGGTCAACCCCGTATCCGAACCGCAGCCCCACCATCAGTGCCCCTACCGCAAGCACCAGAAAGAAGCTGGCGAAGAATCGGTTGGCCCAGACCTGTCCCAGATCCGCGCGCCAAATCAGGCCGCTGGCCACCGAAGACAGCAGAAATGTCAGGATCGGTAATGGGAACGTGGCCAGATCACCCTGCATGGCTGTCCTATATCACGTCGGTACTGTCCTGCATCATGATCAAGGACAGCGGACAGGGGTGCAAGCTGTTGTTTGAATTACCGCTTTGGCCAATCTCAGGGGCATCACCCCTTGCGTCACGAAAGGCCCCGAACCATGACACAGAATATACGTTTCGCCGCTTTGATGTCCGCCCTGCTGGCATCCACGGCATTTTCCGCAGAACCCGCCACCACCGGCATGACCCCGCTTGAGATAAGGGACACAGATGGCACCCGGCACCTTGACGGGTTTGTCTGGTATCCGGCGGCGGCAGACGCACCCACCGAGCCCGCGCATGGCAACGCCGTTTGGGAACCTATTCGCGTGGCGCCCTATGCCGCCCCGTCCGAAGGCACCTATCCGCTTGTCGTGCTGTCTCACGGCATGTTCGGCAACGCCCGCAATCAGGCGTGGCTGGCGGAACGGTTGGTGGCCGAGGGCTATATCGTGGCCGCCATTGACCATCCCGGCACCTCGACCTTTCAACGTGACCCGGATCACCAGCGCGCGCTTTGGGAGCGGCCAAAAGACATCTCGCGCACCATCGATCACCTGACCGGCGCGCATGCCATGGCGGGTCTGATCGACCCGGACCGCATCTATATGGCGGGCCATTCGCTGGGTGGGTTCACTGCGGTGGCACTGGCCGGGGGTCGGTTCGACGCTGCCACATTCGATGCGTTCTGCACCGCCATGCCTGACGATCTGGTCTGTGGCATCTTCGATCGCTGGGACGTGGCCAAGTCGCCCGAAGACCGACGTGCCATCGCTCAGGATCTGTCTGATGACCGGATCAAGGCGTTTGCGGTCTTTGATCTGGGTGGCACACAGACCTTTTCGACCGACAGCCTTGGGGCCATTGAGACACCGATGCTGGTCTTTGGCGCGCCCGTCACCAATTCCGGGTTGGATTTGGATGTGGAATCCCGTGCATTGGTGGCCGCACTGCCCGCTGACCTGACCACCTATATCGAACCTGCCGGTCTGGCACATTTCGACTTTCTGGGGGTCTGCACCGAAAACGGTCTGGCGATCCTGAAAGAGGAAGAACCGGACGACGCCTTTGTCTGCGAAGAAGGCCGTGAGGCCCGAAGAGCAGAGCATGCCCAGATCGCGAGCGACGTCGCAGCGTTCTTTGACAGCCATTAAGACCCCGCGCCAATTGGAAAGTGCAAACCCGTTGGCGCAACCTGCGTTCTGCGGTTAGGGTCTTGAAAACAAAACCGGACCGCAGATGACCGCTTTGCAGATCAACGACACCACCCGCAGTGTCACGCTAAACGGTGAGCCGATCACGCTGGGGGCACGGGCGTTTGATGTGTTGGCCTTTCTGTCGAGCAACCCGGAGCGCGTCATCACCAAGGAAGAATTGCTCAATCATGTCTGGGCCGGTGTGCTGGTCGAGGAAAGCAACCTCACCGTCCAGATCGCGGGGTTGCGCAAGGCTCTTGGGAAACAGGCCATAAAAACGGTTCCCGGTGTTGGCTACAAGTTCACGCTGGGCGGGGACAGCGACTCTGCGCAAATGCCGCAAACGACGCAAAGCGTTCCTGATATCCCATCGCTGGCCGTTCTGCCCTTTGCCAACCTGACAGGAGACGACGCCAACGGCTATCTCGTGGATGGGATCGTGAATGAAATCACATCTGCTCTTGCCCGTGTCTCGGGGTTCTTTGTGGTGTCAACCACGTCCACCTTTACGTATCGCGGCAAGGCTGTCGATTTGGCACAGATCGGACAAGAGCTTGGCGTTGAATATGTGCTTGAGGGCAGCATTCAGAAGGCGGGCAATCGTCTGCGTATCTTCACACAACTGGTCGAGGCCACGTCCGCCCGGTTGATCTGGCAAGAGCGGTTCGAAGGCACAACAGACGATATCTTTGATCTGCAGGACACGGTTGCGGAACAGGTGGCAGGCGCAATTGAGCCCAAGTTGATCTGGGCCGAAGCCGCACGCGCCAAATCAAAGCCCACCGAGAACCTGCAAGCCTATGATCTGTGTATGCAAGCTGCGCCCTTAGTAATGCGGCAGAACACCTTGTCCGATCTTCAAACCGGCATGGCCCTTCTGGAGCAAGCGCTTGTGCTTGACCCAGGATTCACACGTGCCAAGGGGCTTTATTGCTTTGCGCATACGGGGTCCTTTGCAACGCGCTGGTGGTCTTTTGAACAAGCGGAAGCCGCGCTGCCTGTCGCGAGGGACGTTCTGAACAGCGGCGCGGATGATCCTTTCGCATTGGCTGCTGCCGGGCATTACATTGCGTATATCGGTCAGGACCCTGAAACAGGTCTCATCGCGGTCAAACAAGCCAATTCAATGAACCCGAACTCGGCGACCATCTCATTGTTCTTGGGCTGGGTGCACAATTATCTGGGCCAGGACGAAGACGCGATCGCCCATCTGACACGGGCCATTCGGATCAGCCCCTTGCACCCAAATATCGGGGTGACAACCGCAGGGATCGCGAACGCCTATTTTCAGAAACAGGACCTTGAGACAGCCGCGCGATACTACGAAGAAGCTCTCTTGCAATATCCCGAATTTGCAACGATCCAACTTGGCCTGATGGGCTGTGCCTGGAAAATGGGTGACTTTGAAAAGTCGCAGAAGATGGCATCGTGGTTCCGCCAAAAGGTGCCGGACATGAGTGTTGCCACATTTATCCGTACACGGCCCCATCATAGCGCGTTCTATCGTGAAACCGTTGTCGCCGCCCTGCGCGCCAACGGCTTTCCCGAGGATTAACGCATCAGCTTGTCAACTGCCCGGCGGTGCGCTTCGGCACGATGCTGGGCCGCGACGATCTGATCGGGGGACGTGCTGGGGCGCGTGGTGATTGCTGTCGCGCGGGCCGCGATGAATTTTACCAGACGGTCAAATACGCCCTGAACGTCGACTGCGGTGGTGGTGCGTGCGGTCTTGCGTGTGTCGAAATAAGCCATGGTGCCCTCATCGGTCTGTGTTGCTGTCTGTCCTGACACTCCCACATGGGCGTGCGTTCCGTCCTTAAGGCCGGATTAAGCGTTCCGAAGCGATCCGAAATCTGCGGAAATTGCGGGCTTGCACGCTTTGGCAAATGTTCTATTTTTGTTCCCATGCGTGTCGTCACCCCCCGCCCTGCCCAAACCGACTGGCCGCGCCCGCCATCCTGCCTGCGGGCCGACCAGTTGCGCCTGCCGCCCGACAATGCGCGCATCACGGTGGCGGGGCTGGTGATCCTGCGGCAGCGGCCCGGCACCGCCAAGGGCGTGATCTTCCTCACGCTGGAAGACGAGACCGGAACGGTGAACATCATCGTCTGGCGCAAGCTTTACGAACGCTACCGCCGCGCGGTGATCGCCGGGCGCATGCTGCGCGTCACCGGACGGCTGCAAAGCGAAGGCGATGTGATCCATGTGATCGCCGAGGTGATCGAGGACATCTCGCCCCTGCTGGACCAGCTTCTGGCCCCCGCCCCCGAGGCAGAGCCAGAGGCGCTTTCGCCAGACCCACAAACAGGCTAGACTGCGCGCAAGAAGAAACAGGCAAACAGGCGCACATTCTCAGTGACCCTCCTCCCGTCAGCGATCCGGGCTCTCTGGGCCGTGGCTTTGGCCGCGGTTGCCGCCTGTACGGGACCGCTCGACTACGGGGAAGATGGCACCGAGGTGCCGGTGCCCGATTTCGCCTCGGCCCAGATCCCCGCGCCGCCGGGCGTCAACCCGGACGGATGCTGGGTGCGCGACGTGGCCCCTGCCGAATTGGAAACCGTCACGAGGCAGGTCGAAGTCGCGCCCAAACGGTTCCGCACCGAAACCGTGCAGGTGATCAAACGGGAACGGCAAGAACTGATTTTCGAAGTCCCCTGCCCGGACGCTTTGACACCCGACCTGATCTCGACCCTGCAACGGGCGCTGGACGCGCGCGGGCTGTACCGGGGGCCGGTCACCGGGGTGATGGATGTCCCGACCCGTCTGGCGGTGCGCCGCTACCAGAACGCCAACGGGTTGCCCAGCGGCCTGCTGTCCATCCAGTCCGCCCGTGGCCTTGGCCTTCTGGCAACGCCCCGCGATCAGTTGTGAGGACGGATTTTTCTCAAAATCTTTTCAAAGAGGGTTGAATGAAAAGTGGACAACCAACTCAGGCCCCAAAAGGTTGGGGAGACGACCCCCTATCGGAGTATATCGAGGTATATCGAAACAATCAGCTGGCGACTTTTGCTAACAAGCGACGACAGGTTGATGACCTAATCAAAGTTGATAGCCTCTTCCTGAAGTTACTTGATGGGGCAAGCAACCCAACACCATTTATTCCAATTATACCCGGAGTCACTGAAGACCCGAGATTTGAAGGGTTGACGTGCAAGCAGGTCGCGATTCAGGTTACGGCATGATCCGTCCCGGTTTTCTTACCTCTTCAGAGCGGCGTGAGCTTGTTGCGTGCGTGCGCAGCCATC
>NZ_JAEPMO010000060.1 GCF_017643905.1 Marivita sp.
CATTGCGCTTTCGGTGATCGAAGAAGGCAACATCTGGATGCAGGGGGCCACACTGGCGCTTGTCGGCATCATGGTCACGCTGGCGGTCTATGGCGCGGTGGCGGTGATCGTGAAGATGGACGATTTGGGCCTCTGGCTTTCGCAGGTGGGGCGGCTTGGGCTGACCCGTGCCTTGGGGCGCGGGATCGTCAAGTTCATGCCTTGGCTGCTCAAGATGCTGACCGTGGTGGGCACGGCGGCGATGCTCTGGGTCGGTGGATCGATCATCGTGCATTCCATCGCGCAGATGGGCTTGCATGGGCCCGAGGATGCCATCCACGACGTCGCGGTGGCCATCGGGGCAGGGCAGGCTTTTGTCGAATGGGCTGTGACGGCCGGCATCGACTTTGTTCTGGGTTTCATCTGGGGCCTGATCCTGATCCCGATCGGGGTCAAGATCGTCGGTCCGCTCTGGACGGCGGTGATGCCGAAAGGTGTCTGATGCGCGTTAATCCTGTCTTAACCCTGTTGTGGGTATGCAGGCGGGATGACGATACCTTCTTATCTTGATCCCGACACCTGGTTGCGCAACGTCTTTTCGGCCAAGGCGGTTGGTCGGGGCGGTGTGATCCACCGCGCGGCCCGAGATGTGGAACGGGTTGTCGGGCGCGACGCTTTCCTGCGCGAGGTGCAGCGGCGCGGGTTCACGCTGGTCGAAAACAGGGATCAATTGGTGGTGTTCTGCAACCGCGACCCTGTGCGCCTCATCGTGCAGCGCGATCCTTCGAGCCTGTCGCAGCGCGCCTGGCCGACAGGTCGGGACACGCATTTTCGGTAACATGCGAAGCGCACAACGCGTCAACGCGTTGTGTCGCTGCGTCGACGCAGCGCGCGCGACCACGTAACCCTATGTTGCGAAAACGGCTCAAGCCGTTTTCATGCTGCGTCGACGCAGCAGGGTCGGCAGGCTTCGGGTTTTGGTGCCTGAAACGCGTCAATGCGTTTCTTCCTTGCGTCGACGCAAGGTGGTCCTCGGCATCAGCGGGTCTGTAAGATTGCTAACGCGTCAACGCGTTCGGGCGATGCATCGATGCATCGCAGGCGGGCGGCCCCGATATTGGAGGCCGCCCAAAACCAGTTTACGCACGCGGGTCGGGCTGCCAGCGGCCCTCGACCAGATCTCGCGCCTTCTGCGCCACGGCCTCGGCGGTGATGCCGAACTTCTCGTAGAGCGTTTCCGCAGGGGCCGACGCCCCGAACCCGTGCATGCCGACAAAGCCCGACTTCTCGCGCTTGCCGCGCTCGCCGTAGAGCCAGCGGTCCCAACCAAAGCGGATGCCCGCCTCGACCGCGACGCGCACCGGGCCACCCGGCAACACGCGCTTGCGATAGGCTTCGTCCTGCTCCTCGAACAGCTCCCAGCAGGGCATCGACACCACCCGCGTGCCGATCCCTTCGGCGTGCAGGATATCACGCGCCGCCATCGCGATCTCGACCTCAGAGCCGGTCGCCATAAGGATCGCCTGACGCTTGCCCTCGGCATCGGCCAGCACATAGGCGCCTTGCGCCGTGAGGTTCTTGGTCTTGTGTTCGGTCCGGACCGTCGGCAGGTTCTGCCGGGTCAGCGACAGCACCGAAGGTGTCTTTGTCTGCGTGAATGCGATTTCCCAGGCTTCAGCGGTTTCCACCGTGTCGGCAGGACGGAACACCAGCGTGTTCGGCGTGGCGCGGCTGATCGCCAGATGTTCGACCGGCTGGTGGGTCGGGCCGTCTTCGCCCAGACCGATGCTGTCATGCGTCATCACGTAGACCGTCGGCACCTGCATCAAGGCCGAGAGGCGCATCGCAGGGCGGGCATAATCGGTGAAACACATGAACGTACCGCCATAGGGGCGGATGCCACCATGCAGCGCCATGCCGTTCATCGCCGAGGCCATGCCGTGTTCGCGAATGCCCCAGTACATGTAGCGGCCTTTGCGATTGTCCACGTCGAACACGCCAAGATCGCCGGTCTTGGTGTTGTTCGACCCGGTCAGGTCAGCCGAGCCGCCAAAGGTTTCCGGCAGGATCGGATTGACAACTTCAAGCACCATTTCCGAGCTTTTGCGCGTGGCCACTTTAGGCGCGCTTTCGCTGATCTGCTTTTTCAGCGCCTTGATGGTTGACGACAGCTTCTTCGGCGCTTCACCGGCCATCGTACGGGCGAATTCAGCCTGACGGGCCGTAGACATATCGGCCAAGCGTGCGTCCCAATCTGCACGGTCTGCCGCACCGCGACGACCGATTTCTTCCCAGGCTGACTTGATGTCGGCAGGCACTTCGAACGGACCGGTGGTCCATCCCCAAGCGGCCTTGGCGGCGGCGTTCTGGTCCGCGTTTGTCAGTGCGCCGTGACCCTTGGAGGTGTCCTGCGCCGCGTGACCCAGTGCGATATGTGTCTTGCACGCGATCATCGACGGGCGCTTGTCCGCCTTGGCCGCCGTGATGGCCGCGTCGATCTCTGCCGGATTATGACCGTCGATTTCCTGCACGTGCCAGCCCGCAGCGGTAAAGCGTGCAACCTGATCGGTGCGGTCGGACAGCTCAACCGTGCCATCGATGGTGATGTTGTTGTTGTCCCAGAAAACGATCAGCTTGGACAGCTCCTGACGTCCTGCAATGCCGATGGCTTCGTGGCTGACGCCCTCCATCAGGCACCCGTCGCCTGCGATCACGTATGTATAGTGATCGACCAGCTTTTTGCCGAAGCGCGCGCGCAGCGCTTCTTCCGCCATCGCAAAGCCAACCGAGTTGGCGATGCCCTGACCCAGCGGGCCGGTTGTGGTCTCGATCGCCTGTGCGAGAAAGTTCTCGGGATGGCCTGCGGTTTTCGCGCCCCATTGGCGGAAATTCTTGACTTGATCCAGCGTGATTTCGGGATCACCCACAAGGTAAAGCAGCGAATAGAGCAGCATCGATCCGTGACCCGCCGACAGGATGAACCGGTCGCGGTCGTGCCAGCCGGGATGGGCGGCGTCGAACTTGAGGTGCTTCTCGTAAAGCACGGTGGCAACATCCGCCATGCCGATGGGCATGCCCGAATGTCCGGAATTTGCGCCAGCCACGGCATCAAGCGTCAGCGCACGGATCGCAGCCGCCTTGTTCCAATGGTCGGGGTTCTGGGCTTTGAGGGTCTCGATATCCACGGGCCGTCTCGTCCTTCATGATGGGGGCAAAAGGGGTCGTTGAGGGCGCTCATACCAGCGTCAACGCAGAGTTCAAGCGGCACAGCCTTGCCATATGTGCATAAGGGGGCGCATTTTCGAACGCGGATTGTTAAACTTTCACATTAAGAGGACGGAGCGATTCGTTTCGAGAGCACGGAAAAATGCGTCTGGCGGTGTCTCGCCAACGGTGGGCGCACAACAAACGGGGATCAGGCAAATGACCCAAATTGACGAGTTGCAATATCGCATAACGGCCGCGCTGGACCGGGTGGCACAAGGTGTGGCCCGGCTGGAAGAGCGTGCGGCGCAGGCCGCTCCAGAGGTGCCCGCAGAGCCGGGAATCGACCCGGCAGAGGTGGCGCGCCTGCAGGATGCGCTGGACGAGGAAAAGCTGGCCAACGCCCAGTTGGAAGAGCGGGTGCGCAAGCTCCACGAAACCCACCGACAAGAGATCGAAGCGATCAAAGCAGCAGCGGCACCGGCACCAGCGGCACCCACGGTGGATGTGGCGGCGCTGGACCTGGATCTCCAGCGCCTGCGCCAGTCCAACGAGATGCTGCGCGCCACGAACGAAGAACTGCGCAAGGCACTGGCCGAGAATGTCGGCGAACCGCATCTGATCAACAAGGCGATGTTGGCCGAATTGGAAGGCCTGCGCGCCGCCCGCTCGGTCGAGGCGGCCGAGACCCGTGCGATCATCGCGTCCCTGACGCCGTTGCTTGAAGCTGCATCTGAAACCGAGGAGGCGAACTGATGCCCGAAGTCGAAATCACCATCGGCGGTCGCAGTTTTGATGTGGCCTGCCAGGAAGGCGAAGAGCAATACCTGCATTCTGCGGCCCGCATGCTCGACACCGAAGCACAGGTTCTGGCGCAGCAGGTCGGACGTATCCCCGAAGCGCGGATGCTCCTCATGGCGGGGCTGATGCTTGCGGACAAGACGGCGGGTCTTGAGGACAAGCTGCGCGAAAGCGAAGACCGTGCAGCCGCCTACCTGTCGGAACTGCGGGCGCTCAAGGACGCGCCGCCGCCCCAGCCGGAACGGATCGAGGTGCCGGTGGTGCCAACGGACGTGACCGAGTCGCTTCAGGAAATCGCGGCACGTGCCGAAGCTCTGGCCCGCGATGTGGAAGAAAAGGCAGTGTAGGGCGACACAGCCTCAGACCCAAACGCAAAACGGCGCCCATCAGGGCGCCGTTTGTCATTCGCGAGAAACGAACCGATCAGGAATTCGCTTCGCGGATCTTCTCGGCGGCGTCCTTGTCATAGCCGACGCCGTTCTCGTCAAAGAGCTGGTCCAATTCGCCCGAAAGGGTCATCTCGGTGATGATGTCGCAGCCACCGACGAATTCGCCTTTGACATAAAGCTGCGGGATCGTCGGCCAGTCGGAATATTCCTTGATGCCCTGACGGATATTTTCGTCCGCCAGCACGTTCACATCGGCATACTCGACACCCATGTAATTCAGCACGCCAGCCACCTTGCTCGAAAATCCGCATTGCGGCATCGTCTTGGTACCTTTCATGTAGAGCACCACGTCATTCGACTTCACGGTCTCTTCGATAATCTGTTTCGCATCAGTCATTCTCTTGCTCCATCTCTTCGCGGCGTTTCCGATCCTTACGGATATACGGCATGGTTGCGCCGACAGTTATCACAGTGACAAGGCCAATGGCTGCAAACATTGGCCAGGTGTTGGTCAGAAAGTCGATCATGCTGCGCCTGTGTGGCGGGCCGTTTCTGCCGGACGACACCACGTGGCATCGGCAAAAGGACCGATCGACAGGATCATCAGGATATTCCAGAGCCGCGCGGGCATCAGGCCGGTGCTTTCGTGGTGAGCGCCAGCGCGTGCAATTCGCCCTGCGATCCATCCATCTTGCCCTTGAGGGCGGCGTAGACGGCACGCTGCTGCTGGACCCGGTTCATGCCCTTGAAGCTTTCATCGATCACCTCGGCCGCGTAATGATTTCCGTCGCCGGCCAGATCGGTGATGGTGATCTTGGCGTTGGGAAACTCTGCGCGGATCAGGTCTTCGATTTCCTGCGCTTGCATGGCCATGGCGCTGCTCTCCGGTTGTGGACGTTGCAAAAGATGTATGCCGGGCTTTGGTATTCCGCAAGCCAGTGCTGAGGATCAGGCCGCCAGCGACACCCAGACCGGGACGTGATCCGACGGTTTCTCGCGTCCCCGCACCGCGCTTTCGATCCAGCACTCTGTCATCAAGTCGGCGCATTCGGGTGTAAGCAGGAAATGGTCGATGCGAATGCCGTTGTTCCGCTCCCATGCGCCCGCCTGATAATCCCAGAACGAATAATGCCCGTCACCTTGGTTGCAGGCGCGGAAGGCTTCGGTAAAGCCAAGGTTCAGAATGCGGCGGAAGGCAGCGCGCGACTCGGGCCGGAAGAGCGCGTCATCGGTCCATTGCTCGGGCTTGGCCGCGTCCTCTGCCTGTGGAATGATATTGTAGTCGCCCGCCATCAACGCTGGCATCTCGTCGGCCAGCAGGTCCCGCGCCCGCACCTCCAGCCGCTTCATCCAGTCCAGCTTGTACTCGTATTTCGGCCCCGGCGCCGGGTTTCCGTTGGGCAGGTAGAGCCCGCACACCCGCACGGCTTGCGTAGCCCCGATCACCGTCGCCTCGATCCAGCGCGCCTGTTCGTCGCTGTCGTCACCGGGAAGGCCGCGCGTGACATCTTCCAACGGCAGCTTGGACAGGATCGCCACGCCGTTGAACCCTTTCTGACCGTGGGTTTCCACGGTGTACCCCAAATCTTCCAGTTCTTGGCGCGGGAACGCCTCGTCCACCGATTTGATCTCCTGCAGCAGCGCGACATCCGGCGCGCTGTCGCGCAGCCAATCCGTCAGTGCGGGCAGGCGCGCCTTGATCCCGTTGATGTTGAACGTGGCGATTTTCATCTGATGTCTCCCCGATTGCTCCCTCTATCCCAAAGAGGACCGGTCCAGACAAGCGCCGATCGTGTCGAATCGAGTGACATTGGAGCCAGAGATTCGCGCCTCGACACGCTGCGGGACTTGCACAAACGGCATGCCATCTGTGCTCGCATGAACTTATCCCCAGAATTTTGAAGTCTGTTGATAACTTCAGGACCCATTCGACAGAAACAACCTATGAGTGAATCTTCATGTGGATAAGTCTTTTCGATACCCGTTTAACGATATTTTATCTTCTCAAATTCAATTTTTACGTGCCAGCCTCAGATCATCAAACCAGCCAGAGGAGGCAAACATGACCGCAGTTCGCAAACTTCAGATTACCAATAACCTTCTGCAAGATCAGCAAATTTCCGACATGCACGGTGGCGACGCAACAGCTTTGTTCACATCGGGTTCCGCGCCGTTCGCATCGACCGATGCACTAATGGGCGATGCCGTCGAGATGTTCACCTCCGGCTCTGCTCCGGCAACCAGCGCAACCGCTCTGATGGGCGATGCGACAGGCCTCTTCACATCCGGTTCCGCACCGACCACATCCGATGCCCGCACTGGTGATGCTGTCGAAGCGTTCACTTCCGGTTCGGCACCGACCACATCAGACGCTCGTACCGGCGACGCGGTCGAAATGTTCACTTCCGGCTCAGCGCCGACCGCATCGGACGCTCGTACGGGCGACGCCGTCGAAGCGTTCACCTCCGGCTCAGCGCCGGCCACATCCGATGCCCGCACCGGCGACGCTGTCGAAGCGTTCACTTCGGGTTCGAGCCCGGTGACCGCCGAAACCACAACCGATGGCGAGGGCTGCGCGCTTTTCACGTCCGGCTCTTGATCGACGCTTTGACCCGGGGCGGGGAGGCCTGTCCCTTGATACCCCCAAGGAGGATTGAACCATGACCAATGTCATCACTTTCACCCCCCCGTCCCGGATCACACCGCAAGAAGCGCGCCTTGGCGCGCTTCTGAGCTGCTTTGCCGAACACCGCCGCCATGGCGATGACGTGTTCTGGCTCAAGGAAAACGCCGAAATTCTGAACATTCTGGAATGCACGGGCACACGTCCGGGTGATGCCGCGCTCGACGCCTATGCGGAATTTTACCAATCGGTCGAAAAGCGCCTGCGCTTCTTTCCACAATACTACCGGTTCTTCCTGTCGATCACGCTCGACCTCGAAGACCTCGGTATGGCCGGAAACCACGGAGAGCGCATTGTCCATTGGGCGCAGGCCCGGGATTTGCCGCGCGCTGAACTGTCCGATCTGCAACGCATGGAAGCGCATCGGCTGATGGCACGGCGGGATATGGCGCCAAAGGGCGAGGACGCGACGCTGGAAGACCGCGCGCGCTACTTCATGGGACGGTCCGACACCTTCGCGTTGCCCAACAAGAAAGCCGCGTATGAGCTGACACATCTTGTGTTCTATCTCAGCGAATATGGCCGCTGCGACCCGCAGCTTGACGCCGACGCCAAGCGTAGCCTGCACTTTGCCGGAATCCTCGCATTCATCGAACAGAACGCCGATCTCTTGTCCGAGATTTGCATCGCGATGCATTACGCCGGAGACGTGCCGCCCGTGCTTTGGACCGATTGGCTGAAACGGGAAACGGCGCTCTTCACCGTGACCGATGGCCCATCCGTCAGCGTTCAGGACGATTACCACGAATTTCTGGTGTGCAACTGGCATCAGGCTTTGGTCGGCGATACCGCCTTCGCCAAGGGCTTTGTCTATGACCGGTTGCGGTTCGACCACAATGTCAGCCGCGCCACACCCATGCGCGAGATGTCAGAAGCGATGTTCAGCCTGGACGATGCCCGAAGCGGGGATTGGATCAGCATGCGTCTCTATATGGAAGACCGGCTGTCACCCGAGGCCATGCGCGTGCTTGAACAGGCCGAAACCTCGTCTAAACACTTCCAGGACTTCTTCCACGGCTTCGCCCGCGCCGAAACGCCGAACGCCTTGCACTGATGGGAAGAGGGCCGCAGCCCCCGATCCTTACATCGAAAAGCTTGTACCGCAGCCACAGGATGATGTGGCATTCGGGTTCTCGATCACGAACCGCGCGCCGATCAGTTCTTCGGAAAAGTCGATCACCGCGTTTGATAGAAACGGCAGGGACACCGAATCCACAACAACGCGTTCACCATGCCCTTCAAGCACAAGATCGTCTTCCGCCGGTTCATCCAGTTTGATCTCATACTGGAACCCGGAACAGCCACCGCCTTCAACCGCGATACGCAGGGCTTTGCCCTCGGCACTGGCGCCGATCTCGGACAAACGTTCGAACGCACGATCTGTCACTTTCGGTGGAAGCTGCATGTCACCCTCGGGTACGCTTTGAATTGTTCCGTGATCTGAATATAAGGGCAGTCGGGACAGGGAACAAGAACAGGCGGTCGAACATGACGGCGCAATTTGCATGCGATCCGGCCACGTCGCGCGGCAGGCTATACCCCGAAGAGGAAAGCGCCTTTCGCTCCTGTTTCCAGCGGGACCGGGATCGGATCATTCATGCCTCGGCATTTCGACGGCTCAAGCATAAGACACAGGTCTTCATCGAACACGAGGGCGATTACTTCCGCACGCGCCTGACCCATTCCATCGAAGTTGGACAGGTGGCGCGCACCATTTCCAAGACCTTGGGTCTTGATCTGGAACTGACCGAAGCCGTGGCGCTGGCGCATGATCTGGGGCACACGCCTTTTGGTCATACGGGGGAAGATGCGCTGGATGCGCTGATGCAGCCCTATGGCGGGTTCGATCACAACGCGCAGGAGATCCGCATCGTCACCGCCTTGGAACGGCACTACGCCGATTTCGACGGGTTGAACCTCACCTGGGAAACCCTTGAAGGCATTGCAAAACACAACGGTCCGGTGAAGCAGCCAATCCCGCACGCGCTGGCGGC
The DNA here is from genome assembly GCF_017643905.1 of Marivita sp. Lineage (GTDB taxonomy): Bacteria > Pseudomonadota > Alphaproteobacteria > Rhodobacterales > Rhodobacteraceae > Marivita. The sequence goes on from NZ_JAEPMO010000060.1 coordinate 9,051, forward strand.
GTATAACGCAAGGCACGATCTGGAACTGCACACCCATGCGAGCGCCGAGGCGCAGGTCGCGGCCTTGTCCGACGACATCGCCTACAACCACCACGACCTGCATGATGGCCTGCGGGCAGAGCTGTTCTCGACCGACGAACTGGCTGAGCTTCCGATCGTAAGTGATTGTTTTGCTGAAGTAGATCGCATCTACCCCGGCCTGAATTACTACCGCCGCCGCCATGAGGCGCTGCGCCGGTTCTTCGGCGTTCTGGTCAGCGATGTGATCACCGTAACCCGCGCCAATCTGAAAGAGCTCGACCCCAAATCGCCCGAGGACATCCGCGCGGCGGGGCGGATGAAGGTGCAATTCACCCCTGCGCTCTGGTCTGACCTCAAGGTGATCCGCGAATTCCTGTTCCACCGCATGTACCGCGCGCCCGGCGTGGTCGAGATGCGCGCACAGGTCACCAAGGTGATCAACGAACTCTTCCCGCTTTTTATGTCCGATCCGGCCCTTCTGCCCAAGCAATGGCGCAAGGATGTTGCAGAAATTGAAACCGAGACGGAACTCGCACGGCTTGTCGGGGATTACATAGCCGGGATGACCGACCGGTTTGCCCTGCAGGAGCATGCGCGCCTGACAGGCTCGGACGTGATTTCCGCAAGGTCATAAGAGGAAAACATCGTGGCAACACCTGCAGACGCCGGCATGAATCCGGTCACCGCCTTTGCTTTGGTCGGCGCTTTGGGCGTCGGAGCGCAATGGCTCGCGTGGCGGCTCAATCTTCCGGCGATCGTGTTGATGTTGCTGGCAGGACTTCTGGTGGGGCCCGTCTTTGGCATCCTTGATCCCTCTGTCGCAATGGGGGATCTGCTGCAACCGATTGTTGCGGTGGCCGTGGCAATCATCCTCTTCGAAGGGGGTCTGACGCTTAATTTCAAATCCCTGACCGATGCCGCCGTGGGAGTGAAAAGGCTGGTCATCATCGGCGGTCCGGTGGGCTGGCTGATGTCGGCATCTGTCCTGCACTATGCCGGCGGGCTGAGTTGGGCCACTTCGGCGGTCTTTGGCGGCATCATGATTGTCACAGGCCCGACCGTGATTGCACCACTCTTGCGTCAGGCGCGGTTGAAACGCCGACCGGCGGCGCTTTTACAATGGGAAGCCATCGTCAACGACCCGGCAGGTGCCCTCGCGGCCGTTCTCGCCTTCGAGGTGGTGCTTGTTTGGCAGACCGCGACCACGGTAGAACAGGCCATCACAGAACTTGCCATCGGTATCGTCGTCGCCACTCTGGTTGGCCTTGCCGCCGGTTGGGGCATTGCGAAATCCTTCTCCAGCGGGTGGGTGCCGGAATACATGAAGGTGCCGGTCCTGTTTGTCAGCGTTCTGGCAGCGTTTGCAGCGTCCGACTCGCTCTTGCATGAAAGCGGGCTGCTGGCGGTGACGATCATGGGCGTCTGGATCGCCAACGCGCACCTTCCCAGCCATGCCGAAATGCACCGCTTCAAGGAACACGCAACGATCCTGCTCGTGTCGGGCGTGTTCATCCTGCTGGCCGCCAACATGACCCGCGAAACGCTCTTTGCCATGAATTGGCAGACCTTGGCGACCGTGGTCGCGGTGATCCTGATCGCACGACCTTTGACGGTGCTGGTCTCACTCGCGTTTTCGAACGTGCCGTGGGCCGAACGCCTGCTGGTGGCTTTCACCGGCCCGCGTGGCGTCGTGCTGGTTGCCGTGGCGGGGCTGTTCGGGGACCGTCTGGTGCAAGCCGGGATCGAAGACGCGGCGCAGGTTTCATCGCTCGCATTCGCGCTGGTCGCAGGCACCGTGGTCTTGCATGGCTTCACGCTGAAACCTTTCGCGCGGTTTCTCGGCCTCAATGCATCCAGCACACCCGTCGTGCTGCTTGTGGGCGGTAACCGCTGGACGGTGGAGTTCGGAACGCTGCTGAAAAAGCTCGACCTTCCGGTGATGATCTCGGACCCGAACCGCAGCCATCTGCGCGACGCGCGCGAGGCGGGATTGCAGATCTACACCGGGGATATTCTGTCCGAGGGGGCGGAACACCGACTGGACCTGATGGCCTATGAAACCGTGATCGTGGCCACCGACAATGACGCTTACAACACACTTGTCGCAACTGACCTTGCGCCAGAATTCGGGCGCGAAAACGTCTATCAGTTGAATCGCGAAAAAGCAGATTCATCCCGATATGCGCTCCCACCCAAACTGGGGGGGCGGGCCATCGGTGCAGGCGAGACCTACTGGCAGGTGCAACGCCGCATGTGGGACGGTTGGGAATTCCGCTCCACCACATTGTCTGAGGAATTCACCCTGGAGGATTGGTACAAGACCCATCCAGAAGGCATCCCGATTGCCGATATCGGCCCGCGCGGCACGCTGCGCATTCTGGGGCCGAAGGACACGCCCAAGGACGCGCGCGGAACCCGTCTGATCGCCATGCTCCCGATGAAAGAGCATCGCGCCAAAGTCGAAGAGCAAGCCTGAGGTTTGACGCCGCCCGCCAAGGTGGTAGAGGACGTCCCGAACAAAGGACGTGTGACATGAACCTCTTCTCCGATATCCGGGCGCTTGTGATCGACAGCCTGAACGCGATGGTGGCGGACGGTGCGCTGCCCGACGGTCTTGATTTTGCCAACGTGACGGTCGAACCGCCGCGCGACCCGCTGCATGGCGACATGGCCACCAATGCCGCAATGGTGCTGGCAAAACCTGCCGGTGCCAAACCGCGCGACATCGCAGAGGCTCTGGCAGCCAAGCTGGCCAATGACCCGCGCGTTTCAAGCGCCGAGGTGGCAGGTCCGGGCTTTCTCAATATGCGGCTCGGAGATGCGGTCTGGCAGACATTGCCCAAAGCGATCCTGACTGACGGGATGGCCTATGGCAAATCCGATATGGGGCAGGGCAAGAAGGTCAACGTCGAATACGTGTCCGCCAACCCCACAGGCCCGCTGCATGTCGGTCACACGCGGGGCGCGGTGTTTGGCGATGCATTGGCGTCGCTGCTCGATTACGCGGGCTATGACGTCACGCGGGAGTATTACATCAACGATGGGGGCGCACAGGTCGATGTGCTCGCCCGGTCGGTCTACCTGCGGTATCAGGAAGCGCATGATCTGAGCGTCGACTGGCCCGAGGGCAGCTATCCAGGCGATTATCTGATCGAGGTGGGTGAGGCGCTCAAATCCAAGGTCGGTGACAAGTTCCTCGAGGCCCCCGAAGAAGAGTGGCTGGAAGAGGTCCGCAACTTCGCCACCGACGCCATGATGGAGCTGATCCGGCACGATCTCGCTTTGCTGGGTGTCGAGATGGATCGCTTCTTCAGCGAAAAATCTCTGTATGGCACCGGGCTTATCGAAGCGGCCATCAAGTCGCTGGACGACAAGGGCCTGATCTACCGGGGCACGCTGGAACCGCCCAAGGGAAAAACACCCGAGGATTGGGAACCGCGCGAACAGACTCTGTTCAAATCCACCGCCCATGGCGATGACGTGGACCGCCCGATCATGAAGTCGGACGGCAGCTGGACCTATTTCGCGCCGGACATCGCCTATCACTATGACAAGGTGCAGCGCGGTTATGACCTGTTGATCGACGTCTTCGGCGCCGATCATGGCGGCTATGTCAAACGGATGAAAGCGGCAGTCAGCGCGCTGTCCGATGGCAAGACGCCGCTCGACATCAAGCTGACGCAGCTGGTGAAGCTGTTCAAGAACGGTGAGCCGTTCAAGATGTCCAAGCGGGCAGGGACCTTTGTCACCCTGCGCGACGTGGTCGATCAGGTCGGCCCCGACGTCACGCGGTTCCACATGCTGACCCGCAAGAACGACGCGCCGTTGGATTTCGATTTCGACAAGGTGTTGGAGCAATCCAAGGACAACCCGGTCTTTTACGTGCAATACGCCAATGCACGGGTAAATTCGGTGCTGCGCAAAGCAATCGAAGCAGGAGTTGCGGTCGACGATGCTACATTGGCCAAGGTCGATCTGTCCGGCATGACCCACGAAAGCGAACTCGCCGTGGCGCGCAAGCTGGCCGAATGGCCGCGTCTGGTCGAGATCGCAGCCCGCACAAACGAGCCGCACCGGGTTGCATTCTACCTCTATGAACTCGCGTCGGATCTGCACGCACTTTACAACAAGGGTAACGATGTTCCCGAACTGCGCTTTTTGCAGGAAGGCAACACCAATGCCACACAGGCGAAAATCGCCCTCGCGCGGTCCGTCTCTGTTGTTATTTCCGCTGGCCTTGGTATCTTGGGTGTCACTCCGGTTGAAGAAATGCGCTGACAAAAGCGCCGTGGCCGGTTGAGGCAAAGGCAAGAAACCACCGGTGGCAACGTCCGCCGGACAATGAGGCGGACATGGCAGACATGCATATGACGGGCCCCGCACGCGGGGAAGGGACGTCTGGCAACCTGGCCACGACAGCCAATTGGCTGGGCGCGGCCATGTCGCTGGCACTGGTGATTGGTGTGGCAGTTTGGGGATACCGGTTGATCATGCGCGACGTTTCGGGCGTGCCCGTGGTTCGGGCGATTGAAGGCCCGATGCGCGTCGCTCCGGAGAATCCCGGTGGACAGATCGCGCGCCACGAAGGTTTGGCGGTGAACGACGTCGCCGGACTTGGCACCTCGGCGCCGCCGCCGGATCAGATCGTTCTGGCCCCACGTCCGCTTGATATCACCGAAGACGATATGATCGTGACCGAGATCACGGACACACGCGCGCTCACTCCGCAGGAAGAAGTTGCGCTTGCAGCACTTCAGCAGGATGCCGCAACGCAGGCTCCGGCACTGTCGCTGACCGGTATCGCGAATGCAGATGACCCGATCAAGGCGTTGGCCGATCAGATCGCGGCAAACGCAACGCCCTTCACGGAAATCGCCCCGGCGCCCGGAACTGGCGTGTTCGACAGCACGGCCGAAACGGAAGAGCTGGCGTCCGCGGACGTCATTCCGCAGTCGGTTCCCGGTGTCGCGCGGTCGTTGCGGCCAGCGCAGCGCCCCGCGGGACTTCAACTCGCATCCCTGTCGTCCCCAGCGGCGCGGGATGTGTCCGCTGGCGTCGCGGAACGAGACCCTAGTGCCATTCCGGCAGGCACCCGTCTGGTGCAATTCGGCGCGTTTGACAGTCCTGAAATCGCCCGCGAGCAATGGACGAAGCTGTCGGCCCGGTTTGGCGAATACCTTGGCGACAAGGAGCGCGTGATCGAAGAAGCCACCTCTGGCGGTCGTGTGTTTTACCGCCTGCGCGCACATGGGTTCGAGGACCTGAGCGAGTCGCGGCGCTTCTGCGCTGCCCTTGTTGCCGAGGGTGCGGACTGCATCCCCGTGGTCAGCCGGTGACATCCAAACCGTTCGGAGCGGCCATTTTCGGCTGTGATGGCGTGCGCTTGTCCAAGGAAGAGCGCGCATTTTTTGCCGATGCCAATCCGTTTGGGTTCATCCTGTTCGTCCGCAATCTCGAAAGCGCGGATCAGATTCGCGCTTTGACATCGGACCTACGCGCAGCAGTCGGCTGGACCGCCCCCATCTTCATCGATCAGGAGGGCGGCCGCGTGCAAAGGTTGCGGGCGCCATTGGTCACCGAGTGGCTGCCGCCATTGGATCATGTGACACTGTTGGGCCCCAATGCCGAAGCGGGCATGCGCCTGCGCTACCGGATCATCGCGCATGAACTGATGGCGCTTGGCATTGACGCGAACTGCGCACCGATTCTGGATATCGCCCGCCCCGAGACCCATCCTTTCCTGCGCAACCGGTGCTACGGTTCAAATCTTGACCACGTGGTAAAAATTGGCCGCGCTGTGGTCGAAGGCCACGAGCAGGGCGGTGTGTTCCCAGTGATCAAACACATTCCCGGCCACGGTCTTGCGCAGATGGACAGCCACCTTGACCTGCCGCGCATCGACGTGCCCGCGGACACGCTGGATCAGGTCGACTTCGCGGCCTTCCGCCCCTTTGCTGATGTGGCCATGGGGATGACGGCGCATCTGGTTTACAGCGCGTTTTGCGAAACAGGACCCGCCACGACCTCGCCGACGATGATCCGACGCATCCGCAGTGATCTGGGCTTTACCGGCCTGCTGATGACCGACGACATCGGCATGCAGGCGCTCTCGGGCAGCGTCCCCGAACGGGGCGCTGCATCCATCGCCGCTGGCTGCGACGTGATCCTGCACTGCAACGGAGATCTGGCCGAACGCATTGCCCTGATGGACCGCGTTGGCACGATGCCCGACGCCAGCCAATCCCGTGCCGAGGCCGCGCTGGCGCGTCGAACCCAGCCTCAGGATGTTGACATTGCCGCCCTAAAAACCAAGCTTGCGGAACTGGAGCAAGGGCGCGGTGCATGAACGATGCGACATCGGACATTTTTGAAAACTCAGTCGCGGATCGGCTGGCGGCGGAAGCGCTGATCGTTGATGTTGACGGTTTCGAAGGCCCGCTTGACCTGCTTCTGACACTCAGCCGCACTCAGAAAGTCGACCTGCGCAAGATATCTGTCCTGGAACTGGCGCGGCAATATCTGGGCTTTGTCGAGAAGGCCAAGGCGCTGCGCATCGAACTGGCCGCCGATTACCTTGTGATGGCAGCGTGGCTCGCGTTTCTCAAATCCCGCCTGTTGCTGCCACCCGATCCCACCGAAGACGGCCCGTCCGGCGAAGACCTTGCCGCACATCTGGCGTTTCAGTTGGAACGATTGCAGGCGATGCGCGATGTGGCCGCGAAGCTGATGGCCCGTGATCAGTTGGGCCGCGATTTCTTTGCCCGCGGGATCACTCAAGACGTCGAACGGGTACGCAAGGTCGAATACACCGCAACGCTGCTTGACCTGATGCAAGGCTATGCCCGCATCCGCACCAAGGACGAATTCCGCCCTTTCGTGATGAACCGAGACGCGGTCTTCACCATGGAACAGGCGCTGGAGCGGATGCGCGGGCTGATCGGCTTTGCCGGGTCTTGGACCGACATTTCAAGCTATATGCCGGACGGTTGGGATGCCGACCCGGTGCGCTGGCGGTCGGCCACGGCTGCGACCTTTGCCGCGTCCTTGGAACTTGCAAAGGAAGGCAAGGTCGAGCTGCGCCAATCCGACACCTTCGCGCCCATTGAACTGCGCCGGAGAGACGGACGATGACCGACGACACCGATATCGACACCGAAGTCGAGAAAAGCCTCTTCGAAGCCCCGCCCATGGGCGAGCAGGAACGCATGGTCGAAGCGATCCTCTTTGCCACGGCCGAACCTGTCACGGTCAAGGATCTCAACGACCGCATGCCGCACGGATCAGATGCCGCCGAGGCGCTGGTCTACCTACGCAAACGCTACGAGGGCAGGGGTGTGAACGTGGTCAAGGTGGGCGATGCCTGGGCCATCCGCACGGCACCGGACCTTGGGTTTCTGATGCAAAAGGAAACGGTCGAAACCCGCAAACTCAGCCGTGCCGCCATCGAAACGCTGGCGATCATCGCCTACCACCAGCCCGTCACCCGCGCCGAGATCGAAGAAATCCGCGGCGTGTCGGTCAGCCGCGGAACGGTGGATCAGCTTCTGGAAATGGAGTGGATTCGCTTTGGCCGACGCAAGATGACGCCCGGTCGCCCGGTGACATTTGTTGTGACGCAGGACTTTTTGGACCATTTCGGCCTCGAATCCGCGCGCGACCTTCCAGGGCTCAAGGAATTGCGGGCCGCTGGCCTGCTGGAAAACCGCCCGCCACCCGGAACGCTTCCGCAGATGGGCGAAGGCGACGTGGATTCCGAGGAAGAGACCGTAGAGGGCCAGTCCGAACTCTTCGAGGACTGAGCGTTTTTCCGTTAACGGAAAGATACGATGCGTCGACCCATCGCGCGCCCAAACCGACCGGTTTTTCGCGAAAAGATGCGCATTTCCTGAAACAATGCCTGAAAATCGTCGCATTTGTCGCCTATCTCCCCCCTGAGGCAGACGCAGCAAATGGAGGACGACATGAACCTCAATCAGATTATCAACATGGTTATGCGCACAGTGATACGCCGTGTGATCAATTCCGGCATCAACGCTGGCATGAATGCCGGCCAGAACGCTCTGGCCAAGCGAAAGAAGCCTGTAGAGGCTCAGAAGCAAAATCCGCGCGGTTAAACCGCCGCAAAGTGTTTGGACAGCTTCAACCCCTGTCCCTGATAATTCGATGCGATCCCCGCGCCATAAAGCTGGCTCGGGGATTGATCCATTTTCTCATAGACCAAACGGCCGACGATCTGCCCGTGCTCCAGCACAAAAGGCGCCTCATGACAGCGCACCTCAAGCACGCCGCGTGAGCCTGTGCCACCGGCCGCATCATGACCGAAACCGGGATCAAAGAACCCGGCATAATGCACGCGAAACTCCCCGACCATCGCAAGGAATGGTGCCATTTCGGCGGCATAGTCGGGTGGGATATGCACGGCTTCCCGGCTCACAAGGATGTAGAACGCATCCGGATCAAGGATGATCTGACCATTTGTTGTCCGTACCTCTTCCCAGAAATCGGACGGCGCGTAATGCCCCAGCTTGTCGAGGTCGATCACCCCGGTATGCGGTTTGGCGCGATAGCCCACCAGATCGCCTGTTTGAGGCTTCAGATCGACGGAAAAACCCAACCCGTCGCTTGTCACCGCTGGTCCACCCGTCACCAATGTTTGCTCTTCATGCAACGCCCGCAGCGTGGCGTCTGACAGCACAGACTGACCATTGCGGAACCGGATCTGATTAAGGCGCATGCCCGGACGCACCAGCACGGAAAACGAGCGAGGGCAGATCTCGGCATAGAGCGGACCGGAATAGCCGGGGACCACGCGGTCGAATTCTGTGCCTTCATCGGTGATGGTTCGCGTCAACAGATCAAGTCGCCCGGTCGAGCTTTTGGCATTGGCGACTGCAGAGATGTCGGAGGGCAGGGCAAGCCGCTCCATCAATGGCACAAGGTAGACACAGCCTTTTTCCAGCACCGCGCCCCCCTCAAGGGAAATCCGGTGCATTTCGAAATTGGCAAGACGGTCTTCAACCCGCCGACCCTTGCCTGCGAGGAATGACGCACGCACGCGGTAGGCGATATTTCCCAAGCGCAGATCAAGACTGGCGGGTTGGACCTGTCCTTCGACAAAGGGCGTCGACGCTGTAATGACACGCCGGTCCATCAGACCCGTGATTTGCTGATTGGCCAAAACACCTGTCATCGGAACCCCCTTCGTCGCAGTTCGTCTTGCATAGCAAGCCGTTGCGCCCCGTGCGAGGCGTTTTTCCCCACATCTTGCAGAGAACGCGGAATTGATAGCTGTGTGTTGATTGGTCGGGCTAGCAGGACTTGAACCTGCGACCTTCCGTCCCCCAGACGGACGCGCTACCAGGCTGCGCTATAGCCCGACTGCGGCCTGTCATAACGGTTTTGCTCCGGGCCGCAAGTGCGAATTTCGACCGCTCGGCGCTTGAGGGTGTTATCGCACACGGGCTTTCAATTGCTCCAGAATCGGCGCGATCTGTGCCGCCTGATCAGCCGACAGACGCGATATGCGCGCGAGATGGGTCAGCGCGCTTGGAATCGGCTCTGCCGGCGCGGCCACAGCCGGTGCGGCTATCTCTTCCACAACATCTTTGGGTGCCCCGGTCTCTTCTGCCGCCACGCGATCTGCCAACGACCGTTGAAGAAAGCCGGGCAGCGCGGTCTGCGGTTCTGGCGGTGGGGCAGGCGTCACCTCGGGTTCCCGCGCAACCTCTGGCTCAGGCTCTGGCTCTAAAGGGGCAGCCTCTTCCACGAATTGAGCCACAGCAATTTCTGGTTCTTCGGTTACCGGAACCAGTGGTTCCGAAACCTCCGCTTCGGCCATGGCAACAGGCTCGTCGTCCCCGACTGAAAGCGCCTCGACGGTTTCCTCGGAAATCTCTTCCTCGACGACCGGCTCCGCCATTGTGGGTTCCGGTTTCGCAAAAGGCACGACCGTATCAACCGGCTCGGCTTCGACCGCTTCGTCGAGATAGGCGAGATCCGCTTCTTCCTCTTCGCTCAAGCTTAATTCACAAAGCGAAGAAACGTGTTTAATGCCTTGTTCACGCAGAATTTTCTGAACGCCCTTGATGGTCATGCCGTCATCATGGAGAAGCTTCTTGATGCCTCCCAGTAGGCGCATATCCGCAGGGCGATAGTATCGACGCCCGCCCGCACGTTTGACGGGTTTCACCTGCGTAAACTTGCTTTCCCAGAACCGCAGAACGTGGGCCGGGGTGTCCAGCCACTCTGCCACTTCGCTGATTGTGCGGAAGGCGTCTGCGGATTTGCTCATGCGGTCAGCCCTTGTTGCCAGCCGCCACGCGGTCCTTCATCAGATGAGAGGGACGGAAGGTGAGCACACGACGCGGATTGATGGGAACCTCTTCGCCGGTCTTCGGGTTGCGCCCGACACGCGCCGCCTTGTCGCGGATGGAGAATGTCCCGAAGGATGATATCTTGACTTGCTCACCCGCAACCAAAGCGTCGGACAGGTGGTTCAGCACCGTCTCGACCAAATCCGCGCTTTCATTTCGCGACAGCCCTACCTCGCGAAACACGGCTTCGCTAAGGTCCATACGCGTCAGTGTCTTTTGTCCCATTGCACAAACCTCCCCGGTTCAGAGCAGCATGCGCTTTGAGATTTTCCGAGTCAATATCAACGGCTTGCAGGTGGCTATTTAGAAAGGTTTTTTGCCTACCAGCGCAGAACAACAGCGCCCCAGGCCAAACCACCCCCGATCGCCTCGGTCACCACCACGTCGCCGCGTTTGATTTGACCGCGTTCCACACCCACGGACAGGGCCAGAGGAATCGAGGCAGCAGAGGTGTTGCCGTGGTCCTGCACGGTGACCACAACGTTGTCCATCGACAAGCCGAGTTTCTTGGCGGTGCCCTGAATGATGCGGATATTGGCCTGATGTGGGACGATCCAATCCACGTCCGCATTGGCGATTCCGGCTTTCTCCATCGCGGTGGTCGCGGTTTGGGCCAGTTTTTCCACCGCATGCCGGAAGACTTCCTTGCCCTGCATGCGCAGAAAGCCGGTGGTCTGGGTGCTGACGCCGCCATCGACGTAGAGAATATCGCGGTGCTGCCCGTCGGAATTCAGATCTACCGACAGGATGCCCCGGTCGGTCTTGTCGCCGATTCCGTCCTGCGCTTCGAGGATCACAGCGCCCGAGCCGTCACCGAACAGAACGCAGGTGGACCGGTCGGACCAGTCCATGATGCGGCTGAAGGTTTCCGCCCCGATCACCATGATCCGCTTGGCCTGACCTGACACGATCAGCGCGTTGGCATTGGCCACGGCATAGATGAACCCGGCGCAGACAGCCTGCACGTCATAGGCAAAGCCCCGGTTCATGCCCAGAGCGGCCTGAACCATGGTCGCGGCAGAGGGGAATGTCAGGTCGGCCGTGGAGGTGGCCAGCACGATGGCGTCCAGATCATTCGCCGTCAGCCCGGCATCGGCAAGCGCGTTTCTGGCTGCCTTGGTGGCCAGATCCGACGTGGTCTCGCCTTCAGCCGCAAAGTGCCGCCGTTCGATCCCGGAGCGGGACTTGATCCACTCGTCGGACGTGTCCAGCGTTGCCTCGAATTCGGAATTCGGGACCACGCGCTCGGGCAGGTAATGACCCAGCCCGACGACAACCGAACGTATGGTCATTTCGGGCTCTCCTCGTCAGTTTTTTTATTATCTTCGATGATCGTGGTCGCGCTTTCGGTGATCGACGCAAGGCGCGCGGCCAACCGTTCGGAAAAGCCCGATTGCGCGAGTTGTACCGCCAGCTTGATCGCGGCAGACACGCCTGTCTCGTCCGCCGATCCATGGGATTTCACGACCGTTCCGTTCAGACCCAAGAATACACCGCCATTCACACGGCGCGGGTCGATCTTTTTCTTGAGACGTCGCAGCGATGTCAGAGCCAAGAGCGAGGCCAGCCGCGACAGGGGCGAGTAGGCGAACGCTTCCTTGAGACGATCTCCGATCAGCGACGCCGTGCCTTCGCCGGTTTTCAGGGCGATATTGCCGGTGAAGCCATCGGTGACGATCACATCACAGGCCTCACCGGGAATATCGCCACCTTCGACAAATCCAACAAAATCGAATTGCGCTTTCTCGGCCATCCGGGCGATCAGCTCATGCGCCTCTTTCAGCTCGGCCTTGCCCTTGTGCTCTTCGGTGCCAACATTGAGCAGGCCGACACGCGGCCGCTCCAGCCGAAGGCCGTTGCGGGCGTATGACACACCCATCAAAGCGTATTGCAGCAGGTCTTGGGCATCGGCACGCACATCGGCGCCAACGTCCAACATCACATTGAAACCCTGCGGATTGCGCGACGGCCACAGAATCGCAATAGCTGGGCGGTTCACCCCCGGCAATTTGCGCAAACGGATCATCGACACCGCCATCAGCGCGCCCGTGTTGCCACAGGACACCGCGACCGTCGCTTCCTTGTTGCGGACCGCTTCGATCGCTGCCCACATGGACGTGTCCTGACCGTGCCGCACGATCTGGCTGGGTTTGTCTTCCATCGACACAACGCCCGAGGCATCCCTGATCTCGCAGCGTCCGGCCAGTGCCTTCGTCCGCTCGATCAGCTTTGCGAGTTTTTCTTCGGGTCCGTGAACGAGGAACCGGATATCCGGATTCGCCTTCGCAGAACGAGACATGCCGGAGACTACAGCCTCCGGCCCCAGATCGCCGCCCATGGCGTCGATAGATAGCACGATTGGCGTTTTCCCCACCTTGTTATGATCCTGCAACGAGGTCATGCGGAGGGTTTCGCCCAATCGTGACTTATGCCGCGTCTTCGTCCAGGTCGATTTCGTCGGCCTGTGCAATCACTTCGCGGTCTGCGTAGTGGCCGCAGGACGGACATACGTGGTGCGGACGCTTGAGTTCGCCGCAGTTGGAGCACTCGTTCGGATTAGCAGCAACCAGAGCGTCATGTGCGCGACGGTTGTTGCGACGCGACTTGGATACTTTGTTCTGTTGGACAGCCATGTCTCAACCTCAATTGTCTATAATCTGTGGCATGCTCGCCATGCCGCGTTTTGGGTGTGTCCGGCCTCTTAAGGGGAAACCGGGCCGGGTGACAACCCCACCTCAGATGAAGGCGCGAACATAGGGGCAATCGTGAAATCCGCAAGCGTTTTCTGGCGGGTTTCTTTACGAGTTTTCATCGAACCGATCCCGCAAGGCGGCAAGACCAGCGAACGGCTTGGTGTCCTCGTCTTTGAGTGGTGCCACGCCGTCCTCTGTGAACACGGCTTCCCCCAGTTCGGCATTTTCGGACCGGGGGTAAAGCGGCAGGGCCAGCAGAAGCGATTCGACCATGACATCCTGCGCCGAGATAATCGTACCCAGGGGTTCGGCACTGGTGTCCTCTGGCATCTCTGATTCCGAACCGGGTTCAACATCGTCGAAATACTCGGCAGGCAGATACCGCCGCTCCACCGGTTCATCGATCCGGGTGGTCACCGGATCAAGCGTCACGACGCAAGGCTGCACCACGGTCGCACCTAGCTGCCCCGTCAAGGCCCATCCACGCGCGCCTGTTGGCGAAATCTCGCCGGTAAAGCGCAATTTCTTCACGCCCAGCACATTTAGCTGCGCCGCAATCTTGGCCCGAACCTCTGCATCGGGCTGCAAGTCGAACGGAGTTTCCCGCCGGCTCGACAGGTCGCTGACGCGAAATTCTCCGGGTTTCAGAACCTGTTGTGGCATATCTTGTGTGCACCCTTTGCTTGAACGCAGGCCCAAGGCCGTGTAATCGGGATAAAAGGCAGCGAACGCCAACGCAAGAGAGGCGCCATGCAGGGCATCAAATCGACAGTCAGGATCGGGCTAGTGACGCTCCTGTGCATTGCCCTTGCCGGCTGCACGGCCCGCTACCGCACGCATGGTTATGTCCCCTCCGAAGATGAATTGCAGCAGATCGTCCCCGGCGTCGACACGCGGGGCACGGTCGAGGATCTGATCGGCGTTCCTTCAACCTCGGGAACTCTGAACGAATCCGGTTTCTACTACATCGAAAGCGATGTCCGGCACTTCGCCTGGAAAGCACCGGAAGTTGTCGACCGCGAGGTTCTGGCCATCACCTTCGATTCAGCAGGCGTGGTCCAGAACATCGAACGCTTTGGTCTCGAAGACGGTCAGGTCGTACCGCTTGCGCGTCGGATCACCCGGTCGGGCGACGGGGACATCAGCTTCATCCGCAAACTCTTCGGCAATATCGGCGGATTGAACGCAGCCGACTTCCTGAACTGATGGATTTGGCGGCGGCGGCGTATCCCGTCGCGGCTGAGACAGCCCCCGTGTCGCTGTGCCTGAACGGCCACCGCGCCGTCATCAGCGACGCCCCCGAGGTGCGCCGCGCCGCGCTTGCCATGCGCGCCAAGGCGTTTCGCCACGGGTTGGACGATGAAGACGCGTTTGACGACGGGTTTCTGCATGGCGTTGTCTGGTCCGGGAAAGACACGCCGCGTGTGGCCTTCCGCGTCCGCCTTATCCACGATGCTGCGGATTTGGGCGGCAGCTACACGGGACAGTTCTACGATCTTGCACCGCTGCGTGCCCATCCGGGTGCCTATCTTGAATTGGGTCGGTTCTGTCAGGCCGAAGGGCCGACCGATGTGATTGCGTTGCGGTTGGCATGGGCGGCGCTTGGCGTTCTTGTGGATCGCAACGGCGTGGGCATGATGATGGGCTGCAGCTCATTTCCCGGTGCCGACCCTGAGCCCCATCTTCCGGCGCTGGCCGCATTGCACGCACACCATCTCGGCCCGGACAGGCTTCGCCCGAAACGTCTGTCTTCGCTGTCCGTCGATCTGCCCCGGACAGGTGCCGTCACAAACAGCTTACCGAACCTGCTGCGCAGTTATCTGGGCATGGGCGGCTGGGTCAGTGACCATGCGGTTCGGGACCTCCAGCTCGACACGTTGCACGTCTTCACAGGTCTTGCCGTCGACGCCATGCCGGAAGCCCGCAAGGCGCGGTTGCGCGCCGTCGCACGCGCCGCGCAGGTCGATACCACCAACCCCCTTGACCTTGCGCGCGCCGCGCCGTAGCGCGGCGGCATGGCCGTCATTCCTCTTCTCCAGCTCAACGACATCTCGCTGACCTTCGGTGGTGAGCCGGTGTTCCATGATCTCAGCCTTGTGGTGCAGCCCGGGGACCGCGTTGCGCTTGTGGGGCGAAACGGGTCGGGCAAATCCACCCTGATGAAAGTGATGGCCGGGCGCGTCGAAGCCGACAAGGGAGACCGCATCGTGCCGCCGGGCATCAGCACCGGTTACATGGAACAGGACCCCGATCTCAGCGCGTTCGCAACGCTTGGCGACTATGCAATGCATGGGCTTGATCCTTCAGAACTCTACAAGGTGGAGCGTGCGGGCGAGGGGCTCAAATTCGATCCCGCCCGCGCGGTCGAGACCGCTTCAGGCGGCGAACGCCGTCGCGCGGCGCTGGCGCGGCTGATGGCGCAGGACCCGGACTTGATGCTGCTCGACGAACCCACCAACCACCTCGACATCGAGGCGATTGGGTGGCTCGAAGACGAATTGAAGCGCACCCGCAAAGGGTTTGTTTTGATCAGCCACGACCGTCGCTTCCTGACCGAACTCACCCGAGCAACGCTCTGGATCGACCGGGGAGAGGTGCGGCGGCAGGAAAAGGGATTTGCCACATTCGAGGCCTGGCGGGACAAGACCTGGGAAGATGAAGATCTTCAGCGCCACAAAATGGACCGCAAGATCAAGTCCGAGGCACGTTGGGCTGTCGAGGGAATCAGCGCCCGGCGCAAGCGCAACATGGGACGCGTCCGCGCCCTGCAGGACCTGCGCGGCGAACGCGCCGCGATGATCCGGCGCCAGGACACCGCCGCGATGGAACTCGCCTCCGGTCCGAAATCCGGCCGCAAGGTGATCGAGGCGGTGGGCGTGACCCAGAGCTTTGGCGACCCCCAGAACGTCCGCACTTTTTCGCTGACCGTGCCGCGCGGCGACCGGGTGGCTTTTGTCGGCCCGAACGGAATCGGCAAAACCACCCTGATCCGCATGCTGATGGGCGAAATCGCTCCGGACGAGGGCACGGTCAAGCTTGGCACCAATCTGGTGCCTGCCGTCTTTGACCAGACCCGGGCACAGTTGAACGAAGACCTGAGCCTTTGGGAAAACCTGACCGGCGATCCCGAAATGCGGGTGTCGGGCAAGGCGGATCAGATCATGGTCCGCGGCGCGCCGAAACACGTGGTGGGATACCTCAAGGAATTTCTCTTCGACGAACGGCAAGCGCGTGCGCCGGTGCGGTCCCTGTCAGGCGGAGAAAAGGCGCGGCTGCTTCTGGCACGGATCATGGCCCGGGAGTCGAACCTTCTGGTCCTGGACGAACCGACCAACGATCTTGATGTCGAAACGCTCGACCTCTTGCAGGATCTTTTGGGTGACTATGACGGCACAGTCCTTCTGATCAGCCACGACCGCGATTTTCTTGACCGCGTGGCGTCAACCACCGTTGCGATGGAGAGGCGGGGCCGCGCCACCGTTTATGCCGGGGGATGGAGCGATTATCGCGCACAGAGGGGCGACGATGAGGCCGAAAACGCGACGATGAAACCCGTGTCGAAACCGGTTTCGAAACCTGTTTCGGCACCGAAATCGAAATCCGGCCTAAGCTTCACCGAAAAACACCGGCTGGAAGAGTTGCCCGCCGAGATCGACCGCCTGACAGCCGAAATTGCCAAGCTGGAAGAGCTGATGTCCGATCCAAAC
>NZ_JAEPMO010000070.1 GCF_017643905.1 Marivita sp.
ATGATGCCGTAAAGCAGCGCTTCGGCTGTCGGCGGGCAGCCCGGCACGTAGACATCGACCGGCACGATCCGGTCACAGCCTCGCACCACGGAATAGCTGTAGTGATAATAGCCGCCGCCATTGGCGCAACTGCCCATCGAAATCACGTAGCGCGGCTCGGGCATCTGGTCGTAGACCTTGCGCAAAGCCGGCGCCATCTTGTTGGTCAGCGTGCCTGCCACGATCATCAGATCCGACTGGCGCGGCGAAGCACGCGGCGCGGTGCCGAACCGTTCAAGGTCATAACGCGGCATCGAGGTGTGCATCATCTCGACCGCACAGCAGGCCAGACCGAATGTCATCCAGTGCAGCGACCCGGTGCGCGCCCAGTTGATGATGTCCTCGGTCGAGGTCAGGAGGAAACCCTTGTCCGCAAGCTGTGCATTGAGCGCCTGCGTTGCGTGTTCCTTGTCCGCCCCTGCGGTATTCGCGCCAGCCATCACTCCCATTCCAGCGCTCCTTTTTTCCACTCGTAAGCAAAGCCGATGGTCAGCACCGCGAGGAAGATCATCATCGACCAGAACGCCGTCATGCTGATGTCTTGGAACGCCACGGCCCACGGGAAGAGGAATGCAATTTCCAGATCGAAGATGATGAACAGGATCGACACAAGGTAAAAGCGCACATCGAACTTCATCCGGGCGTCATCGAACGCGTTGAACCCGCATTCATAGGCCGACACCTTTTCCGGATCGGGATTGCGCACCGCGATGATGACGGCGGCAAGGATCAAGACTAGGCCCAATCCGATGGCTATGGTCAAAAACACGAGGATTGGCAGGTATTCCCGCAGCATGTCTTCCAAGACGAGGCTCCTTTTCCCATCGCGCACCAAGACGCGCCGTCAAGTGGCGAGGTTGACTTGAGGGTGATCTACTCCCGTCTCTGCCGGGGGTCAACCGCGGGGCGACATCTTCCACACAACGAATATCTTTAGAAAAACAGCTGGATCACACGGATCTTCAGGTAATTTTATGCAGATGCGGCAATCGCTCGAACCACGACGCCGCGTTGCACCGCGCGGTTGCGTCGCGGCATCTTCACATCAGCGCTGCTTCGACGTCGCGAAATGGAGCGCAATTCTACTTCCGATAGAGTTCGCGGCAGGCTTTGCAAGCCGCACCGATGCGACCAAGACCCTCACGCAGATCGGCTTTGGTCTCAAGACCGGCCGACATCACAAGGGCAGCCTTTTCCAGCGCAACAGACTTTTCCTTGAAGTCGTCAAACCTATCCCAGATCGCCGGCAAGGCTTCCGACGTCGCATCGGTTTCTTCGGCCTCGAACAATCCGGGCGTTTCGGCCGCAAGCCGGGCAATCTCCGACGCTGCCGCACGGGCTGTCGCGGCGTCGAACGTCCGTTCGCCCTTGGCCATGGCACCCAGGATCTTCGTGTTGTCCTGCGTGACCTTCATTGCCTCCATCCGCGCGAGGACTGACGGATTTTTGACCCCGCTATGCGCTGCGGCCCAACCCGCTACACACAGCGCGGACATGGCGACAGGAAAAATGATGCGAAACATCTGCGGTCCTTTCAAACTTTCTGGTTGACTGTTCAGGCTGCGGCTTCGTAGCGGGTAAACACCTCTGTCCTGCCATCGCGGCGGATCAGGTGCACGTCATAGGCCTCGCGCTGGTGCTCAGGTCCCATACCCGGCGATCCATAAGGCATTCCGGGAACCGCCAGTCCGATGGCATCGGGACGCTCTGCCAGAAGCCTGCGAATATCCGCTGCCGGAACATGACCTTCGATCGCATATCCCGTGACATCTGCTGTGTGGCAGGACGCCATGCTGGCCGGAATTCCCCGCCGGACCTTTTCCTCGACCAGCGCCGCGTTGGTGCGGGCTTCCGTCGTGATCTGGAACCCATCTTCTTCCAAAATCGCGATCCAGGCCGAGCAGCATCCGCAGTTGGGGTCCTTGAACACGTGCATACGCGGCGCAGTCTGGGCGATGGCACCTTTCGGCAAGATGAACGCCGCCGCTGCACCGGCCAAGAACGTTCTGCGAGAGTAAGTTGTCATATCGGTCTCTTCCCATGAAGTCATTGGTTCAAGGCTGATTGGGGCTTCCGGTGGGGGCAAGGTCAACAGGACGGTGCGAAGAAAGTGGACGGTTCGCAGATAAATTCACGCCACCTGTGCGTTATCCGCGCCACGCGTCAGGCCGTCATCACCACCAGTGCCATGCCTGTCAGGACCAGCATGACTGGCCCCCAGACCGCGCGTTCGGGTTTCGACGGTGTGATCCAGTTCAGAACCGCGCTCAGGACTGTGACCGCCAGCGCAACCCACCCTGTCCAGCGCGGCCAGCCAAGTCCAGGAAAGCCCGCCGCCGACAGGATCGCCAAGCCCTGAAACAGCACGATCGGGATCGACACCGCTGCGATGATCCGCCCCGACAGGGGCAAAGCACCCTCGTGCTGGCCACCTTGTGTGTAGCGCCCCAGAGGTGCGCCAAGGATCAACGCGATCTGGAAGAACGCAATCGCCAGCATGGCGGTCGCATAAAGATGGGCGATCTCAACCGTCACTGCCAGCTTGGGGCGCGCTTGTCGAAAAACGCGCCAACCCCTTCACGCGCCTCGTCCGACTGCCACCGCCGCGCCAGCGCGTCGATGGCCATGTCCACCTGCTCCGGCACGACCCGTCCGGCCAGATCGCGCATCAGCGCCTTGGCTTCAGCCACAGCCCCCGGTGCGCAGGACAGATAGGGCAGCACCTCGGCCTCGATGGCCGCGTCTAATCCCTCAGGGTCAACCGTACGGCTGAGCAGGTTCAAACGTACGGCCTCATCGGCATCGAACACCCGCGCCGACATGAAAACCTCAGCGGCCCGCGTGGCCCCCATCCGCGCGAGCACATAGGGCCCGATATTGGCCGGGATCAGACCCAGCCGTGTCTCGGTAAAGCCCAGCTTCGCGCCCGCGACCCCAATCGCCACGTCGCACACCGACACAAGGCCCACACCCCCGCCCAGCGCATTGCCCTGCACTCGTCCGATCAATGGCTGCGGCAGATCATAGAGTGCCCCCAGCACAGTCGCGATCCGACGGCTTTCCACCCGGCGCGTGCCGGCATCCATGTCGAACTGCGCGCGCATCCACGCCAGATCGCCGCCGGCGCAAAAGGTCCTGCCTTCCGCCGCCAAGACGACAACCCGCACGGATCGGTCACGGGCCAAGTCGCGTGCCGCCTCTTCCAACTCGGTCATCATCTGCGCTGACAATGCGTTGTGTTTGTCTTCCCGCGTCAGCGTCAGCGTCGCCACCCCGCGCGCGTCTTTATCCACCCGGATCAAGCTCATCCCCGCATCCTCCGCGCCATCGCAGCCGCCTCGGCCACCACCCCCATATCCAACCCGTGCTCATAACCGAGCGACGCAACCCGTTCTGCCACGGCCTCTGTTGCCACGTTCCCCGCAGCGCCCGGCGCATACGGACAGCCCCCCAAACCACCAACAGCCGCGTCGAACACCCGCAACCCAAGCCCAAGTGACGCCTCGACATTGTCACAGGCCAGTCCGCCCGTATCGTGGTAGTGCCCGGCCAGACGCTCTGCAGGCATCTCCTCCAGCACCGCTTTCAACATGGCAACGATCCCCTCAGGCGTCGCGCGCCCGATCGTGTCCCCAAGGGACACCTCGTAACATCCCATGGCCCGAAGCGCCGCCACAACACGTGCCACCTCGGACGGCGCGACCGGCCCGTCATAAGGGCATTCCACCACACAGGACACATAGCCCCGGACGCGCACACCATGTTCCTGAGCCGCCGCCGCCACCGGCGCGAAGCGCTCCAAGCTCTCGGCAATGGTCGCGTTGATATTTGCCTCGGAAAACCCTTCGGAGGCCGATCCAAAAATGGCCACTTCATCAGCCCCGGCGGCCAACGCGTCCTCGAACCCGCGCATGTTCGGCGTGAGCGCCGCGTAAGTCACCCCGGGCATCCGCGTGATCCCGGCCAGCACCGCCCCCGAATCCGCCATTTGCGGCACCCATTTCGGACTGACGAAACTGGCGCATTCGATCCGTCGGAACCCGGCGCGCGAGAGGCAATCGACCAGTGCGATCTTTTCCGCGACCGGGATCAGCCGCGCCTCGTTCTGCAACCCGTCGCGCGGTCCAACCTCGAAAATCTCGACCCGCTCAGCCAAAGCGCCAATCTCCTGTTTCTTCTCTTTTCAAATACGCACGGCACACCATCAGCCGCCCGTCTCCCACGCCGGGTAAAAGTCCTGCGTGTAAATTCCCGCGCCCGCCTCAGGCAGGGATTTCTGAAACTCAGGTCGCTCGGTGATGCGCGCGTACCATTCCGCGACGGCCGGATGTCGATCCAGCTTGGCAAAGTGCCGCGCCATGTAGACCGCCTGCCCGACCGACACATCCGCCGCCGAGAATCCGCTGGTCAGCAGGTAATCCCGGTTCTCAACCGGCGTGGACAAACGCGCCTCGATCGCGTCGTAACACTTGCCCAGCCGCACTGCCTCCAGCTTCATCACGATGGGTGACCGCATATCATCCTCGTAGAGCATGATATGCTGCTGGGTCAGCGCCGCCGCGTGCTGGCTAATGGTTTCGGCAAAATGCACCCAGACAAGCCACGCCATCCGGTCCGGGTCGTCTGGCCCGCGCCCCATATTGGCCTGCGGGAAGCGTTCACACAGAAACTCGGTGATCGCTCCGGTCTCAAACATCCGCTCGCCATCAATCTCGAGCGCCGGAACCCGCCCCGCAGGCGAGAGCGACAGGTATTCCGGATCGCGCAGCGACTTGTCGAAGGCATGCAGGACAACTTCAAAATCGACTTCCAGTTCATAAAGAAGCCAGAGTGTCCGCATCGAGCGTGTCTGCGGGCAATGATGCAATCGGATCATGTCTCTTCCTCTTCCAGCCGGATCAGCACCGCGCCCGCTTCGACCTGAGACCCGGCCTCTGCCATCACCTCCGCGACAATACCATCGCGCGCGGCCAGAAGGCTGTGCTCCATCTTCATCGCTTCGAGTATGGCCAGACGGTCGCCCTTGGCAACTGTATCCCCGGCACTGAAAAACACTTGGCGCACCAATCCCGGCATCGGCGCTTCGATCAGATCGCCCGACGTCCCGGCCCCGGCCTCCACATCCAGCGGATCAACCCGACGCACTACATAGGTCGGATCGCCGAACACCGTTGCAACGGCTTCCTCAACAAACACCGCCGCTCCCGGTTGCCCATCAAAGCGCCAGCCATTCGCACCAAAGCGCGCAGCTACGACCTGAGCGTTCACAGCCACGTCGATCTCCCCCGGAGCGCGTGTTGTGATCCGGCAGGTGTACACCTCCTCACCACAGGCCACCACAATTTCCTGCGCCACTGGGGACCACAGCGCAAACCCATCCAAAGGCTGAGGCACCCGGTCCAAGCCGACCAGCGCAAGAGCCGCCTGTGCTGTCACTGCAGGCGTCAGGTCCGGCACCTCCGTCAGAACCGCAAGGTCGCGCCCGATCAATCCCGTGTCCACATTCCCGGCGGAGAACCCGTCGTGCCGTGCCAAAGCGCCCAAAAACGCGAGGTTGGTGACGGTTCCCGCCACCTGTGTTTCCGCCAGCGCTCGCCGCAGCTTTCGCAGGGCCACCGCGCGGGAGGACCCATGCACGATCACCTTGGCAATCATCGGATCGTAATGCGGGCTGATCACGTCGCCGCTTCGCACACCGGTATCGGCCCGCGCCTCATGCGGAAAGGCCAGATGCGCCAGCCGCCCCGTGGCAGGCAGGAACCCGGCAGGCACATCCTCGGCATAAAGCCGTGCCTCAAAGCTGTGGCCGCTGATCGCCAAATTCGACTGTTCACATGGCAAAGGCTCCCCCGCCGCCACCCGCAACTGCCATTCCACCAGATCGACACCCGTGATGGCTTCGGTCACCGGGTGTTCCACCTGCAACCGCGTGTTCATCTCCATGAACCAGAACCCGTCAGGGCGCAGCCCGTCCGAGCCATCCACGATGAACTCGACCGTGCCCGCGCCTTTGTAACCAATCGCCTCTGCCGCGCGGACAGCAGCCTGCCCCATCGCCTCGCGCATCTCGGGTGTCATGCCGGGCGCGGGTGCTTCCTCGATCACCTTTTGATGACGGCGCTGCAGCGAGCAATCCCGCTCGAAGAGATGCACCGCCTGCGTGCCATCCCCGAACACCTGCACCTCGATATGACGCGGGCTGGTGATGTATTTCTCGATCAGCACATGGGGATTGCCAAAGGCCGTCTTCGCCTCCGATTGCGCCGAGGCCAGCGCATCGGCAAACGCCTTCGGCGCCTCCACCAGCCGCATCCCCTTGCCGCCGCCACCCGCGACCGCCTTGATGAGCACCGGATATCCAATCGCCTCGGCCTCCTTGGCCAACAGCTCCGGCGACTGATCGCTCCCCTGATAGCCCGGCACGACGGGCACACCTGCCTCCGCCATCAGCGCTTTGGCCGCATCCTTAAGACCCATCGCCCGGATCGCCTTTGCCGACGGGCCGATAAACACCAGCCCCGCCGCCTCGACGGCGTCGACGAAATCCGGGTTCTCGGACAGGAACCCATAGCCCGGATGGATCGCCTGCGCACCCGTCGCCTCTGCCGCCGCAATGATCGCATCACCCCGCAAGTAGCTTTCTGCAGGCGACGCGCCGCCCAGAGAGACCGCCACATCCGCCATCTCCACATGGCGCGCCTGCGCATCCACATCCGAGTGCACCGCCACGGTGCGCACGCCCATACGGCGGCAGGTGTCGATCACCCGGCAGGCAATCTCGCCCCGGTTGGCTATCAGGATCGTGTCAAACATCTCGCACCACCGCTTCTCTTCATCTTGCCCGTAAACTCCGGGGGGTTTGGGGGGCTGGCCCCCCAACTACATGCGGAACACGCCAAACCGCGTGTCCTCGATCGGCGCGTTCAACGCCGCCTCCAGCGACAGTGACAGCACCGCGCGGGTCTTGCGGGGGTCCACGATCCCGTCATCCCACAGCCGGGCCGAGGCATAGAGCGGGTGCGCCTGTTCCTCGAACATCTCGATGGTCGGACGCTTGAAGTCCGCCTCTTCTTCAGCCGACCATGCCCCGCCGCCGCGTTCGATGGCGTCGCGCTTGACCGTCGCCAGCACCCCCGCCGCCTGTTCACCGCCCATCACGGAAATGCGCGAGTTCGGCCAGGTCCAGAGGAACCGGGGCTGATAGGCCCGCCCTGACATGCCGTAATTGCCGGCCCCGAATGATCCACCCACCAGCATCGTGATCTTGGGAACCGAGGTGCAGGCCACAGCCGTCACCATCTTCGCCCCATGCCGCGCAATGCCTTCGTTCTCGTATTTCCGCCCCACCATGAAGCCGGTGATGTTCTGCAGGAACACCAGCGGGATCTTGCGCTGCGAACAAAGCTCAACGAAATGCGCGCCTTTCTGCGCGGCCTCAGAAAACAGCACTCCGTTGTTGGCAATGATGCCCACCGGCCAGCCATCGACATGGGCAAAGCCGGTCACCAAAGTCTCACCAAAGCGCGGTTTGAACTCGTCGAAATAGGAGCCGTCCACCACCCGCGCGATGACCTCGCGGATGTCATAGGGCGTGCGCAGGTCGCCTGGAACAACGCCGAAAATCTCGTCCGGATCATACGCCGGATCCTCCGCCGCCACGCGTAGGCCGGGCTTCAGCCCGGCACTCCCGAGTGACCCAACCGCCCGCCGTGCCAGCGCCAACGCATGCCCGTCATCTTCGGCCAGATAATCCGCCACACCGGACAGCCGCGTATGCACGTCACCGCCGCCCAGATCCTCGGCTGTGACAACCTCGCCAGTTGCAGCTTTCACCAAAGGCGGACCGGCAAGGAAGATCGTCCCCTTCTCTTTAACGATGATGGTCACATCCGACATCGCGGGCACATACGCGCCGCCTGCCGTGCAGGATCCCATCACGACAGCGATCTGCGCAATCCCCTTGGCGCTCATCCGCGCCTGATTGTAGAAGATGCGCCCGAAATGGTCGCGGTCGGGGAAGACCTCATCCTGATTGGGCAGGTTCGCCCCACCGCTGTCCACGAGGTAAATGCAGGGCAGATGGTTTTCCTCGGCGATCTCCTGCGCGCGGAGGTGTTTCTTGACCGTCATCGGATAATACGTGCCGCCCTTCACGGTGGCATCGTTGCAGACCACCATGACCTGACGGCCCATCACCCGGCCCACGCCGGCAATCACCCCGGCACAGGGTGCCGCCCCGTCGTACAGCCCATGTGCTGCCGTGGCTCCCACCTCCAGAAAGGGCGAGCCGGGGTCAAGCAGGTTCGCAACCCGGTCGCACGGCAGCATCTTGCCACGCGAGACATGCCGCTCCCGCGCCTTCTCCCCGCCACCCGCTGCGGCCAAGTCCGCTGCCTCGCGCACAACGCGCAGCGCCTCTTCATGCGCCGCGATGTTCGCCTTGAATTGTTCCGACGACGCAATCACCTGTGACCGAAGTTTCATCCTATTGCCCCCGCATATCGCGCAGCTCGATGGTGCGCTGCGCCGTCATCGTCAGGTGGCAATTCGCGCCCACGATGGTGCGGATCGTGCCGTCCTGCCACATCGCGTAGCGCGCCGCGCAATCGGCGTCGCGAAAAGCGATCCACGCCCGCTGCGCATCGCGCAGCGCGTCCGAGCGGTCCATCACCTGCGACAACCCCTGTTCGTCGGCGGTTTCATTCGCCATCTGGGTCCACTTGTATTCCTCGTTCAGAATGACATCCCATTCGACGGTTTCCGCCTGAATGCAGGACGCGATCCCGATGGTGGTCGACCCGCCGGGTTGCTCCTGACACAGCCCCGACGCCTGCCCCAGACAGGAGGGATAGAGTGCGCCGATCTCGGTATTCTCGAAACAGTCGCGCACGATCTGCGGATCGACCGAAAGCTCCTGCGCCGTACCCGCCTGCGGCAGGGACAGGAAGACGGAAAGGATCAGGGCGTGTCTCATGTCTGGCTCTCCTGTGCGGCCCGTGCCTTCAACTCTTTTCGGATCAACTTGCCCGTTACGGTCATCGGCAATTCGTCAAGAAATGTGATTTCTCTGGGATATGAATGGCTTGCGAGGCGTTCCTTTACCCAGACCTGCAGCTCTTCGCCCGAGGCCTTGGCACCGTCTTTGAGCACGACATAGGCCTTGACGATCTCGGTCCGCAGCGCGTCGGGTTTGCCCACCACACCACAGGTCGCCACCGCCGGATGGGTCAGCAGGCAATCCTCGATCTCCGCCGGGCCGATCCGATACCCTGCCGAGGTGATCACGTCATCCTCGCGCCCCAGAAAGGTGATCGTGTCGCCGTCCTTGATGCCGCGATCCCCCGTGACCATCCAGTCGCCGCGGAATTTCTCGGCCGTGGCCTCGGGCTTGCGCCAGTATTCCAGCATCATCGACGCCGATCCGCGCCGGACGGCGATGTCGCCCTCTCCCTCGCCGGGCAAACCATCCGGCCCGATCACCGCCACCTGATGCCCCGGCACGGCGCGGCCCATGGAGCCTGGGACGGCGTCAAAAGACGCGCCGCAGGAGGACACGATCATGTTGCATTCGGTCTGGCCGTAGAACTCATTGATCGTCACACCAAATGCCTCGCGGCCCCAGGCCAGCATCTCGGCCCCAAGCGGCTCGCCCCCGCTGGCGACCGAGCGCAGCCCCTCAATCTTTGCATCCGCCGCCTTGAGCATCCGCAGGGCGGTCGGCGGGAAAAACACATTGCGCACAGTGCCTTCCCGGCAAATCCGCGCGCATTCCTCGACCGAGAATTTCGGCATCCGCGCAGCCACCACAGGCACACCCAGGGCCAGCCCCGGCATCAGCACGTCGAAGAGGCCCCCAATCCACGCCCAGTCGGCGGGCGTCCAGATCACGTCGCCCTTCTGCCCAAGGAAATCGTGACTCATCTCAACTCCCGGCAGATGGCCGGTCAGCATGCGATGCCCGTGCAGCGCGCCCTTGGGCGATCCCGTGGTGCCGCTGGTGTAGATCAGCACCGCGGCATCCTCAGGGCCGGTGTCGACAATCGCACGGGTGCCGGATGAGGCCCCCAGATCGCTGCGGGTGACGGTGGCGACCCCAAGACCGGTCAGTTGCACCACCCCTTCAAGGTCGGTCACCACCACGCCCAGCCCCGCATCTTCGATCCGGGATTTCAACGCATCGGTGCGGAACAGTTTAAACAGCGGCACCGAGATCGCCCCAAGCCGCCATGCCGCGATATGGGCCGCAGCGCAAAGCGGTGATTGCGAGAGCAGCACACCAACCCGGTCGCCTTTCATCACGCCGCGTTCGATCAGCGCGACTTCGACCTGTCGCGACCGATACCAGAGATCGCTATAGCTGATCCGACGCACGCGCTCTGGTGTGACTTCGAGGATCGCCACGCGGTCGGGGTCGGTTGCCGCCCAGCCGTCGCAGACCTGATGCGCCATGTTCAGCGACGCGGGCAGGTCCCAGTCGAATCGCTTGCACAAGTCTTCGTATGGAGCAGGCTTGAGCATCAGATTTCAGGCACTTGTCGACTTGGTGGTGTAGCACCCCATTGATACGGTCCGCCAGAATAGCGAAGCTGTCCTAGCCGATCGACGTAATATTCGTAGTGGCGAGAAGCATCATACGGAGTCGGCCCACAGCTTATCACAAGCCAAGTCCCCTTCTCTTCCCCAGGATACGCAACGCAATCCGAAAGTGAAGCGCCGACTCTACTGCCGTCGCGGGCACGATCCTCCAGATACCTCTGAGCATAGGCGTCGATCACATCCGACTCCGTTGTAGATGCGGCAATAGTACCCCACCTGATCCCCAACCAAGCTGTCCAGAGCACTAAGGCGCCTAAAGGAATAAACCAAATCCAGCGCATAATCGCCCTAGCCCATCGCCGCCATCATCTCGCGTCCCACCAGCATGCGCCGGATCTCGGACGTGCCAGCGCCGATCTCCATAAGCTTGGCATCACGGAAAATTCGCGCGACCGGCGCGTCGGACAGGAAGCCTGCGCCGCCCATCGCCTGCACCGCCTGATGCGCCTGCACCATCGCCTGTTCGCTGGCGTAAAGGCAGCAAGCGGCGGCGTCCTGCCGGGTGACATCCCCGCGGTCACAGGCCTTGGCGACCTCGTAGACATAGGCGCGGGCTGAATTCATCGCCGTGTACATATCCGCCATCTTGCCCTGCATCAGCTGAAAGCTGCCAATCGGCTGACCGAACTGCTTGCGCTCGGCCATGTAGGGCATGATTTCGTCCAGACAGGCGGCCATGATGCCAAGGCCGATCCCCGCGAGCACAACGCGCTCGTAATCCAGACCGGACATCAAAACGCGCACGCCCTTGCCTTCTTCACCCAGCACGTTCTCGAAGGGTACTTCGACATCGTCAAAGATCAGCTCTGCCGTGTTCGACCCGCGCATCCCAAGCTTGTCGAAATGCGGGGAGGTGCTGAACCCTTTCATCGTCTTTTCGATCAGGAACGCGGTGATCCCCTTGGATCCTGCATCGGGATCAGTCTTGGCATAGACCACCAGCGTGTCCGCATCCGGGCCATTGGTGATCCAGTATTTGTTGCCGTTCAGCCGGTAGTGATCGTTCCGCTTTTCCGCGCGGAGCTTCATGGAAACCACGTCCGACCCGGCCCCCGGTTCGGACATGGCGAGCGCGCCAACATGTTCCCCGGAGATCAACTTGGGCAGATATTTTACCTTCTGGTCAGGATTTCCGTTCAGCTTGATCTGGTTCACACAAAGGTTGGAATGCGCGCCATAGGACAGCGACACCGAGGCCGATGCCCGCGCCACCTCCTCCACCGCAACGGTATGCGCCAGATAGCCCATGCCCGCACCGCCGTATTCCTCGTCAACGGTGATGCCCAGAAGGCCAAGCTCTCCCATTTCGGTCCAAAGCTCGGGTGGGAAATTGTTCGACCGGTCAATCTCGGCCGCCATCGGCTTGACGCGCTCCTGCGCCCAGCGATGCACCATCTCGCGCAGGGAATTGACGTCTTCACCAAGATCGAACTGCATGGTCGCGTTGAACATTCGCCTCTCCCCCGAGCGGATTTATTGAACACTTGTTCAAATCCTACGGGAAACTCTGTCGTCAGGTCAAGCGCAAGGAACTGTCCGCGGCATTGGGCGTTGACTGCCTGAAGCGAAAAAACATTCTGATGACCGCGACACTCACCGAGACTTTCTGGAGCAATATGAGCAAGATTCACGTGGTTCTGTTGGGCGCAGGCGGTGGCTCACCGGTGCCGATGTCCCCCCTGGCACACAAAGAGGACGGGGCGATCTGGTTCATCACCTCCGCCGATCATGACACATTCGTGGCCGCGAAGGCGGGAGAAACCGCCGACATCTACCTCTGCGATTCGGCAGGCCACATGTACGGCACCATCAAGGGCCACCTTGCCGCCTCGCAGGATGAAGACAAGTTGGACGAGCTTTGGTCGCCGATGGCCGCCGCATGGTTCGAGAACGGTCGTGAGGATGACTCGGTCCGGCTGATGAAATACACTCCGACAGAGGCCGAAATCTGGGCTAGCGATGGCACCGCCAAATACCTGTTCGAAACGATCAAGGCGAACTTTTCCACGTCAAAGCCCGACATCGGCGAATACGGCATCATTCATTTTTAAGGACGACACATGAAAAACTTTGGTATCGCTTGCCTGCTCGGCTTGGCTGCATTTGGCACTGCTCAAGCCGAGCAGGTGGGCGAAGTTGGAGTCGACTGGGTTGGCAATGACATCATCATCGAGGCCATCGCCGACCCGTATGTGAAGGGCGTAACCTGCCACATCGCCTATTTCGAACGCGGGTTGATCGACCGGTTGAGCAAAGGCAACTGGTTCGAAGATCCGTCAAATGCGTCGATCTCGTGCCGCCAGACAGGCCCGATCACCATTGGCGATATCGACCGAAGCGATAGCGGCGAGGACGTGTTCCGCGCGTCGCGGTCGATCATCCTCAAGTCGCTGAGGGTGAAGCGCATCTTTGACGAAAAGAACCAGACGCTGATCTACATCGCCCATGCGGCCGAATTGACGGATGGATCGGCAAAGGTGTCGATATCGACGGTCCCGCTTTACGGGTCGGAGTAAGTACCTCCATCCTCGGGTCTAGCCCGAGGATAACGCCCGTTTACGCCAACAAACGCAACGCCACCTCGGGCAATTCGTCGAAATGCTGAATGATCGCATCCGGCTCCAGCGCGGCCATGTCGCCGCCTGCCGGACCGAATCCAACCAGCACACAGGCCACACCCACCGCACGGGCGGTGTCGCGGTCGGTCACCGTATCGCCAATCAGGCAGCTCTGCTGGACCACGCCACCCGCCCGCTCAACCGCTGCGATATAGGGCGCTGAATCCGGCTTTCGCGTCGGCAGCGTGTCGGCACCGATCAGCGATCCGAACGCATCCCGAACCCCAAGACGTGTCATAAGCGTTTCCGCAAGGCCTTCAGGCTTGTTGGTGCAGATGCCCACAGCCATCCCGTTTGACTTGAGCGCCTCGACCGCTTCCATCGCGCCGGGATAGAGCACAGTGTGTGTGTCGATGGCGTCTCCGTAGGCGCTGAGCAGCACCGGATAATACTGGTCGATCAGGTCGGCGGAATACTGCCCAGACCGTTCCAATCCCAATGTCAGCATGGACCGCCCACCCCGCAGCGCCGTTGCTGCGTCTTTTGTGGGATCAAGCCGCGTCTCAAACCCCATCTTGTCAAAGCAATGGTTGGCCGCCGCGATCAGATCGCCACTGGTGTCGGCAAGCGTCCCATCGAGATCGAAAATTACCGTCCGCACCGCGTCTCTCCTGTCACAAGTCGCAACCATGTGTGAAATCTCGCGCCTTGCGGCACGCAACCAGACCGATAAAAGGACCACAGGCAAAACACAAAGAGAAACCTGATGAGCATAGCCTTGGTCATTCTTGCGGCAGGCAAGGGCACACGTATGGAGTCGGACCTTCCGAAGGTCCTGCACAAGATCGGTGGCGCCCCGTTGTTGCACCACGCGATGCTGTCCGCGTCGGCCCTGGAGCCTGAGCGCACACTCGTCGTGACCGGTCACGGTGCGGAATTGGTCGAAGCAGCAGCACAGGAATTTGACGCGGACGCGATTGCCGTCAGGCAGACCGAACAACTTGGCACCGCCCATGCCGTGGCACAGGCGCGCGACGCATTGAAAGGGTTCGAGGGCGATGTGATCGTGCTCTATGGCGACACGCCCTTCATAACCACCGAAACGCTGGAACAGATGATTGCCGCACGTGCGGCGCATGATGTTGTCGTGCTGGGGTTCGAGGCCGCCGATCCGGGGCGCTATGGCCGCCTCATCCTGGACGGCACATCGCTGTCGCGCATTGTGGAATTCAAGGATGCATCAGAAGAGGAGCGCGCGATAACACTCTGTAATTCTGGTGTGATCTGCGCAGATGCCGCAACGCTTCTTGAATTGATCGCCGCCGTCGGCAACGACAACGCCGCTGGCGAATATTACCTTCCTGACATTGTCGGGATCGCCAACGAGCGCGGCTTGACGGCCACGGCCGTGACCTGTCGCGACGCCGAAACCCTTGGCATCAATTCCCGCATGGAACTTGCCGCCGCCGAAGCCCTGTTTCAACAGACCAAGCGCCGGGAACTGATCGAAGACGGTGTGATGATGCAGGCCCCTGACACGGTGTTCCTGTCCTTCGACACGATCATCGGCCGCGATGCAGAGATCGAACCCAACGTGGTTTTCGCCCCTGGTGTCACCGTCGAATCCGGTGCCCGCATCCGCGCATTCAGCCATCTTGAAGGCGCGCATGTCAGCCGTGGCGCCATCGTCGGCCCCTTCGCGCGCCTGCGCCCCGGTGCGGAACTGGCCGAAAACGTGCATATCGGCAACTTTGTCGAGATCAAGAACGCCAGAATCGACGAGGGCGCCAAGGTCAATCACCTGACTTATATTGGCGATGCTGAAATCGGCGCGCGTACGAATATCGGCGCGGGCACCATCACCTGCAACTATGACGGCGTGATGAAGCACAAGACAATCATCGGACGAGACACCTTCATCGGGTCGAACACGATGCTGGTGGCTCCCGTGACCGTGGGCAATGAGGCCATGACGGCAACCGCCACAACCGTGACCAAGGACGTACCAGACGGGGCCATGGCCATCGCGCGGACAGAGCAGACCAACAAACCAGGATTCGCGCGCAAGCTGTTCAGCATGTTGCGTGCCAAGAAAGCCAAACAGGCAAAGGGTTAAATCTATGTGTGGGATCGTTGGCGTATTGGGGCAGCACGAAGCGGCCCCGCTTTTGGTAGAGGCGCTCAAGCGGCTCGAGTATCGCGGCTATGACAGTGCGGGGATCGCGACTGTCAACAACGGCGCGCTGGACCGTCGTCGCGCGGTGGGCAAGCTGGTGAACCTGTCCGATCTTTTGGTCCATGATCCCCTGCCGGGCAAATCCGGCATCGGCCACACCCGTTGGGCGACCCATGGCGAACCCAACACCAAGAACGCCCACCCCCATCAGTCCGGTCCGGTGGCCGTGGTCCACAACGGGATCATCGAGAATTACACAGACCTGCGCGCCGAACTGGCCCAGCACCAGATCACGCCCCAAACCGACACCGACACGGAAACCGTGGCGCTCCTGACGCACCACTACATCCAGCAGGGTATGCCCCACGTAGATGCCGCTCGCGCCTGTCTGGCCCGGCTGGAAGGTGCGTTTGCTCTGGCGTTTCTCTTCGACGGTGAGGACGATCTGATCGTCGCCGCCCGCAAGGGAAGCCCGCTGGCGATCGGCCATGGAGATGGTGAAATGTATGTCGGATCGGACGCCATCGCGCTGGCACCCATGACCGACACGATCACCTATCTCGAAGAGGGCGATTGCGCTGTCCTGACGCGGCAGACACTTGATATCTTTGATGACAGCGGCGCGCGCGTGACACGGCCAAGCCGCACCATCAACACCGATGCCACCCGTGTGGACAAGGCCGGGTACAAGCATTTCATGGCCAAGGAAATCGCCGAACAGCCCACCGTTCTGGCAGATGCCCTGCGCGCCTATCTTGATGGCAACACCATCGTTCTGCCCGACACCCTGCCCGATTTCGCCAAGATCGACCGCCTGACCATGGTGGCCTGCGGCACCGCGTTTTACGCCTGCCTGACCGCGAAATACTGGTTCGAACAGCTCGCGCAGATGCCGGTGGAAGTCGATATCGCGTCCGAATTCCGCTACCGCGAACCTCCGATCACACCCCGCACCGTTGCACTGTTTGTCTCACAATCCGGCGAAACCGCCGACACTCTGGCTGCGCTGCGCTATTGCAAGGGCAAGGCCGACAGCATCCTGTCGGTGGTCAACGTCGCCGAAAGCTCCATCGCTCGGGAAAGCGACGTGGCCCTGCCAATTCATGCCGGTGTCGAAGTTGGCGTTGCGTCCACCAAAGCCTTCACCTGTCAGTTGAACACCTTGCTGCTTCTGGCTCTTGATGCCGCTGTGAAACGCGGCGTGATGACACCGGATCAGCTGGCCGAAAAACTGACTCAGTTGCGGGCGCTGCCGGGCCTTTTCAACGTCGCATTGGATCGTGATCCAACCATGGCCGATGCCGCACACAAGATTGCCGAAGCCCGCGACGTGCTGTTCCTGGGACGTGGCCTGATGTATCCCTTGGCACTTGAAGGCGCCCTCAAGCTGAAGGAAATCAGCTATATACACGCCGAAGCTTATGCTTCAGGTGAACTCAAACACGGTCCCATCGCGCTGATCGACAAGACCGTTCCGGTGATCGTCATGGCCCCGCGTGATTCTCTGTTTGAGAAGACAGTGTCAAACATGCAGGAAGTCATGGCCCGCGGCGGAAAGGTCTGCCTGATCACCGACGCCTCTGGTGCCGAAGCCGCAGGCGCGGATGTCTGGCGCACCATCATCCTGCCTTCGGTCGACCCGGTGCTGTCGCCCCTTCTTTATGCGCTGCCCGCGCAACTGATCGCCTACCACGCCGCCATCGCCAAAGGCACTGATGTGGACCAGCCGCGCAACCTGGCCAAATCCGTCACCGTGGAATGACGCTGGACGACGCCCTGAGCCAACTGCGCGCCAAAGCCGAACCCGGGCGCGCAGAGCAGATGGCAGCCTATCACAAGATCGACCGTCCCTATCTGGGTGTGGCGAACCCGGATACCGATATCCTGGTGCGCGACTGGCGTCAGGCGTTGGACTTGGCCGAGCGCCTTGATCTTGCCCGCGACCTTTGGACCACGAACATCTTCGAAGCACGGGTCGCTGCGGCCAAGCTTCTCACTCAGGCTCGGATCAAACCGTCGGACGCGGATGTGTGGCGACTCATTGCATCATGGGCGCCCGATTTCGACAGCTGGGCCATCGCCGATCATGCCTGCATGGCGGGACAGCGCCGCCTGACCGCCGATCCCGCGCGCCTCGACACGGTCGAAACATGGACCACCAGCGACCATATGTGGCCCCGCCGGGCCGCACTGGTCATTACCCTGCCCTGGACCAAGCAGAACCACCCCACGCCCGAGGAAACCGCTGCCCGGGATCGCATTCTCGGCTGGGCCGCCGGTTACGTGTCCGACCCCGACTGGTTCATCCAAAAGGCTGTGGCATGGTGGCTCCGCGACCTGTCAAAACACGATCCGGACCGCACCCGCGCCTTTCTTGCTGCCCACAGCGACCAGATGAAGCCCTTTGCCCGCAAAGAAGCCGCGCGTCACCTACCCGCCTGAGAACACCTGCACCTCGACCAAATCGGTCAGGGGCACACCAAGCAACCGCATCGCTGGAAGCGACAACCGGCTCCCTCCGTCCGCAATGGGGATCAGATCAACCTGCACGGTTTCGCCGGTTCCGGGATAGACCACCCGCCCCTTGGCGGCTGCCGTGACAAGCGGTGTCTCAAGCCAGAAGCCCGGTTGCGCCGGGTTGCCCAGGGACACGATGGTGCTGCCCAAAGCCTGCTCAGCAACGGTTGCAGCCGGAGCCGCTGCCGCAGCGCGTTCTTCGGCAGTCGTGGTGTCAAACGCCTCTGCCGTGCGCGCCGAAGTTGGGGGGCGCCGCGTTTCGGTTTGCAAGGCCTCGGGCCGGGATTGCGGGCGCGTTTGACCATCGCCATTCGCAGGACCAGCCTCGGGCACAGTCCCCAAAACGCCACATCCCGCCAAGACCCCGCAAAGCCCAAGAATTCCAAACGTCTTTTGCATCCGAGTCTCCGACCTTCGTCCTGCATTCCGGTGTTGCACCATACTTGCCCAGTCCGGACCGAAACGCTAGGCTCCCCGGCATGACACCGCTGATTGACCCTTTCCAGCGCGCGATCACCTATCTGCGCGTCTCCGTCACCGACCGCTGCGATTTCCGCTGCGTCTATTGCATGTCCGAAAACATGACCTTCCTGCCCAAAAAGGAACTTCTGACGCTGGAAGAGCTGGACCGCTTGTGTTCGACATTTATCCGTCTGGGTGTGGAAAAGCTGCGCATCACCGGCGGGGAACCGCTCGTGCGCCGGGACATCATGACCTTTTTCCGGTCAATGACACGGCACTTGGATACCGGCACGCTCAAGGAATTGACGCTGACTACCAACGGCTCTCAGCTCGACCGCTTTGCGGACGACCTTTTCGCCGCTGGCGTGCGCCGCATCAACATCTCGCTCGACACGCTGGACGACAAGAAATTCGCCGACATCACCCGCTGGGGACGCTTGCCGCAGGTGATCAAGGGGATTGATGCCGCGCAGAAAGCCGGGATGCGCGTCAAGATCAACACAGTGGCGCTGAAAGGCTTCAACGAGGACGAGCTGTTCACACTGACCGAATGGTGCAAGAGCCGCGACATGGATCTCACCTTCATCGAGGTGATGCCCATGGGCGATATCGGCAACGAAGACCGTTTGGGCCAGTATTGGAAACTCAGCGATCTGCGCGATGAACTGCGCAAACAATACACCCTGACCGACCTGCCCGAACGCACCGGCGGACCCGCGCGCTATGTCCGGATCGAGGAGACCGGCCAGAAGATCGGCTTCATCACGCCGCTCACCCACAATTTCTGCGAAAGCTGCAACCGTGTCCGTCTGACCTGCACGGGAGAGCTTTTCATGTGCCTGGGGCAAGAAGACAATGCCGACCTGCGCTCGGCCCTGCGCAACCACCCCAACAGCGATGCGCCGCTCGAACAGGCCATCCGGGACGCGATCACGCTGAAGCCCAAAGGGCATGATTTCGACTATTCCCGTCAGACCGTCGATGGCCGCGTGTCGCGTCATATGAGCCATACCGGCGGCTGATGCGTTGTAAGCGAGGGGCCAGCCCCTCGCGCTCCCCGAAGTATTCTTGAACCATAGAAGAACAGCAAAGGGCTGCTGCAGTTCCGCCGTTCCATGAGCCTTTAGCCGTTCCTTTGTTACATGTGGGTCAGACCCGCGAAATCTGACCGCCGCCCACCGGGGTGCGCACCCCCGTAGTACCGGGTGCCGAGGTTGGCAAACCGCGCATCACCCGCACCGCGAGATAGGCGAAAGCCTGCGCCTCGAGCATGTCGCCATCAAGTCCGACCGCCTCGACGGGCTCAACCGGGCAATCCAGCGCCGAGGCCAACATTGCCATCATCACCGGGTTGTGCCGTCCTCCGCCGGTCACCAAGAGGCGCTCGGGCGGTTGCGGACAATGCTCCATCCCTTGCATCACGGCAGCCGCCGCCATCGCCGTCATCGTGGCCGCTGCATCGGCATCATCCAACTCACGCACAAGATCGAGCATCAGGGAAAAATCGTTCCGATCCAGAGACTTGGGCGGCATCTTTCGGAAATACCCTTCCTCAAGGAACAACTCCAAAGCACCGTCCACAACCTGCCCCTGTGCTGCCAGAGCGCCCCCCTTGTCAAAGGCGAGGCCGCGCCGTTCCATCATCAGATCGTTGATCGGCGCATTGGCGGGACCGGTGTCGAAGGCAAGCAGCGCGCCCTCTGCCTCGGGTGCGGGTGACGTGGGATCAACCCAGGTCAGGTTGCCCACACCGCCAAGATTGAGAAAGGCCAGCGGCGTTTCCGCCCCGATCCTTTTCGCACAGGCCCAGTGAAAAAAGGGGGCAAGCGGCGCGCCTTCGCCACCCAGCTCCACGTCGTTCGACCGGAAATCCCAGACAACCGTCTGCCCCAGCGCCTGCGCCACAGCCGCGCCGTCGCCCAGTTGGTGTGTGCCGCGCCCTTTCGGGTCATGCGCCAGTGTCTGGCCGTGAAACCCCACCACATCCGCGTCAAACCCGCCCAAGGCCTCGATATGCGCCTGCAAGACCACAGCCGCAGCGTTGTCCAGGTCATCCCCCGGCCATTTGCCAAGCGCCGCCCGCAGCACCGCCTGCTCGGCCTCGGTATAGGCCCGGTAGCCCGACGCGCCGAACTCGGAAATCGTCACCCCATCCGTCCGCACAAGTGCTGCATCGACTCCGTCCAGAGACGTGCCCGACATCGCGCCCAAGGCCCAGATCGGTTCTGCCAACTTGCCCTTCACCTTTTCCCCTGCCCTGCGTATAGCTGCCCTCACCATTCTATAACGAGGCAACCCCATGACCTACCATCCCAAATCGGACTTCATGCGCGTCATGATGGAGCGTGGCTTTCTGGCCGATTGCACCGATTATCAGGGCCTTGACGAGGCGCTGATCAGCGGGGTGGTGCCGGGCTATATCGGGTTCGATGCAACGGCCAAGTCGCTGCATGTGGGCAGCCTCATCCAGATCATGATGTTGCGCTGGCTGCAAAAAACCGGGCACAAGCCGATCACCCTCATGGGTGGTGGCACCACGAAAGTGGGGGATCCGTCATTCCGCGCGGACGAGCGACCGTTGCTGACGCCGGCGCAGATCGACGACAATATCGACGGCATCAAGCAGGTCTTTGCCAAATACATCAGCTACGAAGACAGCCCCACCGGGGCATTGATGCTCAACAATGCCGAATGGCTGGACGAACTCAACTACCTCGATTTCCTGCGCGACATCGGGCGGCATTTCAGCGTGAACCGGATGCTGTCGTTTGAGAGCGTCAAATCGCGCCTCGACCGCGAACAGTCGCTGTCCTTCCTCGAATTCAACTACATGATCCTGCAGGCCTATGACTTCCTCGAGCTGAACCGCCGCTACGGCTGTCTTGTGCAGTTCGGCGGCTCGGACCAGTGGGGCAATATCGTCAACGGGATCGACCTGACCCGCCGCGTCCTAGATCACGAGATCTATGGCCTGACCTCGCCGCTGCTGACCACCAGCGACGGCAAGAAGATGGGCAAATCCGCCGATGGCGCGGTCTGGCTGAATGCCGATATGCGCAGCCCCTACGAGTTCTGGCAGTTCTGGCGCAACACGACAGATGCGGATGTGGGCCGGTTCCTCAAACTCTATACAGAACTGCCGATCGACGAATGTGACCGCCTTGGTGCGCTTGCCGGATCCGAGATCAACGACGCCAAGATTGTCCTTGCCAACGAGGTGACGACCCTGTGCCACGGTGCTGATGCTGCGGCTGCAGCTGAAGCCACCGCGCGCGAAGTGTTCGAGAAAGGCGGCATCGGGGATGATTTGCCGACGGTTGCCCTCACCTCGGACGAGCTGGGCGACGGCATTTCCATCGTGCAACTGATCGTGCGCACGGGCCTTGCGAAAACCGGCAAGGAAGCCAAACGTCTGATCGCGGAGAACGGCGCCAAGATCGACGATGCGCCGCTCACCGATGCGGGTCTGATGATCGACGCCAGCGCCTTGGCCAATCCGATCAAGCTCAGCGCCGGCAAGAAGCGGCACGCGCTGGTGAAACTCGGTTAAATTCAGACCGGCGTCCCTTGCGCCGGTCTAATTCCCCAGCATCCAATGCCCGTCTGGCCAGAAGGCGTGATAGGCGAAGGCGAACATCACGTCATGCGGCACGTCGCGGCCCTGCTCGTCGCGCACCCGGATCGACCCGACATCGCGCCCCGCACCGATGCGCGCGGTGTCGAGGGCCGAGGCCTGCCCCGCCCGCCACGAGATCACGACGCCCGCCTCGCGCACTTCGCCTTCGCGCGCCAGCCGCTCCATCGGCCAGGCCCGGTCGCCAACCCGCACCACGCGGGCCAAAGCGTCGATGCCATGCGGCGGCATTTCACCGGAATAAAGGAACGGCCGGGTGGAACTGTCATAGCCTTCATAGGGGTTGCGCCCGTAATCGCGGTTATGCCCCGGTTCGGCCATCACCAGCCCGTCGGGATGCCGCGACACAAACTCGGCCCAGCTTTCCATCCAGCTGGGTAAAGTGTCCAACTCCGCGCCGGTCAGATCGCCGACAATGGCTTCTCCAATCGCCTGCTGCCACCAGCTTTCGGTTTCGCGGTCATACATGATCATGTCCGAATTGCGCAGCTTGCCGGACACCCCGAAACTCAGCACACGCCCCTGCACCCGCCGGTCAAAGGTCAGCGCCGAATTGCACAGCGGACAGAACGTCACCGCAACCGGCACGCCGCCCACAGTGTCATTCACGATTTCATGCCAAGTGAGATAGCGGATCGGATAGGCCCGCGCCTCAGCCCCAATCTCCAGCGTGATCACCGGCTCGGTCGGGTCGATCCCGGTCTTGCCCGAGGCGCGCACGAAAGATGGGTTGTCCAGCGCAGGAATACCATCCTTGGGCGGGCCGCCAGACAGGATCTCCACCCAGTTGGGAACAGAGGTCTTTTCGAAATCGGTCTGCGGCCATTCATGCCGCCAGAATTCGGGGCTGGCCACCGCTGATGAGGCGAGCAGAACTGCAAAGAATAACGAGTCGACCTTGAACAAGGCAATTCAGGCTGTGACGGGTGTGTATAGCGGCTGATTGCGGGGAGCTTTGGTTTCCAAATTTTGGATTGCGTTGAGAATAGCAGCGAGCAGATAGACCAAAAGAGACCTGAGATACCTCAGG
>NZ_JAEPMO010000222.1 GCF_017643905.1 Marivita sp.
CCAGCACCGCGCGCTTGAACGACAGAACCGCCAGGTCCGCCAGGATCGAGCGTACGAGGCTCTTGAAGTCGAACTTGCCCGTTTCAACAAAACTCCGGAACGCGCTTTCCGCACCGTTGAAGGCACCGGTCAGGGTTTCGCCGAGGCCTTTGCCCCAGTTTAGCGCATCCGTGGCATAGGCCTGAAGAGATTCAGAGACTGCGCGCCAACCCGTGGCGATCCGTTCTCCGGCACTTCCTGCCGCGCCACCGGCACGCCCCATCGCATCAGACAACCGATCCGCGGAAGCCGTGGCCTCATCCAGCGCCGCCGCGCCTTCTTCACCTGTGCCCGCAACGGCGTCACGAAGCGCGCCCCAGGAGGTAAGTGGGGCTGTCGCGCCGTTCGCAAGGTCTGTGGCGGCACGCCGGTAAATATTGGCTGTTTCCAGTGCATCCGCTGCAATTCCATCAAGGCCAAGATCGGGAACAGTAAGTGGGTTATCCTCGAAGGCTCGGCGAAAGGCCTCTGCTGCAGCCGTTCCTGCATCTGCGGAGGCTCCGGCAAAGGGGTTCGGGATGTCGCTAAGGCTGATCTCTCCGATCTGGCCAAAGGTGGTCTCGATGCCGACCGCCGCCAGCGCATCCCGTATGAGGCCTGTGAAGGCGTCAATTCGGCGAATTGCGCCGTTCAGCATGGCCTCGATCCCGTCGAGCATGCGGTTGGCCGCCGAGAAGACCAGATCGCCGATCACATCCGGCAGACGCGACCAGATCTCGCGCACGGCGAGAAGTGCGCCCTCGAAGGTGTTAGCGGTCGTGTTGCCAAAGGCCACGACGCTCTCGATAGCTCCAGCCATGCCGGTCGCGGCATCGGCTTTGAGATCATAAAACATGGCCGTGGCACGCGACCCAGCCGCGTTGGCCCCCATTTTGATCCGTTCCCAGACCTCAACAGCGACATCTTTCAAGAGCCGCATGGCTTTACCGAAGCCGCCTGCGCCGGAGGCGAGCCGCGTGAACCAATAGACCAGTTCCCCTGCGCCGACGATCAGCGCACCGATGCCGGTGCGGATCAGCGTGCCTTTCAGGACCACAAGTGTAGTGGCGAGCCCACGAATAGAGAGAGCCGCAGCGGCCATGGCAGCTACCCAGCGTCCGGCGAGGAAGGTGGCAAAGGTCCCAGCGTAAATCGCCAGCCGATCAAGGTTGGCTAGTACGGCATCAAAAGCCCGACTGATCGGGCTGGTGCTGGACGCAAGGTCGACAAACGCATTGGCCACTGCCTCCAGCGACGGGGCGAGAGCCACAGCAATCCGGTTGCGCACCCCGGTGAAGACCTGGCCGATGCTAACGAGGGCGAGTTCCGACCGGCGCATGGCGGCGATGGCATCAGCGTCGAGCACCGCCCCAAGGGCCTGCGCCTGTGCCCCAAGCCGGGTCATCTCTGCCCCGCCGTTTTGCAGAAGCGGGATCAGCCGCGTGGCATCGGACGCCATGGCCTCGAGATAGAAGGTCATCTCCTGTTGGCTGACGCCCGCGCGCTCGAGGCTGTCGACATAGAGTTGCAGGGCTTCCGTCCCCGAAAGCCGGGCGAACTGGTCCGCCGTCACCCCAACCCGCGGCGCGATGTTCTCAAAAAAGTCCGCCATAGGGCCGCCGCCTGTCTGCAGGAAGTCGCCCACGCGGTCGTTCACGTCCTTCAGGATATCCGCGAGCTTTTCTTGTTCGATGCCAACGGTGGCCGAGGCCGCGGACCAGCGCTGGAAGACCTCCGGGGTGGCATTGGCTATCTGGGAAAGCTGGTTGATTTCGTTGGCGGCCGCGACGGTCGAGCGGGTCATCGCGACAACGGCACCGGCCAAAGCAGTCGCGGCAGCGGTCGCGGCGATCCTGGCCCGGCGCGCGAAAGCCGCCATGCGGGTGTTCGCGAGTTCCATTTCACGGCTGAGACGGCCGAAGCCCCGCGACCCGGCCTCGCCAACGCCCTCCAACTCGGCACGCACTTGTCGGCCGCCAGTCGCGGAAAGCCGGACGGAAACGCGCTTTTCTGCCATGGAAAGACGTCCTCAATGGATGACACCTCGTTCCCAATGGAAACGAGGTCAGGTGAGGCCTGATCCGGCCTGCAGGGTTTCATTGATTTTGCGCACCATCACCGCCTCAATGGGCGGCAGGAGTTCCGCGAGGATGAGGGGCGAAAGCCCGAGGGCCGCGCCGAGTTGCAGCGCTGCGCCCATATCCCAGCCAAGAACAGCGCCGCCGCTCATGCCGCCAGCACCCCGAACTTGGCCGCCGAGGCGTTGGACAAGATCCCAGACCTGCCATCCCTCAAGGGTCATTGGTTGATGGAGAGTGCGTGGGCATTCCGGGCACGCGGAGGAACAAGCTGCGCAATACTCACCGCCCCCGCCGAATTCCCAGTCGGCGAGAGCGGTCAGGCGTTTTTTTCCGCATCCAATATCAGCGCGCCGGCGATATATTTGGTCTGGAAGGCCTCAAAGATCGGCCAGAGTTCCAGCAGGGCGTCGATGCCATCCGGGGTCAGCGGCAGTGGTTTGCCGTCCTCATCACCAACGCCGTCCCAGTCCTTCACGACAATGCGCGCGACAGCTTTGGCGACGATCCGGGCGAGGTCGTCGTTGGAGGTGCTCCCGTCAGCATCAGCGGCGGCCGCGACAATTGCCGGATCGCTGCGCGCCGCCAGCATGACGGCGGTGGTGAGCGGTTCCACAAGCAGGCGCACTCCATGGCCAAGATCGAGCCAGTGTGGTTCGTTCGATAGGTTCAGGCGCAGCATCAGTAATCCTCGCGGTCATTGGTCAGCGTGACGGTGCACATCCGGCCCGCGACGGGATCGCTGGCGGCCTGCCAGTCAAAGGTCGCTTGCACGCCTTGAGGCCCGGAAATCTCGATCCGGGGGCGTGGCAGGTAAACAGCGTGGGCGGTCAGGGTCAGGGTCTCGCCTGTGGGCAGGGTATAGGAGAACTCCAACTCGCAGGCCTCGCCATTGATCGCTTGCGTAACCAGCGTCTGGTCAGCAAAGCGGACAACGACATTGCCGGTGAGCGCAGCGATAGACGGGTCCGCGCCGTCAATCTTGCCATCGGCGCGGATGGTCTCAATCCGGTCGAGATTGTTGGCATAGGTAAGGTCGGCAGAGACAACGTTACCTATGTTGGCGCCGTTCCGAGTGATCGAACCGTTGAAATGGCCGAAGCGTTTCAGGGCAATATTGGTCGGCGTTCCGGCCGCGGTGCTCGTGGCGATGTTTTCGCCTTGGGCAACTATGCTGGCAGTGGCCGTCAGCAAGCCCGACCTCGCCATCTGCCAGTTGAGGCTATCCACCATGC
Source organism: Marivita sp. (assembly GCF_017643905.1). Lineage (GTDB taxonomy): Bacteria > Pseudomonadota > Alphaproteobacteria > Rhodobacterales > Rhodobacteraceae > Marivita. Next base: position 3,332 of record NZ_JAEPMO010000222.1, read on the forward strand.
AGCCGGAATACATCGCATAGCGCGGTACTTCGGGCATACCGGTTTCCACCGAGAATGACGGTAGGGCCCAGTTTCCGGAGCGGAACTCGTGGATGTAGGGCCCGGCGCCGGTGGTCGTCGGGGTGCCAAAGGCTGCCTTCAGCCAGAAGCCGAAGGCCTCAGCATCGAGCGGCACGACCACATCGCCGTCTGCCGTCACCGCGTCCTTGATCGGGGCCTGCGGATCGCGGCCATAGCCCAGAAGCTCCGATGTCTGCAGCGGTTGCTCGGCCCCGAGCGTCGTGCTGGCGAAGGGCATCTTGGTAAAGCCGCTCACGGGCGGCGTGCCGTATGTCGTCTCGAACGCGAGCGCCATTTGCGCCCGCGCCCCTTGGGCTCGTGCCATGGTGTTCTCCTTGGGTTGCGGGGATCAGCCGAGCTGGTCGGCCGTGGAATAGTGCAGCACTACCGGGATCACCGCCGCCTTCAGGCTGGCCGCGCCATCGACCGGCAGATCGACCGGGCGCGGCGCCTCCGCATTGACCCAGTCGCAGAGCCCGCCCAGCGTGTGGTCGGCGGCGAGCGCCGCGCCGATGCTGGCGGTCAGCGTGTCGAAGGCGGCGTCACGGGCGCTGCCCTGCACGACAGCCTCGATCTCGGCGCGGTGCTGGTAGTGATAGCGCAGCGGCGACAGCGTCACCTCGGGCTCCCCCGGCTCGCCGTCGCGCAGGATCAGCAACCCCTCGGCCGGGACACGTTCGGGCAGCACGTCACCCCGCAGCGCGGTGGCGGGCAACGCCGAAAGCCGCGCATGCAGCGCGGTGAGGATGGTTTCGCGGGGGGTGGGCATATAACGATCAGCGATCAAATTGTTCGGGAAGGGCTGCCATTCACCACCAAGGGTAGTTTTTGATCCGAAGACCGTGTGCCGCCAGATTAGTCGATGAACCTAAGTTCATTGGTGGATCGGTTTTGCACCGGTCTGCCGACAGATAGCGCTGTCGTCAGTGATGATGTCGGGTTTCTCTTCCTCGTCATGGCTTTCATGGTGCTTGGTGACCTTGGAAATCTATGCCTTAATGCTCGGAACCAGATGGTACGCTTATGACTTGATCGCTGATCGAACCAATATGGCTTTGACTGTTAGACACCAGACTGTGAAACGTCTCCCGAACGATGGCAAAGTTCACGCCATCCTCCGTTGTGTGAGGTGTGGACACACCAAGCCCTTTCACAACGAAATCAGCGACGAGCATGTGCAGCAATTAAAAGACCCTGTTGTTTGTTCAAAATGTCGATCAAAAGAAATCACCCTTGATTTGTTTTCCTTGGAAGCGCAGCGCGTTCCGACATTGAGTCGTCAGTCGGCCAAAAAGTGTATTGTTTGTGGATCAGAGATATCAGAAATCACATTAGAGGCTGTACCGCACACGCTTTGCTGTTCGGAGCATTTGGACCAGAACCCTCGGGCGCAAATAAGGATCATCGAGCCAATGGGGTCGAGAGATGACTTCAAAAAAGACAGTGCATCAAATTGGAGCCGAGCCACTCGACCGAAGTTCTGATCCCGCCCCACTGGAATGCTAATTACTGCGCAAACTGTCCTTCCACCCAAGTCGCCACGATCAGCCCTGGTATCACCGCCTGCGCGCGCTCTGCATCCCGCGCCAGATCCAGCCGTTTCGCGAGCTTCACCTGTGGCACCAGTAGGAAGATCGGTACTGTCGCCTTACCGCGCCCGGTCTTTGAGCGAGACGCAACGCCCAGTCCGCGGCTGTTCA
>NZ_JAEPMO010000268.1 GCF_017643905.1 Marivita sp.
ACCCGCCAATCTCCCGGCGCCCATGTCTGGGGTGCGCTTCCAAAAGGTCGTGCCGTTGGGAATACCTTGTTGCGCTGCAATCAAGTGAGCTGGCCGACATGGCACGATTCTTCAATCACCACCCGTCCTGTCTTCTGGGTGTCGATTCGCTCAAGAGAGTGGAATAGTTCAGGACGAAAAGGGTGCCCGAGGCATCCCTGACGGGGAGCATGAGGCGAACGAAGCTGACCTCTACGGTTTCGTTCGTCTCGGGGAATGGCACGATCCGTTTGAGCGGCGTGATCATCCCGACACCGGAATGCGCAACGGACCTGATCTGACCTTTCAGCTCGGTCAGATCGGACGTGCTGAGCGTTTCCAGAAAGTTTTCGAGACGGGAATTTTCGGCTGACCCAAGCGTCGTTGCGGACAGACCAAGCGCCCCGACATGGTGAATGCGCGGAATCGACGTTAACGCTTCTGCCGCGCTGACCAAATCGAAATGCGGCGCGATCTGATCGCTCTTGGACAGGTCACCGTCGGTTTCCTTCCACCAGGAAATGATCGAATCCAGCGTTGGACGGTCTCCCATCCGATCCAAAGACCGTTCGGTCGCCTTGAACACTGCCGACAGAAGCCGCGCCGCCTGGCGGTCCACTTCCTGCACCGGAAGAGCTTCGAATTGCTGTTGAAGGTGCTGATTTCGGTCTCTCAGCAGCACATCGACCGGAACACCCAAGGCATCTGCCAATCGAACTGGGGCCACCATGCTTGGGAGGGCCTGACCACGCATGATGTCGGAAATGGCGTGTTCCTCATCGAAACCGGCGCGAACGGAAAGCTCGGCTTCAGTCAGGTTCTGCGATTTCATGATGCTTTTCAGATTGGCCCGGAAGTTATCCAGAACCTCCAGTTCGGTTATGTTTGACACCATATTGCAGTCCGATTGTTACAGCATTCACCCACACCCAAGCTTATGGGTAACGTCGCGATGGTGGTGTGTATAGTAAAAATTCATCCTAAAGCTGATTTAACCTATGGCCAAACCGCAGCGTGTTTTAGGTTCACCGTCAGTCACAATGGGTATGACCCACCTTTTCGCTCAGCTTGCCAGCACGTTCCTGAACAGCCACGGATCACTTTCGTCGATGTCTTCCGGGAAATGTTCCCACCGGTCCTGCAGCGGAGTCCAATCGGTGTAATGCGCTTCGACCGGCCCAAGGTAGGGACGCTGGACCTCAAGGCATCGCGCATGATCCATCTCGTCCGTTTCAACGATCCCGGCCTCGGGATTCTCCAACGCCCAGACCATTCCCGCCAGCACGGCACTCGTGACCTGCATTCCGGTCGCGTTCTGATAGGGTGCGAGATCGCGGGTTTCTTCGTTCGACAGTCGCGAACCGTACCACATGGCGTTCTTTTCGTGCCCGTAGAGCAGCACCCCCAACTCGTCGATCCCCTCTACGATTTCATCTTCGGTCAGGATGTGATGAACCTGCTGCTGTTTGCCAGAGCCGAACATCTCGTGCAGCGACAGCACGGCGTCATCGCAGGGGTGATAGGCATAGTGGCAAGTCGGTCGATACTCTGGCGCACCGGCCTCACCCACGGTGTAATAATCCGAGATCGAAATCGCCTCGTTATGCGTCACCAGAAACCCGAATTGCGGACCGGGTGTCGGGCACCACGTGTGGACCCGCGTGATGGCACCGGGACGTTCGAGCCAGATCGCAGCCTGACACCCAGCCTCATAGGAATGCCCGTTTTCCGGAAACCATGTCTCGTGCGTGCCCCAACCCAGCTCTGCGGGCTGAAACCCTTCGGCGATGAAGCCTTCGACTGACCATGTGTTCACAAACACATTCCGCGGGCGCGGCGTGCGGCGGGCCTGCGTGTCACGTTCTGCAATATGCACACCTTTGACGCCCAGCGATTTCATCAGGCCCGCCCATCCGGCGCGGTCCTGTGGTGCAGAAACGTCGCGACCTGTGTCCTTGGCCAGCGTCAGCAGCGCTTCCTTGACGAACCACGACACCATCCCCGGGTTCGCGCCGCAGCAACTCACCGCAGTAGTGCCACCCGGATTGGTCGCCTTTTCGTCCCGCACCGCTTGGCGCAGCGCGTAATTCGTCCGCGCGGCGTTGTCGGTCGTGTCGAAGTAGAAACCCGCCCAAGGCTCCACGACAGTGTCGATGTAAAGCACACCCAGTTCGCGGCATAGCTTCATGAGATCCAGAGAAGACGTGTCGACCGAAAGATTGACACAAAACCCCTGCCCCTCGGCGAACAGGTCGCCCAGCACTTCGCGGTAGTTGTCGGGGGTCAGCGAAACCGAGAGATGGTTGATCTTGTGCTGACGCAGAAAGTTCGCCTGACGCGCATCCGGTTCGATCACGGTCAATTTGTCGGCATCATATTCGAAATGCCGCTCGATCAGAGGCCAGGTGCCTTTCCCGATAGAGCCGAAGCCGATCATCACGATCGGCCCCTCGATGCGACCGTAAACTGGATGGTTTCGCGTCATGATTACTCCTTGTCGAGCCTGAACCGGGTTGGGACCTGCGGATCCTATCAGCATGGCCTGCAACGGAATTTCTATCGCGCCATACGGACAGAGTCCAAGACACTCTCAATGTTCGGTTGAACCAAATCATACACTTCACCACGACGTTTGCGGTGTTGCGACAACAGATCGGCCTCCTGCCGCCGACTTCATCGAAGATCGGTTGCGAAGGTGGCTGAAAGTGATAGGGCAAAACCCGAAAAAAGTCTGGTGTTGGATGTCACTGAGAACTGACCCAGCAACGATCAACATTGTCACTGAGAATTGACCCATGTGGAACCCTCCCCCTGACGGGATTTGTCGGGGGTCATTGGAGTGATCGACATGGATATTTTGAGCGTCATTCGACG
>NZ_JAEPMO010000122.1 GCF_017643905.1 Marivita sp.
CAGCGCGTGAATGGGTGTGAAGTTGATCGAGCTTGTGGTGTCGGCGGTCAGCCATTCCACATTGCGGCGGACCACATCGCTTTCGTACTGGATCGGCAGACCGTAGGGCGTGGCATCGACGCCATCGCCAAAGACGCTCGCCCATTCCTGCACTTCGGTGATCAGCGGGTCCGGGCCATTCGCCCGCGCTGCACCCGCAGCGGTCAGCCCCGCCGCAGCGGCGGCCGAGCCCCGCAGGAACGCGCGGCGCGAGGGATTGTGCATGTCAGACATATCTCACACTCCGGTTGAAGTTACGCGCCCACAACCGTGACGCTGTTGTTGGGTTGAACGGTGACGGTGCCAAGCTTTTTGATATGTGCTTCGACCACGTCCCAGATTTGCGGACCTTCGGTGCCTTCGTTGACCGACGCCCAGCCTGCGACGACATAATTCTTCGCCGGATCAATGGCTTCGCCGGTCTTGAGCAGCACCATATCGGTGATGCGTTCGCCCTGCGGCTTCTGCACGTCGATCCGATAGCCCATGCCCCCGATGCGCACCATGTCGCCGCCCTGCTGGTAGTAGGGGTCGGGGTTGAAGATGTTGTCGGCCACGTCTTCGAGGATGATCTTGATGAATTCGCCCGTCATCTCCGACCGGTAGGCCTTGCCATAGGTCATGGAGGTGACGTTCCAGATGTCCTCGCGGGTGATGTTGTCGCCGGGGATCAGGCTAGGCCCCCAACGGACACCCGGCGACATGGCGATGTCGGCCTCGCGTTCGCTAAGTAGCGCTTCGCAGATCAGGTCGTCCCATGTGCCGTTGAAGTTGCCCCGACGGTAGAGCAGGCTGTCGGTCTGGCCGATTACCTCTTCCAGCTCGGCCTTGTAAGGCGCGCGCTGTTCGTCGATCAGCGCGGTCATCTCAGGATCGGGCGTGATCACGTCCGAGAAGATCGGGATCAGCTTGTGGCGGAAGCCCATCATGCGACCGTTCTGGATGTCGAGATCGACGCGGCTGACGAATTTGCCGTTCGAACCGGACGCAATGATGATCGTCTCACCCACCAGAACCGGCTCGGGCAACGCGTCATGTGTGTGGCCCGACAGGATCACGTCGATGCCTGTCACTTTGCTGGCCATGCTCTTGTCCACGTCAAAGCCGTTATGGCTGAGGCAAACGACGCATTCGGCCCCTTGGGCACGAACCTCGTCGACCATGGCTTGCATGTTCTCGTCACGGATGCCGAACGAATATTCCGGGAACATCCAGCCGGGGTTTGCAATCGGCATATAGGGGAAGGCCTGACCTATCACCGCGATCTTCACACCTCCCCGTTCAAAGAACTGGTAGGGTGGGAATAGCTCGGCCGGTTCGTCCCATTCGGCGTCAAAGATGTTCTGACCGAGTGCGGCGAAAGGCAGACCTTCGACGATCTCCTGAACGCGGGCCGAACCCAGCGTGAATTCCCAGTGGAACGTCATCGCATCCGGGCGAAGCTGGTTCATCACGTTGACCATGTCCTGCCCTTCGGTGTGGTAGCAGGTATAGGACCCGTGCCACGTATCACCGCCATCCAGAAGCAGAGCATCCGGGCGATCGGCCCGGATCGCGTTGACCACAGTGGCCACGCGATCCAAGCCGCCGACGCGCCCATAAGCTTTGGCCAGGGAGGAGAAATCGCCAGAGCTGAGCGCGTAGTGGGAGGGGCTGCCGTCATCAATGCCGTAAAGCTTGCGGAAATCGGCCCCGGTGACGTGCGGCACGGCACCGCGGTTGTCACCGACACCGATATTCACCGACGGCTCGCGGAAGTAGATCGGCTTGAGCTGGGCGTGAATGTCAGTGACGTGGATCAACGAGACATTGCCAAAGGTGTCGAACTGCAAAAGCTGATCCTGAGTCAGCGCCTGTTGCGCTGCCAGACGGGACCAGTTGCCGAAACCAGATGCGCCGAAGAGCGCGGATACGGCCATCGACACCTGAAGGAAATCGCGACGTGAGATCATGGGAAGGCCTTCTTGGATTTCCGGTCACACATTCGCATGTGTGAATAAGTTGGATGGGAAAAAGCCCGCGCCGTTGCCAGCGCGGGCCTTGAGATTATTGACGGACCGACGGACCTTCGACGCTCAGGCCATTGCCGCGCGAGGCGACATAGACTTCGAGCGCAATGAATTCCGGTGAGCCGACTGCAAATGTCTCGGCGCGGGTGTCACGGATACAGCCGCGGAAGCGGTTATGTGTCTGCACGAGACCTGCGTTCTTGAGACGGTAGGTCGGGAAACCGTTGATCTGACCCTGAGACAGGTGGTCGGCACGGATGTAGTTGCCGTAGTTCTGTTCATGGCAGTTTGCGCAGGACAGTTCGAGCTGACCGTAGCGGGTGTAATAGATTTCCTTGCCCTTCTCGTAGTATTCTGCGGCAGGACCGTCGATGGCCACGTTCACAGGCATACCACGCGACTGAACAGAGATCAGGGCCTCCATCGCAGTCATCTGTGCGCCGTCATACTTGTAAGCTTCGGCACCCATCTGTTCGGTGCGGCAGTTGTTGACCTGCATCGCAAGCGTCCGCATCTCACCGGCTTCGGCGTTCCACTTGGGATACACCGCACGGACACCGGCAAGGCTCTCGGGGCCTTCGTGACACGAGGCGCAGGACTTTTCAGCCGTGCCTTCGACGGTGTTCCATGCGTCGATCGCCTGATCCACGGCGATCATGCCGGGGTTATCAAAGGTGTCCGTCTGCATCGCCTGGGTGTCATCTTCACGGAAGTGCCAGCCCGAGATGATGGTGTCTATGCCTGTCTCTGCCATGTGCGCGGGCGCCGCAGTCTTGGAGATCATGACCTCGCCGTCGATGGACAGCGTGTCGTCATCCGCTCCGCCAGCGAAAAGCATCGGGGCCGAGATGGCCAGCGCGGCGAACGCTGTCATTGCCTTATATTTCATTCTGTTCCCTCCCAAAATTATCCCTGCCCCGTGAACCGGGACAGGAAGGAGCTTCTGCTCAGACCGCGATGGATTGTGTATCGTTGTAGACGGACCCGTCATCGTCGTACCAGGTGAACGCGAAATCACCGGCTTCGGGCACAGTGGCCTCGAATTCGAAATACGGGTTGGTCGAAATCGCCGGTTCCATCGTGATGTCAATCACGCTCTGGCCGTTGAACTCGCAGGTGAAGCGGTTGATGATCGACCGCGGGATCGGATTGCCGCTGCTGTCTTTGCGCTGGCCCGATTCCATCGGATGGCTGATCAACGTCTTGATGACGATTGCTTCGCCAGCAGAGGCGGACTTGGGAACCTTGACGCGGGGTTTTACACCGGATGCCATGTTTTATCTCCTGAAATCTGTCTGTTGACCGTTAGCCGCCACAGCCGCCGATTGTGACCTTCACGGTCTTCGAGCTGCGGGCAAAGCTACCATCCGCCAGTTTGGCGATGGCGATAACGTCCTGGGTACCAGCAAGACGCATACGCGTGCTGGCGGACTGGGACGCGGCGAGCGGGCCAAAGTTGAACGTTGCAACGCCGGGTGTCGGGTTGCCTGCGGCCAGAATCATGATCGCCGTTGCGCCGGGTGCCGACACCGAAATCGGAACCGTGTTGCCGTTCTCGGCAATCTCGGGGGCGGTCAGTTCAACACCGGCATCGCCAACAGCGGCACCACCGGTGAAATTTGCGATCGCATCGTCAACCGCTGCGTTGGCGCGGAACGGCAGGACGAAGGTCAGCGCCGCTGCCCCCGTGAGTGCCAAGGTTTCGCGTCTCGTGAAATCCATGTCTTATCTCCTAATTCAGTGACAGCTGCTCAGCTGCCCTTCAGCGTCAGCAGGAACGCCACCACATCTTCGATTTCCTGCGCCGTCAGAATGGGCGTCAGGTTTTCTTCCTTTGCACCTTTACCGGTGTAACCATCACCGGGGCGGATGAATCCGCTGGTCTTGTAGAAGGCGGGCATCACGCTGCCTTCAAACGTCATCTTGGCGTTGGCCACGATGCCGCGTAGTTCCTCGGCACTGCGGTAATCCGCGATACCATCAAGTGTCGGACCAACCTCGCCATGGAAAAGAGCATCGCTCAGCGCGGTTACCGCATGGCAGGCCACGCAGTTGCCCTTGCCGCGATTGGTCATAATTTTGGCGCCGTTGGCTGCGTCGCCCTCGACACCCGACAACGATGCCGCGATCGCGCCGTAGTCGTCGAATTGCACCTTACCCGGAGTGATCGGGTTGGCGATGGCTGCGGTCGCGAAAATCACGACAGCTGCGGAAATACCTGTTAGCTTCATTGTCCCTCCCTTACCGCCCGATACGTTGACCGAGCTGACATATGGCTTTGTATACCGTAGGCCACTGACCTTGATTCACGCAACAACAAATTCACAGAAGTGAATAATTGAGTATGAATGTCGCAGGATCAGTCGGTGCTTCCGTTGCTGCGTTCATGGATCATCCGCGCATGGTATCTTTGAAAATCTTCTTCCGATTCAGATAGATAACGCTTTTCAGCAACCCACGTAAACATGTCCAAAGTGGTCCCCTTGCCAAAGGCGCCCGGCATCACTGCAACGGACGCTTCGAGCGCGTTTTGGTCCTCTGGCACCTCTTCCGGCAGGAAAACGATGTTCGGTGTGAAGAGCACGCGCCACTTTCGGGCCATGTCTTTCTCGGACAGAACCTCACCATCAAAGTCTGTGACTTCGATGTCTCCATGCAGGTTCAGTTGCACCACGAAATAGTTCTCGGCGATAAAATCGCTGACCGTGGCATCCGAGAACACCTCCTCGTGCATTTTCGAGCAGTAGATGCATCCACGCTGTTCGAAAAACAGCACCAGCCGCTTGCCTTCGGCATTCGCTTCACCAAGGTCCTCGCGCAGATCCTTGAACGTGTCGCGCATCCACGGCTGCTTGTGCAAACCGTCATCCCCAAGCTCTGCCGCCGCCACCGGAAGCGCCATCACCAGCGCCAGTGCGCCTGCCAGAAAATGTTTCATCTTCCTTCCTCCTCCTCGGTTGACGGTCATCCCAGCGATGACCAATTCGGGAACCAGCGTAGCATGGCATCCGCGATCAGGTTCACGGTATCCGTTGCGATCAGCACCGCAAACAGGATCAGCATGCCGCCCATGACCTTTTCGGCGTAGCCCAGAAAACTGCGGTTGCGGGCGGTCCAGCGCAGGAACGGGCCGGAAAACAGCGCCGCAATGACAAAAGGAATGGTCATGCCCAGCCCGTAAACGAACAGCAGCAATCCGCCTTGGTAGATGTCCCCCATCCCGCCCGCGATCATCAGGATCGAGGCCAGCGCAGGGCCGACGCAGGGCGTCCAGCCAAACCCGAAGGCCAGACCCATCACATAGGCGCCGATCAGCGTGGTCGGTTCGGTTTTCGCCTCCACCCGTGCCTCGCGGTAAAGGATCGGGATGCGCACAACGCCAAGGAAATGCAGGCCAAATGCCAAAAGCACTGCCGCCGCGACATAGCGCAGCGGCTCACGGTAATCGGCAAACGCTTGCCCCACCGCCGTCGCCCCCATGCCGAGCAGCACAAAGATCGTCGTCACACCCAGCGCAAACAAACAGGCCGACAGAACGAGGTTCCATGCGACCCCGCGCGGCACATCCTCTTCACCCTTCAGTTCGTTCATCGAAATCCCGGCCATGTAGCACAGGTAGAAGGGAACCATCGGCAGAATGCAGGGCGTGAAGAAACTCAGGAGCCCCGCAAGTGCCGCGCCCGCGAAAGAAATATCGAACATGGACGGAGATTCCTTGAATTATTCACATATTCAGATTAAGTGTTTTGTCCAAACGCCGTCAATTGGTGAATGATGAACACGTTGAACGCCCTCGCGCTTGTAACTGGTGTATTGGTTTTTCTGGCATGGTCTTCGGACGCTCTGGCAGAACCGTTCCTTGTTATGGTCGAACAACCGAGCTGCATGTACTGCGAGCGGTGGGACGCAGAAATCGGTCCGGCTTATCCCAAAACAGATGAAGGCAAGTTTGCGCCTCTTTTGCGTGCAGATTTGCGTCAGGGACCGCCGGAAGGCATCACCTATGCACGTCGCGTACTTTTCACGCCGACATTTGTTCTGGTAAACGAGGGCCAAGAACAGGCGCGTATTGAGGGGTATCCCGGTGAAGACTTTTTCTGGCCGCTGCTGACAAAGCTGCTGCTGGAAAACACAGACTTCGCATCATCCACCGGGACTGAAACGGTCAGGAACTAGAGGCACGGCATGGCACTTCCTCAGCTCAGTCCAGATCTGAACGAAGACGAACTTGATCGGATCGTTGACAAGGCCACGACTGCGTCCAATTTCCTCAAGGCGATCAGCCATGAAGGTCGCCTGATGATCCTGTGCCACCTCGTCACCGGCGAAAAATCCGTGACCGAGCTCGAGGAACTGCTGGCCGCCCGTCAGGCTGCGGTGTCGCAACAGCTGTCCCGGTTGCGGCTGGAAGGGTTGGTCATTCCACGACGCGATGGCAAGACGATCTATTACCGTCTTGCCGATGACAAACCGCGCAAGATGCTGGAATGCGTCTACGACTTGTTCTGCAAGGACGACTGAAGCCGCCCTCTACTCTTTCCTTGCTCTCACATCGCGCTGACCGCATACTTGACGCGGGAGCCTGTCTTGGGAGGACAGCAGATGCTGGAGAACGTTCCGGAGCACATCATTGTGGCCGCCGTTGGATTGTTCGGCGGTGTCCTTCTGGGACTGGCCGCAAGACTTGGCCGATTTTGCACATTGGGCGCGATCGAAGACCTGCTTTACGGCGGCTCTGATACCCGCATCCGCATGTGGGGCATTGCCATCGGCACCGCGATCATTGGCGGTTTCGCCCTCATGGGTGCCGGTGTCGTTGATGCCGGGACAACCTATTACCTGTCGATCAACTGGTTGCCCTGGGCCTCGGTCGTAGGCGGTCTGATGTTCGGCTATGGCATGGCACTTGCCGGAAACTGCGGTTACGGCGCGGTGGCACGGTTGGGCGGAGGCGATCTGCGCAGCTTTGTTATCGTGCTCGTCATGGGCGTGTCGACCTATGTCGTTCTAAGCGGCCCACTGGCCCCTATGCGTGACATGCTGTTCCCCCAAAGCCCCGTTCTTCCGGGCGATGTGCCGCCGGGTATCGCCCATGCCGCTGCGCATTGGACCGGCGTTTCCTCAACAGCAATCGGGCTGAGCATCGGTCTGGCCGTGCTGGCCATCTCTGCCAGCTCGCGCGCCTTTGCCGACAACCCCAAATCGGCTGTCTGGGCGGTCGTGGTCGGCCTCGCCATCATCAGCGGCTGGGCTGGCACATCATGGGTGGCCAACACCGGCTTCGAAGCGCTGCCTGTCGTGTCGCACAGCTTTGCCGCGCCCTTGGGCGAAAGCATCCTGTGGTGGATGATCGGCTCGGCACAGCCAGTCAGCTTTGCCGTTGGATCGGTTGCAGGTGTCTGGCTGGGTGCCTTCATCGGATCGCTCATCAAGGGACATTTCCGCTGGGAAGCCTGCGAAGACCCGCGGGAATTGCGGCGCCAGATCTTTGGCGCAGCGCTGATGGGCGCAGGAGCGGTCATCGCTCTGGGCTGCACCGTCGGCCAGGGCATCAGCGCCTTTTCCGTCCTCGCCTTGAGCGCACCAGTGACTTTTCTCGCAATTTTTGCCGGGGCCGCTTTTGGCTTGCGGCAGTTGATTGTCGGGTTCAACCCAGCAGAATAGCACTTACCCTGCGTCACCCGTTGCCCAAGAATCACGGTGCGCAATAAATTCGCGGCAAAGCTGCACGTTGGCGTAATTTTGCCTGCACACGTGCGCAACGCGCGCTAACTTTAGATAGAAAATAAAACTAAAGAGAGCGGGCATTCAGGAACATGGGAACGGCTTACAATGGCACGTTCGTCATCTCCTGGTCGCAGACAACTATAGACACGCTTCAGTCGGCTCCGGTCGATTTCCTGAAGGTCGGTGTGACTTGGGGTTGGGAAGGTGAGGCCGTCCGCGTGGATGGACCGAACGACCTGTTGCGACTGGACGATGCGGAGGGAGAGGCGGATCGCCGGAAACGGGCGGCGCGCATGGTGCGACGTCTGGTTGGGGCGGCCATCGAAGACACCACCGACCTGAGCGCCATCGCGGTTGACCACCCGATCGCCGACAAGTGCTTTGTCCTGACGGATGGCCGCAGCACCTACACCGTCACACTGATCGAGTCAGGCACGCGCAAACCACCGCTGCTGATGTTCCTGAATTCTTTGCCGCCGAAAAACAGCGACCTGTGGGTCGTTCACGCATCATTGGTGAATACGATCACGCAAAGTGATGCCGAACACCAAGGCGCGGTGATCTGCTTTACACCCGGAACGCGCATTCTGACACCCGACGGCGTCAAACTCATCGAGGAGTTGCGCGAAGGCGACCTCGTGCAGACTAAAGACAACGGATGTCAGCCGATCCAATGGATGGGTCAGCGCCGCATGAGCGGTGCGCGGCTGTTTGCCATGCCGAAACTTCGCCCGATCCGCATCCGCGCGGGACTGTTCGGACTGGACGAACCGGACGAAGACCTTTTGGTGTCACCAGAGCATCGGATGCTGGTCAAGGGTCGCGTCGCGATGGATCTTTTCAACACGCCCGAAGTTCTGATTGCCGCGCGTGATCTGGTAGACCATGAACGCGTGTCGATTGACCTGAATGTGCGCGAAATCACCTATGTGCACATGCTCTTGCCGCAGCACGAAATTCTGTTCGCCAATGGAGTCGAGTCGGAAAGTTTTCACCCCGCAAATGCCGCCTTGTCGACCTTGGACGCAGGGGATCGCGCGCGTCTGCGGGACATGCTGCCCAGCGTCGAATTCAACCCGCAAGGCTATGGCAACTTTGCGCGGCGCAACCTGTCCTCTTCCGAAGCGGCGATCCTCATTCATCAGGCAGCCTGACCCTCACGAGTCAGGTCAATTTCCGAGCTGGATTACTCGAAAACCTCTTGTGGCAGAACGCCCCAATAGGATCCCTTGCGCGCCCATCCGCGGTAACCGCCTGCCGACAATTCGCACCAGTCGGGCAGACATTCGCGAACCTCAGCCACCACACCCAAAGCCAATTGCGCGTTGACCTGGGTCGAAGAATCCGGCCGCGCATAAAGGTTAAGCAAGTCGACTTCGACAATCGCCGTGCGCACCCCGGACAGCAGCGAATAATGCACCCAGCCTCCGGCCCCGTCGCGGTCCTGAACGCGCCGCCAATGTTCATGCTCTGCCGTGATCTGCAACGGCATGTTGCGACGCTTGTAGACCCAGTCGATTCGGTGCGACAGCGACGGGCCACGGCGGACATTGCCCTCGCTCGCCTTCATGGAAACGAAGCGCGGCAATGGCAGATTCGTCACCGAACCACGATCTGCGGCCATCGCGGGGCCGGAACTCAGCAGTCCGATGATCAATGCGACGGACAGGGAACCACCCATCAACGCCCGTAACGAAAGCCAGCTCATGTGATGCGCCTCAATTTGCTTGGTTTTTTGGTTTTTGGCGGCAGGTTCTTGTGCCCGCCGCGCCTTTGGGACACTGTGCCAAAACCTGACACGCCGGGGAAGTAGTGGGAGCGAAAGCATGCCATCAAAACGTCTGAGTGTTGTCGTCACGCGACGTTTGCCGGACGCCGTCGAGACACGCCTGAAAGAACTGTTCGACGTCCGCCTCCGGGACAGCGATGAACCAATGACCCAAGCCGAGTTGATCGAGGCGGTCAAAGTCGCCGACGTCCTTGTCCCGACCGTCACTGACAGGATCGACGCCGGTCTGATCGGTCAGGCCGGAGACCAGCTTCGCCTGATCGCCAATTTCGGTGCCGGGGTTGATCACATCGACGTCGACACGGCCCGCAGCCGCGGCATCCTTGTTTCAAACACCCCCGGCGTGGTCACCGAAGACACCGCCGACATGGTCCTTGCCCTGATGCTCAGCGTCACCCGCCGCATTCCCGAAGGCCTTAGCGTGATGCAGACCGGCGATTGGAAAGGATGGGCGCCGACAGCGTTTCTTGGCGGTCGTCTGGGTGGGCGCCGTCTTGGCATTCTTGGCATGGGACGCATTGGTCAGGCGGTTGCGCGCCGTGCCAAGGCCTTTGGCATGCAGATCCATTACCACAACCGTCGCCGCCTGCGCCCCGAGATCGAAGACGCGCTTGAGGCGACCTATTGGGAAAGCCTCGACCAGATGGTCGCGCGCATGGACATCCTGTCCGTCAATTGCCCACACACGCCCTCGACCTTTCACTTGCTCAACGCGCGGCGGTTGAAACTTCTCAAACCCAGTGCGGTGATCGTGAACACCTCGCGCGGCGAAGTGATTGACGAAAACGCCCTGACCCGCATGCTCAAGGCGGGTGAATTGGCCGGCGCAGGGCTTGACGTGTACGAACACGGCCATCGCGGCAATCCCGAACTGCGCAACATGCCGAATGTCGTCATGCTCCCCCATATGGGGTCGGCCACGCAGGAAGGCCGCCTTGAGATGGGCGAGAAAGTCATCATCAACGTCAAAACTTTTGCCGATGGACACCGCCCACCCGATCAGGTGGTGCCCGCCATGTTGTGACAGGGGTCATTGGCCCTTGCCATCGTTGTAAAGCCCGGCGATGAACAAAGCATGAACGCGCTTGAGTTTTCTTTCCAGTCCGAAACCCTGCACGCCCTGCCAACGGGCGGGTTATTTTGGCCAACGCAAGAACTGCTCGTCGTGTCTGACCTGCATCTTGGCAAATCCGCACGCGCTGCGCGCTTTGGCGGCGCGCAATTGCCGCCCTACGAAACAATCGAAACACTGACTCGATTGTCGGGCGATCTGACTGCGACCAAAGCCCGTCGCGTGATTTGCCTAGGCGACAGCTTCGACGCACCTACGCTGCAAACAGCCCTACCCGAGCCCGACATCTTGAGCCTCACAACGCTCCAAGCAGGCCTCGATTGGGTCTGGATCGAAGGCAATCACGATCCGGGTCCCGTGCAGCTTGGCGGCACCCACCGACGCAGTCTCATCATTGGCCCCCTGCACTTTCGCCATAGCGCGGAACCCATCCCGACGCCCGGCGAAGTCACAGGCCACTACCACCCCAAAGCCACGCTGCCCCTGCGCGGTCGAACGTTGACACGGCCCTGTTTCCTGTTCGACGAAACACGCCTGATCCTGCCCGCTTACGGCGCCTTCACCGGTGGATTGCACAGCCATGATCCCGCGCTGACCAGACTGATGTCACCGCACGCACAGGCCATTCTGACCGGACCCAAGCCCTGCAAAATCCCGATGTCGGGCCTCGCCCCCTTGTCTTGACCCACGCGGCATGCTCACTGTTTGCGCATGAGCACGAACCCACGCATTCAAGCCAGCTTCGACAGCCAGTCCATGATGGCAACCTTGGGCGCAGAACTCGTCGAAACCGGCGAGGGCACCGCGACCATCAGCGCCCCGATCCTGCCCGGATCGCGCCAGCAGCAAGGCTTCGGTCATGCGGGCCTGACCTTTTCCATCGGCGACAGTGCGGCGGGTTATGCCGCCCTGACGCTGATCCCGGATACCCAGGAGGTCGTGACCGCCGAGATCAAGATCAACTTGTTGGCCCCGGCCATCGGCGACCGCCTTATCGCCCGTGGCCGCGTGATCAAACCCGGACGGCGCCTGATTGTCGTCACCTCTGATGTTTACGCTGAAACCGATGGTACCGAACGCCACATTGCCAGCCTCATGGGCACCATGATGCCCGTCGACCTGTAAAGGAACAGTAAATGCCGACATACAACCAGCCCTTGGGCGGCAACACATCCCCCCGGTTCTCTGGCCCCAACACGATGATGCGCCTGCCCGCGCAGCCCACCGCCGAAGGGCTGGATGCGTGCTTTGTCGGCATCCCGATGGACCACGGCGCGTCGAACCGCCCGGGAACACGGCTTGGCCCACGCCAAATTCGCGAAGAAAGCCGCATGATGCGCCCCTATAACATGGCCACAGGGGCGGCGCCGTTCGAGTGTATGCAGGTGGCGGATATCGGCGACGTGGCGGTGAACACCTTCGATTTGAAGAAAACCATCGGCATCATCACCGACCATTACCGCGAGATCCTCAAACATGACACGATCCCGCTGACACTGGGCGGTGACCACACGCTGACATGGCCGATCCTGCGCGCGATCAAGGAAAAACACGGCCCGGTCGCACTCATCCATGTCGACGCCCATGCCGACACCAGCGATGAGATGTTCGGCGAGAAAGAAGCCCACGGCACCCCCTTCCGCCGCGCGTGGGAGGAAGGCTGCCTGCAGAATGACAAGGTCTGGCAGATCGGCCTGCGTGGATCGGGGTATTCCCCGGACGACTGGAACTGGGCGCGCAATCAGGGCTGGAACGTGATCCCGGCGGAACAATGTTGGTACAAGTCACTGGCACCGCTGATGGCCGAGATTCGCGGCAAGATCGGCGATGCGCCAGTTTATCTCAGCTATGATGTCGACAGCCTCGACCCCGCTTTCGCCCCGGGCACCGGCACGGTCGAAATGGGCGGCCTCAGCACATGGCAAGCGCTTGAAATCGTGCGCGGCTGCGCGGGCTTGAACCTCGTCGGCGGTGATCTGGTTGAAGTATCGCCGCCCTTCGACACCACGGGCACCACCGCCCTGATTGCATCGAATCTTCTGTTTGAGATGCTGTGCGCGTTGCCCAAGGCGCAGGCGTAGGAAGGCAGGGCGATCGCCCGGCGCGGGGCTCAGGCTGTGAGCCCTTCGGGTTCTTCGATGCCATGCGCTCTGCAGCAGGCG
>NZ_JAEPMO010000171.1 GCF_017643905.1 Marivita sp.
CACCGAAAGCCCGGGCTTCTGGATCATCAACTGCGCGTCCTTCATGAACTCGGCGAAGGCCGTGCCGCTGGCTACGGTCGCGCGGAAGTGCGGGAAGACCTTGTCGCGCACGAGGGGAAGCATCTGGTCAGATCCTAGGTGCCGGAACTGCGACCAGCGCAGGTGCTGCTCGTCCTCCTTGAATCGGCGCTGGAACGACTTGCCCGTCCGCTTGTGGCGGTTCTCGTCTCGCGCCTCGTTGATGTCGAGCAGGCGCGCATACATGAGGAACGTGATCTGCTCGATCACCGTCAGCGGGTTGGTGATCCCACCCTGCCAAAATTCCGTCCAGAGCGCGTCGACGCGCCGCTTGAGCTCACCCGTGACCATTTATGATTTCCTCTCATTCGGGTTGTCGTTGGGGCGCTTCTCGACCGTGGGGCCGAAGGAGCGCACAATGTCGATGAGATCGGTGAGGTCGGCCTCGTCATCGAAAACCCCGTCGGGGCCGTCGGCATCGACCACAGTGAAGGGGTCGTCGTAGAGCCGCTCAACCTCGATCATGCCGTAGCGCGCGATGTGATTTTGCAGCAGCGCGAGGAAGCGCGTCTGCTTCGCGCTGAGCTTCGGATGCTTCTGGACGAAGTTTGTGAACTTCTCCCGCACCGCTTCGGGGTCCATCCCCACGATCATCCGGATCGCGAGGTAGAGCGGACCTGCGGTCTCGGTAAAGAACTCCTCGAGATGCTCGCGCCGCACGTCAGGGTGCTGCGTCAGAATGAGCGAAACGAGCGAGTCAATTTCGCGGTCGGACGCGGCTTCACCGGCCCGGATCTTCTTCAAGATCGGGTTCGTCTCGAAATGTTTCTTGAGCTCCACTTCGACGATCTGCTGGTAGGCTTTCATGTCGACGGATTTCAGGCTAGCCGAGCGACGCGCGAACTGCATCTGCCCGGCGTCCTCAGTTATGTCGACCACTTTCGGAGGCCCCCCCTGCGAGCCAACCTTTGCCCGATGGTGCATGATCTCACGAAGCTGAAGTCGAGCGTCCTCTAGGTCAGCGCCCGTTACATCCTTCCAGAAGGCATCCGACTTCACGCGTTTTATGACTTCAGCCTTCTCGCGCACCGGGTTCAGGTGCATCTGCAGAGACGCCAAACGGTCGATGAGCTCGATTTTCAGGTCGGCAATCTCTCCCGAACCACGAAGCGCCCCGACCTGCATACGGGCGATGAGGAGGTCGAGCGCAAGGGCGTCACCAAAGCCACGGATGTTTCGCCATTGCATCAATGGGGCGATCTCCTGGCGCAGCCTGGCGACCGTCGCCGGGGCGAATGCCTTCAATACCTCGGGGCGAGATAGCGCGCGCTTCTCCTTCCATTTCTCCCGAACCGCGATGGACTGTTCTGGGAGGGCATTGATGTCCTGCTCCACCAGCTTGATGACGGCGTCGAAGGCCGCGATTTCGCTTTTCTGAAGAGCGATCTCGGCAACGTTCAGCCGCTCCTCGAAGACCAGCTGAGCAAGCGGCTTGCCCTGCTTGGGCTCAGCAGGGCGATAGCCCATCTCGAAGCGAGCGAAATTGCCCCAATGGTCGAAGATGCGGAACACGGTCTTGTGCTGACCGGGACCAAAAAGGTCAGGACAGAGACGCGTACCGCGGCCGATCATCTGCCAGAACTTAACGGGTGATTTCACTGGCCTCGCGAATACCAGGTTCACGATTTCCGGAATGTCGATCCCGGTATCGAGCATGTCGACCGAGATCGCGATGGTCAGGTCGTTGTTAGTGCCTTCGCCCTTGAAATCGTCGATCAACTGCTCGGCTCGGGGGTCGTAGTTATCGATCACCTGGCAGAACTTGCCGGCGTACTGCGGATACATCTCATCGAAGAGTTGACGCATCAGCATCGCGTGCTGATGGTTCCTTGCAAAAATAATGCTTTTTCCTAGAAGTTGCCCGGTCGCATCCTTGATCCCGTTTTCCATCAGGTTTCGGAGGATCGCGCGGTTAGTGTCCTTGTTGTAGATGACCTTGTCGATCTGCTCCGAGGAGAAATCATACTGTGCCGGGTCCTCCCCCTGGTCTTCGAGCTCCTGGATCTGCTGGGGCGACAGGCCATCGAGAGCAATGCCGTCGCGAAGGAACTGCGTCGTGTGCTCATAGACCTCGAATGGAGTCAGGTAGCCTTCCTGAACCGCCTGTTCGAGATCGTAATTTGACGTGGGAAGCTGCCCTTCGCACCCAAAGAGGCGGAAGGTGCTCCTCGTAACGAAGTCAACTGGCGTCGCGGTAAGCCCCACCTGATGACAGTCGAAATAGTGAAAGATGTCTCCGTAGACATTGTAGATGCTTCGATGAGATTCATCCGCGATGATGAGGTCGAAGAAGCCAGGGTCGAAAGACTGGAAAACCTTTTGCATCGCGGGATAGGTCGCAAGGAAGACGCGCTCACTGGCGTTCGTCCTCACGCGCGATGTGATGATCCGCGTGGGCTCCGAAAGGAAATCGTTGAAGGCGTTCTTGGCCTGCTTCCGGAGTTCCCTGCGATCGCAGAGGAAGAGGACCCGCTTGACCCAACCGGCTCTAATCAGAAGGTCCGTCAGCGCGATCGCGACGCGTGTCTTGCCTGTACCAGTGGCCTGAACAACCAGCGCCCGACGGTGCTTCTGCGAAAACCGCTCAGAAACCCTTTTAATCGCTTCGAACTGGTACAGCCGATCCACGATCTGAGCGCTGATCGCGACTGTGTCGAGGGGATGTTTGTTGTGCCGTTGGTAGTTAGCCAGATGCTGAAGGCTGTCCTTGGAGTAGAAGCCATAGAGCTTCCGCGGAGGAAAGTTCTGCGCGTCGTCCCAAATCCAGATGTCGAAGCCGTTCGTGTAGAAGATGACTGGGCGGTGCCCATACTGCTTTTCAAGGCTATCGGCATAGAGTTTGGCTTGATGCCGACCAAGCTCGGCATCGGTCGAGGTCTTCTTCGCCTCGATAACGGCCAGCGGATTCCCGTTGTCATCCCACAGCACGTAATCGGCGTAACCGATCCCGGAGGTCGTGGGCTGGTTATCGACCTCGACTTCCTTGCCCACTTGAGTCGTGTTCTCGACGCCTTCTGCGATATCCCAGCCGACGCTCGCCAACATGCTGTCGATGAGGCGGGTTCGGGTTTCTGCCTCGCTGAACTGAAGTTCATCGGCCGCTGCCTGAGCTGAGCTTGCTAGCTGCTTGAGCTCAGCCGCTTCCTTCTGGGCGGCGGTTGCTTTCGAGCGCGCTTCTTCGAGCTCCGAAAGCAGCGCGTCCATCTGCGCTTCCTGGGCCGCCAGTTTTTCGAGGACCTGGCGCCGTTCCTGCTCCTCAACCTGACCTGGAATGGCCGGCTGTTGGAAGGCGGGAAGCTGGTCTGCTTTCGCTTTCCCGTACCGGACACACATCCAGCGAGCGAGATCGTGTGCCTCTTTGAGCAGCCATAGCGCGTGTTGGCTCTTCACAGGTTCGCCATGCGCGGCTTTGTTGCCGTGCATCCGCAACGCGTGGAGTTTGTCGAGCACAACCTTCGGCGTGATCGCGATGAAGGCGTCGTTCTGTAGGAGATCAACAAATGTCGGCAGGTCCGGCTTTGGCAGTTGGAGCTCGCGGTAGATATCCTTTGTCAGATTTTCCGCGAACAGGCGAAGCTTGACGAGCGCACTGGTCGGATCGGCGTGAGCGTATGACTCAGCAAACCCGCCAAGACCTGCAAGTTCAGGCCATCCGTCACGTAGTATTTCGAAGTTAACCGATTTCATGCCATCGCCTCCGCGAGCGCGACGTCGAAGGCAGCTCGGTTGGCGACCACGACCGGGACTTCGTGGGGGTTGTCCAGCTTGTCTGCAACATCCAGACGGAGACGCTTCAGGAAGTAGTAGAGCAGCGCCTTGCGAACCATGACTTCGGTGCGCCCGTTCGTCATTTCATAATCTTGGGCGATGATCGATCGCTGGTTCTCGCTCAGGGCTGGATTCGGTGCGAGCGCCACCGCAAAGCGATCATGCCAAAGCTTGTCGTCATTCGCGGACGCGCCGGACAGTCCATGCTTTCGGGTCTTCATGCATCGCGAGAGGATGAAGTCCTTGAACTTGTGATCGATGTGACAGAAGGCACGGATATGCCAGCGCAGGCCGTCATTGCCGAGAGCGTGGGGAGAAATCCGCCTCCACTCGGGGGTGGGTTTCTTGGCGCTCATCGACTGATAGAAGACCTCGATGGAATGGCCTTCTCTTACGGCCCTGAGGACATCGCGAAGAACGTCGGCCTCCACGCGCCGGTGTGGAATAGGCAGGGCATCATGCTCGGGCGCCGATGCAAGCCAGGCTTCGGTCACACCAGACGCTCCTCCGTTAGTCTCGCGCAGATGCGCGAGGTACGTGGATGCATTGGGCTGCATGAAAACAGGCTTGAAATCGTCCGCGGCTTTATAGCGCTTGGCGCTCTTGTCGTAGATCAGATTTCCCGGTGCCTTCTCCTCGTAGCGTGTCAGGGCCTTTGAGGCCTGGGGCACGGAGACGCCGAACTGGTCTACGATGTCAGCACGGTTAATCCCGCCCTCCCAAAAGAGGCGGAATTCAATGAACTCCAACCGTTTTTCGACACCCCAGCGCATTGCAGCTCCTCGTTCAGAGGGTGGGACGAGAGCACCCACCAGAATCGTTTAATGATGGGTACATAAACTATACGTATCTTGGCCATCAACCCCTTCGCGCAAAGTTTTCCAAAAGTTTGGGCTTTGGTGTTTACCGAGAAGTGCTGGCACTGCTGGTTCCAGTCTATTGGAGACTGCTCCAGCACCCGCGCCACCATCACCACCGTGGGTCATGGAGCCAACAAGCAATCACCCCAAGCATTGCCGCAGGTTCTGCGCCACCGCGTCCGCTGCCATCCGCACTGGCTCGGCCGCGAGGTGGGCGTAGCGCGCCGTGGTCTGGACCTGCGTGTGGCCGAGGAGCTTACCGATCATTGGCAGGCCCTGACCCGACGCAACGGCCGTGGACGCGAAGGTGTGGCGCAGGTCGTGGATGCGGACGTCCTTGACGCCGGCCCGCGCGCGGACGCGCTGCCAGAAGGGCTGGAGATCGCTCAGACGCTTGCCCGGTAGCGTTCCGAAGATGACCCACGCGTTACCTTCGATGCGCTGGGCATCGCGGAGTAGCTCGACTGCGGGCTGGCCGAGATGGACGACCTTGGCGCCGGACTTTGAATCCGGCAGGCGCAGGACGCGCTCGGCCAGATCGGCGTATGCCCATTTCAGCGTCATGATCTCGTTGAGGCGGCATCCGGTCAGGATCAGCAGGCGGGCGGCGAGGATGGCCGAGGGCAGTTCGATCCCCTCCGCCTCCATCTCGCGCAGCACCTCGCCAATGCGGCGGAGTTCAGCCGCGCTGAGGAACCGCTCGCGCTTCTCCTCGGGGTACTTCCGGATGTGCTTTCGTGGGTTGGTGCCGTCCGGACGCAGGCCCCACATCTCGGCGAGGCTGAACATCTTCGAGACCACTTCGAGGCAGCGGTTCGCCTGATAAGGGATGTGCCGGAGGTCGTGATGGAACTTCGCCACGTCCGCCCGCGTGATCCCTGTGACCGTCAACTGCCCGAGGGCGGGCAGGATGAATCGCTGCAGATTGCGCCGATACTCCTTGGCCGTGCTTGCCTTCACGCGGATAGCGATGTGCTCCTCGTCGAACCGCTTCGCCAGCTCCTTCACGGTGATCGCCTTGCGCCCAGCGTCGCGTTCGGCGGCGGGGTCCTCGCCATTGCGCGCGGCGGCCACGATGGAGATGGCGCGGTTGCGCGCCTGCTCGCAGGTCAGCACCGTGCTGGGCCCGAGGCTGATCCGCCGGGACCGGCGTCCGGCGCGGTACTGGACCACGTAGCCCTTGCGCCCGCTCGGCAGCACCCGCAGCCCGAAGCCAGGGATCTCGCTGTCCCAGACGAAGTATTCGGCGGAGCTAGCTTCTGCGGCGTCGACGAGGCGTTTGGTGATCTTGGGCATGGTAGGCGGCCTTCTGGTTCTCTTTGCTCTACAGTGCGAAAGGCGTGGTTATAGTCAACGAACACATTGATATTGCGTGGAAAAAGGAAGTATTGCGCGTTTCTGCGTGGCGACCCTTCGCGTCGGTGCAGGGTGAAGTTGGCTTGTGCGAATCGGAACGCAGGCCTGTAGGCGCCGGAGTGGAAGTTGTCTTCAATGTCGTTTAGTCTTTGGAGACTGGGAGACAGTCGGACGAAAGCAATGGCGATGCGGGGCAAGAAACAGGCGGTCGATGACGGGGCGATGCGGGCTCTGTTGAAGCAGTATGCCTGCCCGTTCCCGTATCATCAGGTCAGGGCGCGCTTAATGGGCAACATCGCGACGCCTGACATGAATGCCTCGCCCATGAAGGAGGTTCAGCGCCTCTGGAATGATGATCTGCCTGTGTTCGATAGCCAAAAGGAGGCGGAGGCCTTTTTTGCTGCGATTTTGCAGGGACTTTGGAATGGCCTGAGCGCGCACCAAAAGCGTAGCGATCCCTTCAAGCTTGTGCGGTTGAAGACCGCTCCGGCTAGCTACGAGTACCTGGCGCGTCTCGGCAGGGTCCGCCGCGAGGAGATCGATGGTTTCGTCGACGGGCTTTTTGCAGGACATGAGGAGATGGATTTTCCTGAGAGCGCGCACAAGCCGGTTGGCATCCTGGGCGAGTTGCGCGCCCTGTTTGCTGCTACTGAAGAAATGGCATTGAATCCTCCCGGACCAGCCGACGTTTCGACTCTGGAGCAGACCGTCAAGCACTTGCGGGAACTGACGCGGATTGCCGAGGGCGAAATCAACACGATCATCCAGTCGTGCCGGAAAGCACGACAGCAGATGTTGGAAACCTATGTGATGGAACGGCCGGGTACACTGCACTGATGTGTTAATCCATTGAGAGGTTTTGATGGTGTCGACGGAAGAGAAAATTGAAAATGCCGAGGTGCTGAAATGGTGACTTTTCTTCCTCCCCGGTGCTGTGATTGCGGTGCTTTGCCGGGCAAAGAACATCAGTCTTGGTGCCCATTTGGCGATCCAGGCGTCTTACACGAGTCGCCATTTCCACTTGAGCTGGAAACTGAATTGCCTCGATCGGAGATAACCGACGACGGTTCGAGGTCTCGCAGACCCACGATTTGTTGTATCGATCGCGAGATACTGGACCTCGAAGCGCTGCGTCCATTCTTCACCAAAGAAGCTCTGCGGGAAGCAGTTCGGGGCCATGTGGGAGAATTCGGATATGACCGAGCGATTTCCGGGGTTGTCTATAAAAAACCGGGAACCAGCGAATGATCTCTGCTACCGCGACCATCACCCGACGCCCGCGCGGAAGCATTGTGGAAGCAAGAGGGTGCAAAGTGCTGCCTGTTTCTGCGCAATCTCGCGCACGGTGTGAGCGGGGCAGGGGGCGCGAAGTGGCGGAAATATCGAAGGAATACGCAAGCGAGCGCAATCGTTCATGGTTCGTTCGACACGACTCATAACCTGAAGGTCGTAGGTTCAAATCCTACCCCCGCAACCAAATTTAAACGCGTTATTAAACGCTTACGCGCCGCCCTCCGGGGCGGCGTTTGCAACTGGTCCGGGTGTGGAAGCACTGTGGAAGCAAGAGGGCACGAAGGCCCGCATATCAAAGCGAAAACCTGCACCGTGAGTCGTTGCAATAGCTCACGCTCACCTGGAAGGGATGGACGCGCGCTCCCCGTGACCGCTTCTATGCAGACCGTCGGAAAGCTTCAGTTTCCGGTGTGCTCCTGCGGAGAGCTTTTGTTGGCCCAATGGGCTCCAAGGTCAGGTTTGCCCGAGGTAGCGCACATCTGACGAAAAGACTCAGGTGACGGCAACGAGCCCATACCGGAAGTGCTCTGACTCTCACGCTCGCAAATGCAGCTATGCGATCGAGGGAAGCCAACGCTGCGTCGCGGAAAGAAAAGCCGCCGTTCATTCCGGGCGCGGCGAGTTTTCGGGCATAGATGTCCGGATTTGGGTCGGTGCGGACTTCATACCAGCGTACTGAGCTTGCCTCATCCAGAGATGATAAGCACTTCAGAAAACTATAAATGTCCTACTCGAATGCCGAAACTACATCGGGAGCCAGCCGCCCCCATATTGGCGCTTTGTATTCCGAGAGCGACTATCGGCGAAACATCATCCTTATGCCCGCCATGACTTGCATTGATCATCGGAAGCAGTAAGGGCTCTGTTGCACAAATCTGGTAACGACCGGACGTCCCCTTTCCCCGGACAGACCTATCCTGCGACCTCTGTGATTGGTGTTCCGAGGGCGGTGAAGCCGTTGAGGACGGCGACCCTGATCTGGAACTCTGCAACCTGA
>NZ_JAEPMO010000214.1 GCF_017643905.1 Marivita sp.
AACCCGTTCTGTCCAGGAAGCGACATCGATTTGCCGGGGAGGGTGAATGGGTCCTCGGGGAAAAACAAGCTGGCCGTCGCCGCCATGAAAGTGGTCAAGGCAAGGATCCCGAGGCCCAGCACAGCCCCACGGTTGCGAGAAAAAAGTTGCCAGAAGGTCATGTCTCAGCTTACCTCAATCCGCGGGTCGAGTGTCGAGTAGATCAGGTCGACAACGAGGTTCACCGCCACGACAAGAACCGCCGACAACAAGAAGATGCCTAGCAGCAGATTGAGGTCCCGCGAAAACAGCGCTTCGAAAGCGAGCATCCCCAATCCCGGCCATGCAAAGACCGACTCGACGATGACAGAGCCACCGATCAACGCGCCCACCTGCACACCGGCCATGGTGACCACCGGCAAAAGCGCGTTGCGCAGCACATGCACGAACATGATACGGTTCTCCGTCACCCCCTTGGCGCGGGCCGTTGTGACGTAGTCTTGTCCGGCTTGTTCGAGCATCGAGGCGCGCATCAGCCGGGTATAGAGCGCCAGGTAGAATAGCGACAGCGTGATCGTGGGTAGAACAAGGTGGTGGGCGATGTCGACCACCCGGTCCCAACCTTCATAGAACATGGCGAAGTTTTCCATGCCGGATGTCGGGAACCACCCCAAGTTAAGGGAAAATACCACGATCAGCATGAGACCCACCCAAAAGAGCGGCGTGGCATAGGTGATAAGTGCGAAGATCGAGATCGCGGTGTCGCGCCATGTGTTCAGACTGATCGCGGCGACAAGGCCAAGTACGATGCCGAAGCCGACGGCCAGAAGGATGGTCGACACCATGAGCAGGAGCGTCGCCAGCATTCGGTCGAATATCAGCTCGCTAACCGGCATCTCGTGCCGGAAGGAATAGCCCAGATCAAGCAGAACGACATTTTTCAGGTAGACGCCCAACTGCACGATCAGCGGCTGATCAAGACCGAACTTGGCCCTCAGCTCGGCCATGTATTCCGGTGTGGCGGAGCCGGCCTCCCCGGCCAGCACATCCACCGCATCACCTTCGGCGAGCTGCAGCAGGAAAAAATTGAGAATGACGATTGCGAGTACGATCGGAATGGCTTGCACCAGCCGTTTGATCACATAGCGCATTCGCCGGGCGAAATGTGACATAAACTGCTCCCCGGATCGTTGGGGCGCAGCGGCCGGCTTGGCGGCTGCGCCCGGTTTTCTAATCACATCCGTCCGGATCAATCGTCGATCCAGGCTTCAGCGAACGAGCCGTAAGACCCGAGCGCGGATGTCGCGTGGTCCTTGAGCTTTTCGTTGTAGACCGTCAGGAATTCCATCTCGAACAGGTTTGCGACCGGCAGGTCATTGGCCAGTATCTTTTGGATTTCCGCGTAAATCTCCTGCCGCTTGGTGGCGTCTGCTTCCTGAGCGCCGGCGACCAGAAGCGCGTCGAGGTCAGGATTGGAGTATTGCGAGGAGTTCACGAAATGTGTGCCCTGGCGGATCTGATCGGTGCCATAGTGACGGTGAACGCCTAGCACCGGGTCCGGCAGCTGGTAGAAATAATTGACGTTCATGTCGAAATCGTAGTCGGCATAGATGCGCTTGAGCCAAGTTGGCACGTCTTCATAACGAAGCTCGACCTTTATGCCGATCTCGGACAGCGCTTGCTTCATGTATTCACCAGCGCGGCGCCAGTCTTCACCATAGGGGATGAGATCCAGCGTGACGCTGGCACGGACGCCGTCTGCATCTGGCGCAATACCGGCTTCGTCGAGAATGGCAATGGCCTGTTCAGATTGGGCGTTGGGCGCGTAGTTGGGCATTGCCCCGGCATAGAGACCGGTGGCCGCAAAGTTGCTCGAAAGAGCCGAGGTTGCAGGTTTGCCGTAGCCGAACCAGATGTTCTCGATAAGGAACTCCCGGTCGAGCGCGACGGTGACAGCTCGGCGCAGGGCGGGGTTGTCGAACGGCGGTTTCGTCGTGTTGAACTCGATCAATGCCATCGGGTTGATCATTGCGTAGCCGTCGGTCGTCACGTTGAACCCATCGGTGTCGCGCAGTCGCACGGCGTCGATGTTGGGGATCGCACCGAATGCGCCATACATCACCTCTTCATTCTCCATCGCCGCGGTGCGGGTGGAGGCGTCAGGGATGAAGCGGCCAACGACACGGTCGAGATAGGGCAGTCCTTCCTTCCAGTAGTCCTCGTTCTTGTCGAGACGGATATACTGACCCTTCTGCCATTCGACGAACTTGAACGGGCCAGTGCCGACCGGGTTTGTCGCAAGATCCGAGTTGCGCGGGTCCTGGCCTTCAAGCAGGTGCTTGGGCACCATCGGGCTTTCATAGGCCGACAGCGCGCGCAGCATGTAGGGCGCCGGGTTCGCAAGGTTGAAGACTGCCGTGTGTTCGTCGGGCGTGTCGATTGAAACGACCTCGCGGAACGAATTGGGTCCGCGCGGATGCACCTTGCTAAGGATCTCCATCACGGTGAACTGCACGTCAGCTGAGGTGAATGGCTCGCCATCATGCCAGTGGACACCTTGCTGAAGGTTGAATGTGACGGTCTTGCCGTCCTCGCTGACCGTGTAGCTTTCGGCCAGGGCCGGTACGATGTTCAGATCAGTGTCATAGTCCAGAAGGCCCTCGTAGATCTTGGGCGCAACAAGGCCGATTGGACCCGATGTCGACAGGAACGACGCCAGCGACGGCGGCTCCGGCTGGACGATGTACACCAGCGTCCCGCCGGCTTTTTGGGCCATTGCGGCGGCCCCGGCAAATGCCATTGATACGGCGCATAAGGCTCCTAGAACCGTGCTCCTTATATTCATGTCTTACCTCCGTGTATGAGTTGGCGCCGCTCATTGAATTGGCAATCGCCTGCAGTCAGTTTTTACTATCCTAAGCGCGCGGACAAGAAAAAAACACACGTTGATGGAGAGGTGCTGGGACCAAAGTGCAATTTATTTTTGCTATTGCGTAAGATATGCGCATGTTCCTTGTGACTGAATCTGTACTGGGGCACGGTTATTAGACAGCGCTTTGCGCTGGTTAAGCTGCCATCATGATGGCCGTGGCAGCGTCGGCTTCAAGGCCTTTTTGCTCGGCTCTAATCTGCCCGGGTGTTTTGTATCTATGGCGCTGGCGCAGCCATGATGCGTTGTACTTTGCGGCGAACTCGGCGAGCGCGGCGCGTAGCTCCTCAACTGTTTTGAAGTGCCGCACCCACAAAAGCTGTTCCTTGAGGGTCCGTATCGCCCTCTCGGCGACGCCATTGCCTTCCGGCTGCCTGACGAATGCAGGAGAGCTGATCATGCCGAAACATTTGATCTCATTCTGGAAGTCCTCCGACATGTAGTTTGAGCCGTGATCGTGGCGCAGAGTCAGCCCCTTGGCGGCATCGGGCCTGATGCCGCCAGCGTTACAGCGTTGCCATTGATGGATGAATCGTGTGGGATTCCCGAGGCTTGTGTTTTCTGATTCAGTCCTCTCGTGGAGGATGTCAGATGGGCAACGCACTTTCGATGGACCTTCGTGTCCGGTTCAAGCGGTTGATGGATGGCGGCATGCGTGCCGCGGAGGCAGGCAGGGCACTATTGCTCAGCCCTGCGACGGCGGCACGATGGGGCAACAAGGTTCGTAACGGCGCGTCGTTGGAGCCGCGACGTTCGGGGCCACGAAAAGGCAGTGGCAAGCTCGACCCCTTCTTCGACTTCTTCGTAGAACTGATTGAACAGGACCCAGATATTACTCTGGTTGAACTGCAACCATCATTGCTGGTGGCTCACGAGGTGACGTGCTCCACAAGCGGCATTGATGCGCTGCTGCGCCGCCGCGGCTACACATATAAAAAAAGGGCTGGTCGCTCAGGAACAGGGCAAGCCCGCGGTGCGCAAGGCCCGGCGCGACTGGGGTAAACGACAGGTCATCATGCGGGCCAATCCCGAGCGATTGATCTTTCTGGACGAAACCGGCACCGACACAAACATGACCCGGTCCCATGGCCGGTGCCTGAAAGGCAAGCGTCTCAAGGGGAGCGCCCCGTTTCGGCGATGGGGAAACCAAACCTTGATTGCGGGCTTGTCCAGCGAAGGGATCGTCGCACCGTGGGTGATCTCGGGCGCGATGGATCGAGACGCCTTTGATACCTACATCGAAAAGGTCCTCATCCCCGAGCTTGAGCCCGGCACCGTCGTCATCCTCGACAACCTGGCCACCCACAAAAGCGACAAGGCCGCGGCGTTGCTCAAGGCGAATGGGTGTTGGTTTCTGTTTCTGCCACCCTACAGCCCCGATCTCAACCCGATAGAAATGGCCTTCTCCAAGCTCAAGGCCCATCTCCGACGGATCGGCGCGAGAACCTTCGATCACCTCATAAGTGCAATTGGCGAGATCTGCGATCTCTTCAACCCGGACGAATGCTGGAACTTTTTCACAGCCGCCGGATACACCTCATGAATAAGTGCAAAAGCTGTATGGGCGCGCGGCGTCGGGGCCGCGGCCTCCGTCGCGCCTGTAATCTCCGTCGTTTTCTTAGTCATGGTCTACTCCCGTTCCTGTCGGAAATAGCGCTCACAACTGTCTCAGAAAACCGTGCCCCAACCCACTTGTGACTGAATCCGCTTTCAGTCAAATACAGTCTCTCTGTGAAAGAACACATCAGTGCCATTGGCGTCCGCCTATGTCTCTGGTATCGCGTGTGAGTTGTTTGGCCGGAGGCTCCATGCATCTTGCCCGTTTTCCAGGCCGCTTTCTTGCCCATCTGCCCACGCCGCTGGAGCGACTCGACCGACTGAGTGCTGAGTTGGCTGACCCCGCGATCTGGATCCAGCGCGACGATTGCAAAAGCCTTTCCACAAGGGGCAACAAGACCCGCAAACTTGAGTTCTTGATGGCGGAAGCAGAACTCGAGGTAGTGCCCCGGGAAGTGGTGTAGGAACTGGCGTCCACCTGCTTCTTCATAGCCGGTTTTGCTCGTTCACTGAGCGGCGATCATCGTCGCCGCGTCGTCATCGTTGCACATGGCGGTCAGCTTTTCCACCGGCATGTAACGGCGGGAGACGGCCCACTCATCGTTCTGCTCCAACATGAGCGCCCCGACGAGGCGGATCACGGCCTCGCGGTTCGGGAAGATCCCGACCACGTTGGTCCGCCGCTTGATCTCCTTGTTGACGCGCTCCAGCGGGTTGGTGCTGTGCAACTTCGAGCGCAGACTTTCGTCGAAGGCCATGTAGGCCAGCACGTCATGCTCCGCGTCATCCATCAGCTCGGCGACATCCCGGAACCGCTCGCGCAGGCTGTCGGCCACCTCGCGCCAACGGGCATGGGCCTGGTCGCGGTCCTTCTCGGCGAAGACGGTCTTCACCACGGCGCTGACCACGGGCTTGTGGGTCTTGCCTACGCGGGCCAGGAGGTTGCGCTGGAAGTGAACCCGGCAGCGTTG
>NZ_JAEPMO010000229.1 GCF_017643905.1 Marivita sp.
GCGCTTGGGGAGATCACGGTCTCGGAGAGCACCGACTTCATCGCGCTGGCGGGTGTGGAGCGCATGTCGTCCGAGACCGATGTGACCTTCGTGCTGCGCGACAGCGGGGGCCAGGTGTTCCGCATGACGGAAGGTGCTGCGCTCAATCTGGCGGCGCGCGTGTCGGACAGGCTGAGCGTGGAGGCGGTGCTCTCAGGCTCGGAGCGGTTCACACCGGTTCTCTTCCCCGGCGTGCAGGTGCTGAACGGCGCGCTGGCCTCGGAGGCGGAGTATGTCAGCCGGGCGATCCCGGCGGCGGCGACGTTTGATGTCTCGGTCTATCTCGACACGCTGATCCCGCCCGGGGCTGGCGTGGCGGTGTTCGCCGAGACGGATGCGGGCTGGTTTGCGCTGACGCTGGAGAGCGGGCAGCCGATCGAGAACGGCGGCGAGGAGCGGCACTATGTTGGCGCAGGACTTGCCGGTGTGAGGGCCGCCAACGTGACCCGCATCAAGATCGCCCTGTCGGGCACTCCGGCGGCGCGGCCGTTCGCCAGCGCCCTGCGCGCCATCCTCAAGTGAGGGGGCGCATGAGCAACACGGCAGCCACACAAGGCGTGAACCGAGACGAGCGGACGGAGGGGCGGGGCTACCCGCTCCCCCATTCTGACAACACGATGCAGGCGGATATCGAGCGGCTGCGCACCACGCTGGTTGCCGCTGACGCGGACGTCACGGCTCAGATCGCCGAAACCCGGCGGCGCTGGGTGCACGACTTCATCGGACTGAAACTGTGACGGCGCGACTTTGTAGGGTCACAGTTCGATCACCTTTTGTTGTCGTCTCCAAAGGCTCCATCTGGTCCCAGAACGTCCTCCGGCTTCAGGGTTGGGGGCACGAACGTGCGGGCAAGCGTCCCAAACCACCAAAGGAAGATGCTCATAAGGCTAATGATGATTGGCTGGACATAAAAATCCCAGAAGTCGGGAATGACGGCGTCGCCTGGCAAATCCGGGTTGTAGAGAACTGGCACTGTCTGCCCGATGTCATCAGACTTTGCCGTCGAATAGACAGAAAAGAAGACGTGCTCTTGTCCCTGCAGATCCATGAAGCGGACGTGTGATGAAACTCGCGTTGAGTCTAACCGTGAATATGAGCTGTCATCATAGCTGGCACCTATGATCACACCTTCTGTGCGCTCAAAGGTGAAGAGCGCAACGCCCCGCTCGTAAATCATGCTCAACCCGAAGATCAGCGTGATTGGCGCGACCAGTCGCGTAAGCCAATACGTGGCACGATTGTTCAAACGCTGCGCGCGCGCGTTCTTGTGAAATCCGGCCATTGGCAACTCGCTCCTTTCTCTGAGCCACGCTTCTACACGATTTGCCGCACAAAAGAACGGGCTCGAGGGCGTCGGTCTAAGCGTCTGTACCGGCGAAACAACCAAAAAAGCATTCGAAAACCATGAGGACCCCATGACGGATATCCTGCTGCGGGGCGCGCTGAGCGCCCTCAAGACCAAGATCGAGGCGCTGGCGTCCTCGGAGACGGCAACGGCCGAAGACCTTGCAATGCTGGGCACGGCCCTTGAGCGCATCGCGGGCAAGACCACCGCCATCGAGGTGGAGATGCTCGGCGAGGAACAGCGCGCTGCGGTCTCTGTTGAGGTCGCGACGTCTCGGGACAACGCCTTGCAGGCCATCGCGGATGCGCTGGCAGCGGCGGATGCGGCGATGGCCAACCACTTCAGCAGCATCAACGCGGCGGGGACTGCAGCCTTGCCACCGATCGCGGAGGCGCAAGGTGCTGCGCTTGTGGCTATCGTAACCGAGCGAGACGCGGTGCTGGCGGCGGTCGCCGAAACCACCGAGGGCGCTGTGGCCGAGGTCACCGAAACTGCGCTGGCGGCGGTGGCGACGGCCTCCGGTCTGACCGCCACCTCCTTCTTCTTCAATCAACTCTGAGGACCAGGCCCATGAGCATCCTTGCAAACCAGATGAGTGCGGCGGACACGGCGGTGGAGGTCCTGACCATCCCCACCGGACGGCGGACCACCTTCAACATCAATGCGGTGAACACCGGCTCCGACATCGCCACCGTGACGCTTTATGCGGCCTCGCGCGAGGCGGTGCGTGTGACCGGGCTTGCGGTGACACACGGCGGTGCCAGCTATGTCGCCATCCCGGACGTCACAATCGAGGGCGGCGGCGGCACTGGCGCAGCTGCAACCGCCCGCATGATTGCAGACAGCATGACGATGGTGGACGCGGGCACCGGCTATGCTGTCGGTGACGCACTTTCGGTGGCCGTGACGGATCAGACGGCAGCGGTGATCACTGTCACCGACGTGGACGGCGCGGGCGCGATCCAAGCGGCCGAGCTGACGTCCGGGGGCGACTACGCGGTTCTCCCCGACAGCCCTGCACCGGTGACCGGCGGATCAGGGGCCGGCGCGACCTTCGTGCTGACCTTTGCCGTGTTGAGCCTGACGCTGACCAATCCGGGCACAGGCTTCTCCGAGGCCCCAACGGTGTCGTTCAGCTCAGGCACAGCCACCGGCGAGACTGGGATCGATATCGTGCTCGAGCCCAAACACACTTTCGAGCACGCCGTCGCGCTGAACCCCGGCGGCATCATTTACCGCACCGCGCTGATCCTCGGCCCCGGCGACCGGCTCTACGCGCAGGCCGATACCGACACCGTGGCCCTGACCGCCTGGGGCATCTCGGCGCTGATCTAACTTGAACATGAAAGGACGCAAAAATGCGCACGGTCTTTAACCCGGCGAACATGACGGCGGGCGGTGGCGGTGGCCCCCGGAACCAGATCAAGATCTTCAATGCAGCCGGAAGCTACGGTTGGAAAATCCCCGAGACCATCGACCCCGAGGTGCCGCTCATTGTGCGCGTCTGGGGGGCCGGGGGTGCATGCGGTGTCAATAGCGGCGGGACCGGCAATGGATATGGCGGTGGCGGCGGTGGCCTTGCACTGTCGGAAGTCCCCGTATCCGAGCTGACCATCGGTGGGACCATCACCGTGACTGTTGGGGCTGGGTCCCAAGGATATAACGGCGTCGGCGGCACCTCTTCCTTCGGAGCGTTTCTCTCCGCAACGGGCGGCAATAGCGGCTCTCGGAGCAGTGGCTCCGGGGGCAACGGTGTTGGTGGTGACATCAACCGGCGCGGCGGCAACGGAGGAACGGGGTCTTACAGCTCGTCGAGCGGTGCTGGAGGCGGCGGTGGTGCGGCCCCACATCCTGATGGTGACAGGAACGGTCATCCTGGCGGGGCTGGCACAACCTATACCGGCGGCAGCGGTGCCTCCATCTCATTCCCCGGCACACGTCCTTACACGTCCAACGTCAGCGCCGGTGGGGCTGGAACGGCAGGGCTGGGCATGAGCGCCGCTCAGAGCAGTACCTATTACTCCTACGGCGGCCAAGGCGGCGCAGGCTTGCTCGGCAGTGGCGGACGCGGCGCAGGCGCCAACAGTTATTCCAACAATTCCATCGATGTGTCTGCAGCCGAAAGCGGCGGCGGCTTTGCCATCTTTGATCCCAACCTGATCCTGCTCGGCGGCGGAGGTGGCGGCGGCAATGCCGCAACGAAGCAATCCTCTGAAATGGCGGGCACCAACGCCGGGAATGGCGGACCCGGTGCCGGGGGCGGCAGCGCGATGTCCTACAGCTCTTCTGCAAGCCATGCCTACATGGTCGCTGGAAACGGCGGCATCCTCGGCGGTGGCGGCGGCGCTGGCCAGTATTCCGCAGGCGGCCACGGCGGCAACGCAGGCGGCGGTGGCGGGTCCGGCTATCAGTTTGGCACCGGGACCGGCCACGGCTTTGGCGGCGACGGGCTGATCATCCTTCAATACGCGCTGATCCTGTAAAGGGGAGATTCATGAGCAAGTTTGCAAAAGTCGTGAACGACACCGTCATCGAGGTGCTGGACACCCTGGAGGGCCGCATCCACCCCGCGCTGCACGGAGAGTATGTCCAGGTGCCGGACGCGGTCGAACCGGGCTTTGTCAAAACCGGTCGCAAGTTCGAGGCCGCAGCCCCTGTTGCAGCCGCAGCACCCCCGCCGCCCGAGCCCGTCACGGTGGTCTCGCGCCTCGACTTCCTGCGCCGCTTCACCCGAGCCGAGCGCATAGCACTGCGTGCCGCCGAGGCTACAGACCCGGTGGTCGCCGACTTCCTGCTGATGCTGACCCTCGCGGAGGACGTGGACCTGACCAGCGCGGATGTCACCGAAGGGCTCGCCTATCTCGAAGCCAATGGCTTTATCACCGCAGAGCGCGGTGCTGCCATTCGCAGCGGCTGATCTGTAGCGGGACAGACTTGATGAAGGTCTCAGTCAGTTTGTCGCGCGGCACTGATCCGTCTGCGGACATTTATGTGTCGGTTTTTCGACAATGTGTCGGTTCTTCGACACGCAGATGCGTCCGCACATGTGTGCAAGCCCAATTTCAACCCTCCATAGCGCCTGTCGGGTGACATCCATGCAAAGGACATCCCCCATGTCTGATCCTACCTTTGGCCTGTCGATCCAGCGGATCGACAATGAGCCTCGGCCGCCTGTGGCCAGCGACATGTCCGTCGTCGGTATCATCGGCACCGCAGCTGACGCGGACGCCA
>NZ_JAEPMO010000215.1 GCF_017643905.1 Marivita sp.
GCCCATGTCAGGCGCAGCCTGTGCTGAACCGCCTAATTTTCGGGCAACGAAACACTGTTGGAGCCAATCAATGCGCAACACCTTCGCGGTCAACCCGGCTCGCGGGCAGAAGCCTGAGGGCGACCGTCGCCTCCAGCCCCCCACCCCTTGGGTCCCTTCCGGGGGATTGATCTCATGCGGGGCCGCCGCCTCGCGGGATTTTCGTGTTTTTTATTTTTTGAAAAATCCATTTCGCTTCGTTTCAGAGGGGGTCCGATGCAAGGATTTCAATGGCTTGGGTCTCGAATTGCCGAAATGCCCCCCGCTGGTTTCGCCAATTGAAAATGCGATCTTGTTCGGTTCAGAGGTGGTCTGACCGAATGATTTCAATGACTTAGGCGTCGATTTGACGAACAGTTGGCGCTGCAAAACAGCGTGTTTTTTGCATGAAATACCCGCCTGATGCGTCTCTGAATCGGCGCGGCACCACTTCAGATTGATTAAACCGACCCCGGCCCCGTTTCGGTTCGCCGGCCCAGTTTTCGCACACAAAGAACAGGTCTCAGATGACAGCTGATGCAGAACACACCGCCCGGGCCTGGCCCGCGGCGCAGGTCGAGATGTGGCAGGTCGCCGATCTTGTGCCTTATGCCCGCAATGCGCGGCAGCACCCGTCGGACCAGATCGACCAGATTGCGGCGTCCATGCAGCGGTTCGGGTTCACCATCCCGATGCTGGTGGCGGAGGATGGCACAATCATCGCGGGTCACGGGCGGCTGATCGCGGCGGCACAGCTGGGCCTCGCTGAAGTGCCGGTTATGGTGGCCCGGGGCTGGACGGAGGAAGACCGCCGGCTCTACACGCTGGCGGACAACCGGTTGGCCGAGATCGCCGAGTGGGACCCGGAGATGCTCCGCCTGGAGATCGAGGACCTGCGGACGGAGTTCGGGATCGAAGATTTTGGGATGATCGGCTTCAGCGCGGATGACCTGGCGGAGATGCTGCCTGACGCCCTGGTGGAGACCACAGGCGGCTTGACCGATCCGGACGATGTGCCGGACCTGCCTGAAACCCCGGTGACACGGCCGGGTGACGTGTGGATCCTCGGCGCGCACCGGCTGCTCTGCGGCGACAGCACCGTGGCGACCGATGTCGAAAAGGTGCTGCGAGGCGTCAAACCTCTGCTCATGTGCACCGATCCGCCCTACGGGGTGGCGTATGATCCCGGTTGGCGGAATACCGCAGGCGCGGCCAAGACCAAACGCACCGGCAAGGTGCTGAATGACGACCGGGCCGATTGGCGCGAGGCCTGGGCGCTCTTTCCCGGCGATGTGGCCTATGTCTGGCACGGCGCCTTGCACGCCGCGACCGTGGCCGAAAGCCTTGAGGCCTGCGGGTTTGCGATCCGCTCCCAGATCATCTGGGCCAAGGAGCGGCTTGTTCTGAGCCGCGGCGATTACCACTGGCAGCACGAGCCATGCTGGTACGCGGTCCGCACCTCCGGCAAGGGCCATTGGGCGGGGGATCGCAAGCAGACCACCCTGTGGCACATCTCCAGCAAGGATCAGGATGCCAGCACCATCCATGGCACCCAGAAACCGGTGGCCTGCATGCGTCGGCCCATCGAGAACAACTCGAGCCCGGGCCAGGCCATCTACGAGCCTTTCATGGGATCAGGCACCACGCTGATTGCCGCGGAA
This sequence comes from Marivita sp., assembly GCF_017643905.1. GTDB lineage: Bacteria > Pseudomonadota > Alphaproteobacteria > Rhodobacterales > Rhodobacteraceae > Marivita. Next base: position 1,680 of record NZ_JAEPMO010000215.1, read on the forward strand.
ATGACCGGACGGGTGTGTTACGGCATCGAGTTGAACCCGGGCTATGTCGATGTTGCCGTCACACGCTGGCAGGACTTCACCGGAGAGGTCGCCGTGTTGGAAAGCACCGGACAGGTGTTCGGGGCGAGGTCTGGCGCGCAGGCCAGCACCAATGAAGAAACCGACAGAGAAGCCGACAACGACCCCGGATAAGATCATGACAAGGCGGCAGGCGAGAAAGCCATCTTCTGTCCACGATTATAGTGGATAACAGCAGCGAAACGATCAATTCTGTGTGCCGAAACAGCCTTTGACGGCATCCCCTCCTCCGCGTCTGCCCGGCCCCTCAGGGCTTGCGGCAGTAGCAGCAGCGCAATCTGCGCGGCGCGACGCAACAGCGAGGAGACACACATGCTTGGCATCACTGGCACACAGGTCAGCCTGCACATCATTCAATTCCCGTCCGGCCGCTTTGGCTATGTCGGCTCCATCCCAACAGACATCTGCGAACAGGTGCCCGCCGACCGCGCTGCCATCCTGGGGCAGAGGGCATTCAGCGACCCTGAAACCAACGACCCCATGATGTGGAAAGCCCCCAGCTTCGAGACAATGGAGGCGGCCATCGCCCATGCGAAAGGCCGCGGCCACAGCCCGATTTGGAAAGACGAAGCGCAGTAAGACACGCCCATGACGCATGCAAATCGCATTCAAACAGTTGGAAAAACGGACATTACCATGACTCCCAAGCATCCGCACATCACCGTTCCGCTCACCGGCGAGGATGGCAATGCCTTTGCCATCCTTGGGCGCTGCCGCAAAGCCGCCCGCGAGGCCGGGTTGCGGGACAGCGAGATCACCGCCTTCGTCACCGAGGCCACATCCGGCGATTATGACCACCTGCTGCAAACCGCCATGCGCTGGTTCGATGTGCTCTGATTGAACAATCGCCAGCCTATATCAGCAATCTTATGATGCTGAATTGGCTACACTATCGGGCTCAGCAGAGCGAACATGTTGGTCCTTCGCCGGAAACGGCTCCCAAACCCGGAGGACCTGACATGGCCCTGACACCTGAAGCCCTCGCCCCGATTGCCGCGCAGATGCGCATGCCGCCTGAGGCTTTGATCGCCCTGCCCACCGCCGTCGAGGTCTTCGCCAAGAAGGTGGACATGCCGATCACGGAGATGCTCGCCGAACTCGCGGTGAACACCCCCCTGCGGGATTACCTCGCAGAGATCTGCATCCAGACCCACACAGCCGCCTGACCCTCGGCGTGCGTCAACAGCCCGGACCTTCGGGCTCGCGGCGGTAGAAGGCCCGCGATGGACGCGGCGCACGAACAGGAGACACCGACATGCAAGTCACCATTCGCTTTGCAAACCCGCGCACCGCACACGAAAGCGTCGAGCGTGCCCTTGGCTGCATCCTTCTGGAGACCGAAGCCAAGACCGCAAACCGCTTGATCGGAGGCTTTTACTTCGACACCGAACGCGACCCGCAGGACATCTTTGACGACTTCACGGCTGATGGGTTCGAGAAAGAGGACTTCGCCAGCATCGAGTTCTCATGGTCCTGATCGCGCAGCCTGCCCCCCTGCCCGGCTGGTCCGGGCTTGGGTCCGTAGAAGTCACGCCATCCTGCGCGCCATGAACACGGGGAGACACCCAAATGACCAACCGCACCATTCTGCCCAGCCAGAACACCGCCTACGGCTTTTACGGCACTGTCACCACCTGCCCGCTGCGCGACTGCACCAGCGAGGTCTTCTGGACATTGGCCAGCACCCTGATCGCCGAGGCGATCAACGCCCAAGGCGAGGCCGAGATGATCGGCATCCGCGACTTCCTCGACAGCAAGATGGGACGTCACTTTGCCGATGAGGTCATCGACGCCCTGCGCTCTGGCGAGACCAACACCAAGTCGGCCCTCGAGGCCACGATCGACAAATGGCAACGCCGCGGCATCTCCGCCCAGACCGAGGCCAGCCACGGCATCCCCGAAGGCCTGCCCCATCTCGATGGCTGGGTAACCCATTACGCCATTCTGGCAGAAACAGACGTCTGACACGCACGTTTCACTTATCACGAATGGCAGCCCCCCAACCGGGGCTGCCGCTTTGTTGCGTACACGCTGCCTTCCAGAGGGAATGACCCATGTCCACGTCCCGCCCACGCGGCCAGACCATCACCGTCTCCCAAGCGGCGGCCTTGCTGGGGCGCTCCGACCGCTGGGTGCAGGGTTTGGTCAAGGCGGGATATATCGAGCGCGCCAATCGCGGCGAATACACATTGGTGGCCGTCATCCGCGGTGCCTTGGCCTATTACGAAGACCAGATCACCAAGAACAACAAAGCCGCAGCCGCCACACGCGCCTCGGAGGCGCGCACCCGTGAGATCGAGTTGCGCATTCAGGAACGCAGTCGCGAGTTGATCGCCATGGAGGATGCCCGGGCAGTTATTGGCGAAATGGCCGCCCTTGTCCGCGCCGAACTTGCAGGATTGGCAGCGCGCTACACGCGCGACATGGAGGCGCGACGGGTGCTTGAAGAGGTGATTGATGACTCCCTCCAGCGCATTGCCGGCGGCGCGGACAAAGCGGGCGCAGCTCTGGGCGCTGGTCGCGGCGATCTGGAGGCCGAGCGAGAAGCGTGACCCTGCGGCCTGGGCGGCGGCCCACCGGGTGTATCCCGAGACCGCGGGCATTCCCGGACCGCGGGACCCGGGGCTGACGCCCTACATGATCCCGTGGTCCTCGGCGGTGCATCGCGGCGGCTACCGCCGGGTGGTGGCGGTGACCTCGGCGCAGTCGGGCAAGACCGACAGCATGCTGGACATCATCGGGGCGCGGCTCGATCAAAAGCCGGCACCCATCCTCTATGTCGGGCCGACGAAAGAGTTCCTGACCGACCAGTTCGAGCCACGGCTGATGGCACTGCTGGATGAGGCGGAGACCCTGGCGGGCAAGGTGGTGCGCGGCCGGCGGATGAAGAAGACGCTGAAGCATGTGGCCGGTGTGCGGCTGCGCCTTGCGCATGCGGGTTCGTCCACGGCGCTGAAGTCCGACCCGGCGGCGCTGGCGCTGATTGATGAATACGACGAGATGATGGCCAATGTGAAAGGCCAAGGGGATGTGCTGGGTCTGGTGGAGGCCCGCGGCGGGACCTGCGCGGATTTTGTCACCGCGATCACCAGCACACCGGCGCGAGGCCTTGTGGAGATCGAACCGGATGATGCCAGCGGTCTGGAGTTCTGGGCACGGTCCAGCCCGGAGGACCTGGAAAGCCCGATCTGGAGGCTCTGGCAGGAGGGCACGCGGCACCATTGGGCCTGGCCCTGCCGGTCCTGCGCGGACTACTTCATCCCGCGCTTCAAGCAGCTGCGCTGGCCGAAGACGGCCAGCCCCGCACAGGCCAAGCAGGCCGCAACGCTGGAATGCCCGCGCTGCGGCGCGCAGCATGTGGAGACCGACAAGGTTTGGATGAATGCCCGGGGCGCGATGGTCGCACCCGGTCAGCAGGTGGCGCTCAAGGATGACGCGGCGCATGTCACGGGCGCGCCGGCAGACAGCGCCACGCTGTCGATGTGGACCTCCGGGCTCTGCTCGCCCTTCGTGACCTGGGGCCAGCGGGCGGAGACCTATCTCACGGCGCTGCA
>NZ_JAEPMO010000058.1 GCF_017643905.1 Marivita sp.
CAACATGCGTGCCATATCATGGACGGTCGTGCGCGCGTCCTGCGGTTCGCCTTCGCCGACGGCTTGCGCCTGCGCCAACACCCCGGCATGGACGACGCGGGCCTTGTCGATGTCTTCGGTGAATTTCCGGACATATTCCGTCGCCGGATGCAGAACGATCTGATCCGGTGTGTCGCATTGCTCGACCGCGCCATCTTTCATGATCGCAATGCGATCGGCGAGGCGAAGCGCTTCGTCAAAATCGTGCGTGATGAAGACAATCGTCTTGTTCAACAACTGCTGCAGGCGCAGGAACTCGTCCTGCATTTCCTTGCGGATCAAGGGGTCAAGCGCGCTGAACGGTTCGTCCAGGAACCAGATATCCGGCTCAATGGCGAGGCTGCGTGCAATACCAACGCGCTGCTGTTGTCCGCCGGACAATTCGCGTGGAAAATAGTCTTCGCGCCCCTCCAGACCGACCAGCTTGATGACTTCCAACGCGCGTTCGCGACGTGTGTGTTTGTCCTGTCCACGCATTTCAAGCGGGAACGCGACATTCTCCAGAATTGTCCTGTGCGGCAGCAAACCGAAGGATTGGAACACCATCCCCATTTTGGAGCGACGCAGTTCGATCAGGTCTTTTTCGGACAAGGACATGATGTCCTGACCTTCGACCGTAATCGTCCCGCCGGTGATGTCGTGCAGTCTTGAGAAACACCGCACCAGCGTAGACTTGCCGGAACCGGACAACCCCATGATGACCAGCATCTCGCCCTTGTGGACATCAATGGAGACGTTTTTTACGCCGGCGATGTACCCTGCTGCCCTGATCTCGTCATAGCTCATGCCCTCGGGCATGCTCTTGATGAAAGCCTTTGGGTCTGGTCCGAAGATCTTCCAAACGTTCTGACAGGATATCACGGGCTTGTGAGCAGTCATGGCAATCCTTTATGCAGGTGTCCCCGCCCGAACCCGGACGGGGATCAATCATAGGTCAGAATTGGCGGCCAATCAGTTCAGCCAGCTCTTCCAAATGTCCTCATTGGCTTCCAACCAGGCTTCCGCTGCCTCTGCCGGCTCCATCTCGTCGATATCGACCAGCTTGGCCATTTCAGCAATCTGCGGGTTGGTGAAGTTGACCTTTTCCAAGATGGCGTATGCCGACGGCCATTTTGCTTGCATGCCGTCCCATGCCGCTTTCTTCAAGTATCCGTCCGCGGGATTGCCGCAGTCGTAAAGGGCATTCGGGTTTGGACCAACAGCCGGGTCCTTGTCACAGCCGTCTACCCATGCCGGGAATTCGACGAATTCGCCGGGCCAAACAGCTTCGGCGAAGTTGGGCGTCCAGTTGAACACGACGATGGGACGCTTGTCAGCTTCAGCAGCGCCGATTTCAGCCCAGAGAGCGGCTGCAGAGCCTGCGTTCACCACGACGAAATCCATGTCCAACGCTTCGACGCGTTCCTGACCGTGCTTGAGCCAGTCCACCGGACCGTCAAGGTAGCGACCTTTGTCACCGGTCTCAGCCGTTGCAAACACGGAGGCGCAGGCGTTCAGAGCTTCCCAGCTTGGGAGGCCCGGGCAGGATTCCTTGGTCCACATCGGGTACCACCAATCCTCGCGGGTGACCGCATTATGGTCGCCCACATCAACGATGCCGCCTTTGTCCAGTGCTGCACGGAAGGATGCGCCAAATGCACCTTCCCAGACTTCCAGTTCCAGCGTCACGTCACCAAGGCGCACCGACTCGTAAACGGCCTGACTGTCAGTGGTGACGTATTCGACTGCATTTCCGTTCATTTCGAGGATCTGACCGACGACGTTGGACATAACGATCTGGCTGGACCAGTTATGGATCGGAATAACGATCGGATCGTCGCTGTCAGCCGCGAAAGCGCTCAGCGGCGCAAGGGCAAGGACCCCTGCCGTCAAAGCTGTCGTGAATTTGTTCATTGCTTATCTCCCTATGTGTTGCCCTCAGATGGGGCACGGTGCCGTCGGCCCTTAACCGTCAGCGAACAGATACGATAACCAGCGATTCTTCGTGCTGTGGTATGCATCAGCATCCATCTTCGCAGCATTTTCCTCTCAATCAAGTTTTTTTCTTTCTAGTGCCTAATTGTTAAGCGGTTACGCAATGTCGCAAATGCAATGATCGATGTCCAATCTCGAGCGGATTTCCGGCTTTTGTTACGGCAAGTTGCCAAAAAAATGAGGATTCTCGACATGCGCTATTCGGGTTTCAAGGTTCTGAAAGAGGCCTTGACGGGACATAAGGGTTGGGCCCCTGCCTGGCGCGATCCAGAGCCGCAGCCGCACTATGACATCGTCATTATCGGCGGCGGCGGCCACGGACTTGCCACCGCCTATTATCTTGCCAAGGAGTTTCAGCAGAAGCGTATTGCTGTGCTCGAAAAGGGCTGGATTGGTGGCGGTAACGTCGGGCGGAACACAACGATCATTCGGTCCAATTACCTTCTCGATGGGAACGAACCCTTCTACGAGTTTTCGCTGAAACTGTGGGAAGGGCTGGAGCAGGACTTCAACTACAACGCGATGGTCTCGCAGCGCGGCATTCTGAACCTGATCCATACGGACGCCCAACGCGACGCCTTTGTCCGACGCGGCAATGCGATGATCCTTAACGGTGCCGATGCCGAGTTGCTGACAACTGCACAGATCAAGGAACGCTATCCCTTCCTGAACACCGAAGACGCACGCTTCCCGATCAAGGGCGGGTTGGCCCAACACCGTGGCGGCACCGTACGCCATGATGCAGTCGCCTGGGGATATGCGCGCGGCGCCGACAGCCGAGGTGTGGACATCATCCAGAATTGCGAAGTCACAGGTTTCCGCATTGAGAACGGCAAGTGCCTGGGCGTCGAAACATCACGCGGGTTCATTGGTGCCGGAAAAGTGGGGTGCGCCGTCGCGGGTTCGTCGGGTCGTCTGATGGCCAAAGCCGAAATGCGTCTTCCCATCGAAAGCCATGTCTTGCAGGCGTTTGTGTCCGAGGGTCTCAAGCCTGTTCTGCCCGGTGTCATCACCTTTGGTGCCGGTCATTTCTACGTCAGTCAGTCCGACAAAGGTGGGCTTGTCTTTGGTGGCGACATAGACGGCTACAATTCCTACGCGCAGCGCGGAAATCTCCCGGTTGTAGAAGATGTGTGCGAAGGCGGCATGGCCATCTTCCCGGCGTTTGGCCGCGCTCGGTTGCTGCGCATGTGGGGTGGCATCATGGACATGAGCATGGATGGGTCACCGATCATCGACAAAACCCATATCGAAGGGCTCTATTTCAACGGGGGCTGGTGCTACGGCGGCTTCAAGGCGACCCCGGCAAGTGGGTACTGTTTTGCACATCTGCTGGTGCGCGACACACCCCACCCCACTGCCGCAGCGTATCGATTCGATCGTTTCGAGAAGGGTCTGATGATCGACGAAAAAGGGATGGGCAATCAGCCCAACCTGCATTGAAAGGTCGCCATACATGATTATCGAACACCCCCTTCTGGGTCCGCGCGATGCTGCCGAGTTCACTTACCTTGGCGACGCAAGGTTGATCGACCGTCCGGACTGGCAGTCGGAAAACGCCGCGCAGGAATTCTTTGAATACGGCTACCTTCGGGACAACCCGGCTGGGTGGCATCAGGAATTGTGGTTCCACGAAGCAGGCGACCGCTCGTGGCTCGTGGTCACACGCAACACACTCACACACGAGATTTCCAAAGTCGAACTGGCCCGCGATGTGGCACGTTCGCGGGGACGCAGCAAATGACCCAGAAAAACCGGATCGCGACGGGCGGACAAATCGACCGCAGTCGCACCCACAGCTTTACGTTCGACGGTGTCACCTACCGCGGCCATCCCGGGGATACGCTGGCCTCTGCCCTGCTGGCGAACGGTGTTCGTCTGATGGGACGGTCGTTCAAATACCACCGTCCCCGAGGCCCGCTGACCGCCGGGTCTGAAGAGCCCAACGCGTTGGTCGAATTGCGCGACGGTGCGCGTCAGGAACCCAACACCCGCGCCACCACGACAGAGCTTTTTGACGGGCTGTTCGCAAAAAGCCAGAACCGTCTTGGGTCTCTGAAATTCGATCTTTTGTCGATCAATGATCGCTTGTCGAACTTCCTCACCGCTGGCTTCTACTACAAGACATTCATGTGGCCCGCCGCGTTCTGGGAAAAACTCTATGAGCCGCTGATCCGCCATGCGGCCGGCCTTGGATCGTTGTCGTTGAAGGACGATCCCGACGTTTATGACAAAGGCTTCCTGCACTGTGACCTGTTGATCGTTGGCGCCGGTCCTGCAGGGCTGGCCGCCGCATTGACCGCCGGGCGGGCCGGGGTCGACGTGATCCTTGCCGATGAGGATTTCCGCATGGGCGGACGCCTCAACAGCGAGACGTTTTCGCTGGGGGATGCCAGCGGCGCGGACTGGGCCAATGGGGTGGTCGCCGAACTGGAAAGCCTGCCCAATGTCCGTCTCATGGCGCGCACCACGGTGATCGGTGTTTTCGATCACGGCATTTACGGCGCGGTCGAAAGGGTCAGCGATCATGTCCACACCCCCGATGCGGGTAAACCGCGCCAAATCCTGTGGCGCATTTACACAAAGCGGACGGTACTGGCCGCAGGCGCAACGGAACGGCCAATCGCGGTTGAAAACAACGACCGACCCGGCATCATGCTGGCCTCGGCGATACGGACTTATGCCAACAGGTTCTCGGTTGCCGCGGACAAGCGTGTTGCCATTTTCACCAACAACGATGACGGGCACCGGACGGCAGCGGACTTGCACGCCAAAGGTATCAAGATCGCGGCCGTTATCGATGTGCGCCCCGATGCACCCAAGAGCACCAATTACGAGGTAATTGAGGGTCAAGTCATTGATACAAAAGGCCGTCTTGGGCTGACCTCAATTGAGGTCAAGCTCACAAGTGGATCAACTCGCAGGTTGGACTGTGGCGCGTTGGGTATGTCCGGCGGTTGGAACCCCAATGTGCATCTGACGTGTCACCAGCGGGGTCGGCCGGTCTGGAACGAGGCGCTCGCAGCTTTTGTACCGGGTGATCACCTACCTGCTGGAATGACCGTGGCAGGTGCCGCATCCGGAGAGATGTCGACCGCCGGTGCATTGCGAAGCGGCGCGCACTCGGCGATGTCGGCACTTGATCTTAAGGGGGACATCCCAAGCTTCCCGAAGGCCGAAGATGCGCCCGTCAATCTCAAACCCTTCTGGTATGTCGAAGGGTGTTCCCGAGCATGGCTTGACCAACAGAACGACGTGACCGTCAAGGATGTCAAACTCAGCCATCAGGAAGGCTTCAGGTCCGTCGAACACCTGAAACGCTATACCACGCTGGGCATGGCAACAGATCAGGGAAAGACATCGAACATGGGTGGTCTTGCCATCATGGCCGAACTGGCTGGCAAGACGATCCCCGAAGTTGGCACGACGATCTTTCGTCCGCCTTACACACCGACGGCGATCGGCGTGTTCGGTGGCCGCCATCGCGGCCAGGACTTCCACCCCAAACGGCTGACGCCCAGCCACCATTGGGCCAAGGAACAAGGCGCGGTGTTTGTCGAAGTCGGCAACTGGCTGCGCGCGCAATGGTTTCCGCGCGCGGGCGAAACAACCTGGCGGCAAAGCGTGGACCGTGAGGTGCTGGCAACGCGCGGATCTGTGGGCGTTTGTGACGTCACCACGCTGGGCAAAGTTGACGTACAGGGCACGGACGCGGCGGAGTTCCTCAACAAAATCTACTGCAATGCTTTTGCCAAACTCGAAGTCGGCAAGACCCGCTATGGCTTGATGCTGCGCGAAGACGGCATTGCCAAAGACGACGGCACAGCGGCACGGCTTGCTGAAGATCATTTCGTTGTGACCACGACAACCGCAAATGCCCTGCCCGTGTACCGCCATATGGAATTCGTCCGTCAGTGTCTGTTCCCTGATATGGACGTGCAGCTTATCTCGACGACCGAGGCATGGGCACAATATTCCGTCGCTGGCCCGAACAGTCGGCGGGTTCTTGAAAAGATCGTGGATCAGGACATCTCGAACGAAGCGTTCCCCTTCATGGCCTGTGCAAACATCACCGTTTGCGGGGGATTGAGGGCGCGGTTGTTCCGTATCTCGTTCAGCGGTGAATTGGCCTATGAGATCGCCGTTCCGACCGCCTATGGCGATGCACTGATCCGGAAGATCATGGAAGCCGGTGCCGAATACGATATCACACCCTACGGCACTGAGGCCTTGGGCGTCATGCGCATCGAGAAAGGTCACGCGGCCGGCAATGAATTGAACGGCACAACGACCGCCCAGAACCTTGGGATGGGGCGTATGGTGTCCAAGAAGAAGGACAGCATCGGGTCCATTCTTTCGGAACGCGAAGGCCTGAACAGGGATGATGATCTGCGACAAGTCGGGATCAAACCCGTTGATCTCAAGGCCTCAGTGCCTGCTGGCTCACATCTGATGTCCCTCACAGGGCCGGTGGATGCCGCACACGATCAGGGCTACGTCACCTCGGCCTGCTATTCCCCATGCCTCGGGCATGCCATCGCGTTGGGTTTCCTCAAGAATGGCTCCGAACGCATGGGTGAACGGATGCGACTGGTCAGCCCGTTGACCAAAGTGGAAACGGAAGTGGAAATCGTGAGTCCACACTTTATCGACCCCGAAGGAGAACGACTTCGTGCATGATCTGAAAACCATCACGGCGCTTGGCGGTTCCGAGCCGCGCGTTGACACGTTCCACCATATTTCGATTTCGGAAAACGATGGTCTTGCGCTGGCGTCTGTGGCCGCACGGCTTGGGTCAGAGGATGCATGTCACAAGACTATGCAGGACTTGCTTGGGGCGGTGCCAGGTCCGGGTGAGGCGGTGCTGCGCGAGCCCGAGTCCGGTTTCTGGATGGGACCTGAGCAATGGATGATCGCAGCTCCGAGGCAAACGCATGAGCTCTTGGCGGACGATCTCAAAACCCGGTTCGGGGGCTGCGCGTCAGTGACCGAACAATCCGGAGCGTGGGTCAGTTTTGACTTGGTTGGACCGGGACTGGCAGATGTGACAGAGCGCCTGTGCGCCGTTCCGATCCGCAAGATGCAGGCCGGAGATACGCGGCGCACCATGATTCACCAATTGGGGTGCTTCGTGATCCGTCAGGCTGATCCGCATCACCTGCGTATTCTTGGCCCCCGCGCTTCTGCCGGATCATTGCACCATGCTTTGATGACAGCAGCCCAATCGACCGCTTAAGCCAAAGGCGCAACCCGGTTGTTGCTGGCGCGGAACATATTGACCTTCTTGCGGTCGTCCTTGGGATGAATGCCGAAAACTTCGGTGTAGTTCTTGATCAGCGTAAAGGAAGACGCATACCCGACGGCCGTGGACACTTCGGATATTGTGTAATTGCCGTATAGCAGCAGCTGTCGCGCTTTGTGCATGCGCAAAGATCGGTAGTAGACAAGCGGGGTTCTGCCTGTGGTGTTCTGAAACACACGTTCCAACTAGCGCACCGACACGCCCACCTCTCGTGCAACGTCGGTGATATTCAGTGGGTCTTCGAGGTGATCCGAGAACATCGCAATCGCGTCACGCACCATGCGCGGCAGCATGTCATTCGTGCTTTCTGCGGCGAAGGTCGGTTTGCGTTGCGGAACCCCCTGCCCCCGCATCATGGGATGCTGAAACCAGCACGCCACTTCGGTCGCCACACCCGAACCGACGGCCTTTTCGATCAGATGCAGGGACAGGTCAAACGCAGCTGCTGCCCCCGACGCGGTCAACCGTCGTGCGTCGATGCTGATTACATCTGTAGAAGGCGTGAAGTCGGGGAATTCTTCTGCAAAGGCCGCAGCATAACACCAATGAACCGACGCGGCGTGTCCATCCAGCAAACCCGATCGCGCAAGAGGAAACACGCCGCCGCTTATCGCTCCGATCGTCGTTCCGTGACGGGCCAGTTTGCGGAGTTTCCCATTGGAGTTCTGACGGTCCTTGAAATGTGACGACGGATCGCTGAGCAGGTAGAGCTGATCCAGCGTTTCGACATTTGCGAGCGCCATATGAGGGTCGAATCCGACGCGTGCGCTCGCCTCAACCCGGTTTCCATCCTCGGAGATAAGGGACCACGCAAATATCTCGCGCCCCACGATCTCGTTCGCGGCGCGGAGCGGCTCGATCATCGAGGTCAGGCAGGCCATAGGAAATCCCGGAAAGATCAGAAATCCTATGTGGATGTTTTCATCTGAGTGCATAAGTTTATACTAACGGGAAAGACTCGTGCCACAATATCGATCAAGTTGATCAAAAGTCACGCTGTCTGTAGAGCAGATCTGAAAAATTTGGGTGTCGCGATGAATAAACAAGCTGGCGGAATGTCCGCAACGAATACTGCTCTGCACCAGGATCCTCACCGTGTTGTCGATAACCGGGAAAAGGTGCTTGAGGTGGCAATCGGACGCGAAGTCCGCGCTTTCCGTCGCAAGCAAGAAGTCACCGTTTCGGAACTTTCGGCGACGACAGGAATATCCATCGGGATGCTGTCGAAGATCGAGAACGGGAACACGTCGCCGTCACTGACCACCTTGCAAAGCCTTGCCCATGCCTTGAATGTTCCCCTGACGGCTTTCTTCCGGGGATTTGAAGAATCCCGCACTGCCGTGCACACCAAAGCCGGTGAAGGCGTGGAGCTTGAGCGCGCCGGGACACGGGCCAACCACCAGTACAATCTGCTTGGACATATCGGTGCCAATTCAAGCGGTGTGATCGTAGAGCCTTATTTGATCACCCTGTCAGACGAAGCAGACGTGTTCCCGACGTTTCAGCACGCCGGGATCGAGACGATCTATATGCTGGAAGGCGAAGTGGATTATCGCCACGGCGACAACATCTATAGCTTGCGGCCTGGTGACACGCTGTTCTTTGACGCCGATGCTCCGCATGGGCCAGAGAACCTTGTCAAACTGCCCGCACGGTACCTTTCCATCATCAGTTATCCGCAAGAAACATAAGTCCAAGACACGCACCCGAAGCCCTTTTCTCATGGGCACTCGGGCATATTTTGCGTATCACTTCTGCAACGGTGGCTCTGTCTCAAGGTCCGGCCAAATCCCCGGCGATGTTGGCAAGCCGTCATCAAAGTTCTTGAGATAGTCGAGCATCATTGGACGGTTGTTGATGAACCCTTTGTAGGTCGCCAGCTCGACCGGCAAATCCCGCACCACGCGGTGCAATCTGCGGCCCCATTTCGGCACAGTCATCAGATCCTGAAAACTGCACAGGTAGCAGCGGATCGGGAAGACAAGCGCGTTTGAACGGGGCAAGCGGAAGAAGGTCTGCAATTCGACACGCAGATGTTGCTTCGCGCCAATATTTTCCGGTGTCAGGGTCGTCTTTTGGATGCCCCATTTGTGATAGTTTTCCGGGCTTGTGTCCAAAAGCGGGTTCACCGTCATCGTCCAGTTCAGGCGCCGTGCAGGCGCGCCCTGCTGGATGTTCAACAGGAACTTCAAAGCGCGGACAAAGATGCCTTTTTCATGGGCGAGCGGAACAGGCGCGTGCCATTCGAAAAAGTTCATCCCAATGTCGAAATCAAGCGACCAGTCCGCCTGCGTGGTGACCATCCCCGCGTCCATCCACAGGTTGTCATCACGCTGGTCGAGAACGGCAAAGTCACCCTGCGCCTGTCGGGTGATGTATTCCATCGGGCCATAGGGCAGTGTGGCGTCGTCGAGGAAAGTAAACGTGTCGTCAATTCCCAAAGGCTTGTTGATCCACCGCCATGTATTGCCGTCGCGATGCAGTTCGAACAGATCAGGATAGTCCTCGGACTTGGACACCATGATCAGTTCCAGCAAATCCCATCCCGCAAGGGTCATGTGCGGCAAAGACTGGCAGCGCAGTGGGTCCTCGGCCAGCACGATTGCGCGATCCCGCATCTCGGAGATGTAGTGTTCGTCTACATCAAACCGCTTTTCGTAGACGGAGTCTTTCGGGCCGCCACGGTGCTGTTCCATGTTGACCGAATACATGTAGCTGTCTTCGTGAAACGGGAACGGAAACCGTTTGATCGCCCGTTCGGAGTTGTAGAAGGAATAATCGTCACGGAAGGATTCTTCGTTGAATTGAATGGTCATGTCAGCGGTCCAGTACCAGGGTTTTTCCTTCAAAGCGGCTCACGCACGGCATGATCTTTTGGCCGCTTGCGTGCTCTGCGTCATCCAGCCAGTGATCGCGGTGAATGAAGGTGCCAGAGTAGTCGATCACATTCGTTTCGCATTGCCCGCAGGCACCGCCACGACACAGATACGGCGCATCGACACCGGCGCGTTCGATCGCTTCAAGCAGGCTTTCGTGTTCGCCAACCGAAATAACCTTGTTTGAGACAGCCAGCTTGACTTCGAAGGGTTTGCCGGGCTGCGGCGCAAGGAATTCTTCGTAATGGATAGCTTCGCGCGGCCACCCTTCGGCAGCGGCGGTCTGACGTACCCATTCGATCATCCCTTTGGGTCCGCATACGTACACGTGCGTTCCCAAGGGCTGTCCGTCCAGAAGTCTGACCAGATCAATCACTTGTTTCTGATCGTCGTAGTAAATGTGTGTCTCGTTCGGGTGTTGGCTGGTCAGTTCATCCACATAGGACCCAAGGCTTTGGGTGCGGCAGGCGTAGTGAAGTTCCCAATGTCCATTAAAGCGCTCAAGCTGTTTGATCTGCGCCAGAAACGGCGTGATGCCGATGCCGCCCGCCAGAAAGAGGTGCTTTTTGGCGCGCAGATCAAGACTGAACAGATTGACCGGGTAAGAGATGACCATCTCGTCCCCGATGGCAATCTTGGTGTGCATGAAGAGCGACCCGCCGCGCCCCTGATCGTCGCGACGCACGGAAATCGTGTAGGCCGTCTGGTCCATCGGATCGGACATGAGTGAATACGGGTTCAGCCGGGTGATGTCGCCATCGCGCATTTCAACAACGGTGTGAGCGCCGCCGGAAAAGGTTGGCAACAAGCCGCCATCGCTGCGTTTGAATTCAAACCGCGTGACAAGCTCGTTCACCGGTACGATATCCGTGACTGTGACGGCGATTTTTTCGGCACCGCTCATTCGTATATCCCCTTCGGCTCTGGCACATTTCCTGGGTCTTCCGCGTCGACGCGAACGCCCTGATAGGCGGCAAGTCGACGTGAATAGTGGTCACGTACAAACAGGTTCAGGCCACAGTGGCTGCACACAAAGGGATCGGTTTCCACATCTTCGGTGATGCCTTTGCAATGCACGCACTGCATCCGACGCGCAACGCTGCCGCGATGCTCGGTCTGTATAGCGGTGTGTGGGATGCCGGCCGCCATGGCCGCATTCATTGCCTGCCCCATGAGGCCCTCTGTGCCGGTCAGATAGACCTGCAAGCCCATTCGGGCATCAGCCAAGGCTTTGCGCAGGCGTGGTTCTGCTGCGGAATAACTAGGCCCGGAGTAAAACAAGGCGGGTTTCAACGCGCGCAGTTTGTCTTCGAAATGTTCGCCCTTGGGGATGTAGATAATATGCGCCTTGGCCATCATTTCAGGCGTGGCGACATCCAGAATTGCCTCGGCCCCATGCGCGTCCGCGACCAGCAGATGCGCGGAGCCGTCGCGGGCTTCGAGCGTACCATAGATCGGGCGGCTTTTGATACTCTGGGGAAATGTGAATTTCGTCATCTTTACCCTTTTGAATGCAGGCAGGCGCAGACTTTCGCCTGCACCCGATCCGTTCAACCCTTTGCAGTGCGGATTGATTTGTCCTTGTCGTAGAACGGCATTTCTTCCGCTGTCGCGGCAAGCTTTGTTCCGTCGGGCTGCACCACGGTCAGGAGAGTGCCCGGCTTGGCCACCGAAGGATCAAGGCGCGCAATGGCAACAGAATACCCATTCAGTTCAGACGACAGGCCATAGGTGATCACGCCGACGTCTTTGCCATCATGATGCACACGGGCGTGCATTTCCATTCGGTCCATTGCATCGCCGGACAGCTTCACACCGTAGATCTTGAACCGCTCCTTGCCCTTCAGGGCATAATGGTTCTCGGCACCGACAAATCCTTTCTTTCCGGGAGACACGGTGAAATCGAGACCCAGTTCCCACAGCGTATCGCCGCATGGTTCGTTCTCGAACGGGAAGGTTTCCGAGTTATCGCCGGGATAGAACAGCAGATAGCTTTCGATCCGGAGCATATCGAGCGTCGAGAACTGCACAGGGCGAACGCCCATATCCTTACCCGCGTCCAGAATGCTGTCCCACAGATGAACGGCGTCCTTGGCGCGACAGAAAATCTCGTATCCGCGTTCACCGGTGTATCCCGTCCGCGAGATCATGACATCGCGCCCGTAAAGCCGCGTCTGCATCATGCCGAAATAGGCCAGATCGCGGATGCCGGGGATTTCCTTGGCCAGCAGGTCGACCGACACAGGTCCCTGCAACGACATATCATGCAGGTCATCGTCAAACAGGATCTCACAGCTCTTTCCAGCTGCGGCAGCGGCAAGCTGTTCCATCCCCATGCCTGTGCCATGGACCACCATCCAGGAATTGACCGCGATATGGTAGATAATGCAGTCATCGACGAACTTGCCCTCCGAATTCAGGATCGAGGCATAGGTCGACCGGCCTGGTGCGATCTTCTCGACATCGCGCGTGGTTACGCGATCAATCACGTAAGCTGCATCCGCGCCCACGACGTGGACCTTTTTCAGGCCGGACACGTCCATCAGACCGGCTTTGGTTCGGACCGCTTCGTAATCAGCTTTGGCGCGCTCCGGTGTGTGGTCATAGAACCACGCCGTTCCCATGCCGTTCCAGTCCTCCAGCTCGCCGCCGATCTCCGCATGACGATGTGCAAGCGCTGAGGCTCTCCAAAGAATAGCCATACTGTTCCCCTGTCTTCGACTCTGTTTTCGTTACGGCACATTGAGCCTTAGCTTGGTTCAAAAAGCAACAATCGCATGCAACTTTTTTTCCTCGCAGGCAATTCAAACGAAAAGGGGCCGCCCAATTAGGCAGCCCCAATCTCGCAAGGCATTTGAGCCTATTTGTCGAAGGTTTTGGCCTTCGCGGTTTCAGAGCGTTGCCCGATCACCAGAACCACGACACAAATGATTGCTGCAATCAAGGTCGTCAGCCCAGGCAGGGCGCCACCCCACCCCATGAACATGGCGCCATCAACGACGTCCCACGTGGCTTGATCATATGGAAACATGATGTTCTCCTTTGAATGTCATTATTCTGCGGGATGCGCAGGTGTCACAGGCGCGTTGGCGCCCCATTCCGGATAGCCTGCCGCCGGAACCTTCACGAGGTCCATGCCAGCCCGTTCGGCCCCTTCGCGGACGCGCAGCAACCCAAACATCTTGAGGATGAACGAGCATACGTATCCCGGGACAAACCCAAGCAGGAAAAAGACGATGGCACCGATCAGCTGGCCAACAAAGGAAATTGTCGGAGCTTCGCCGGCTGCACCCTGCAGAGACGGGAAACCAGACCCCCAGATGCCCAGCATCACGACACCGTAGAGGCCGATTGTGCCGTGAACCGTAACTGCGCCAACCGCGTCATCGATCCCCCGGTTTTCCAACCAGTCGGCGCATGGCTTGAGGATGACACCAGCCGAAAACGCGATGATGAAGGCAAGTGCGGGATAGTAGATATCAAGCCCCGACGCGGATGAGATGATCCCGGCCAAAGCGCCGGACATCATCCAGAATGGATCACGTGTCATGACCCAAGACCCGATGATGCCGCCTGCAACCGCCATCAGGATGTTGAAGGACAGGGCGGACAGAGTGATCGGCGTGCCGTAGATCGTCGACGGCTTGTCGCCGAACCATGACCATGCTTCACCCGGAACGATCACGCAGGCCATAAGGAATCCCCAAAAGCCCACGATGATCAGCATCAGGCCAACAACCGTCAGCGGCATGTTATGCCCCGGGATGTGATTAGCCGTGCCATCCGCATTGAACTTGCCAATCCGCGGTCCGAGGTTGATCAGCACCCCAAGCGCAAAGAACCCGGCAACAGCGTGGACCAGACCCGCAGCGCCAAAGTCGTGGACGCCCCACTGGGTGACCAGCCAACCGTCTGCGTGCCAACCCCACGCCGCAGCGACGACCCAGGCAAACGATCCCAGCACAATCGCGAGTATGATAAAGCCGATGGTCTGGATACGCTCAATGACCGCTCCTGACATGATCGAAGCCGTTGTGGCCGCAAAGAGGGCAAACGCCCCGAAGAAGACGCCAGACGCCTGATCGGCGATGTTCGGCCCCATATACTGGGCGCTGTCACCCCACCCCCAAGCAATCGCGTTGGCGTATTCGACGCCGGAGATGCCAGCAGGCCCCGGAGCGCCCGGCAGACCTGTGGGGAAACCCCAGTAGACCCACCAGCCAAAGAAATAGAAGGTCGGGATGACAAAGGCGAACGCCAGGATATTTTTAACGCCCGATGACAGCACGTTCTTGAGCCGCGATGCCCCCATCTCATAAGCAAGAAATCCCGCATGGATGAGGATCATCAGCGGGATTGTGATGTAATAGAAGGTTTCGGCGAACATGGTGTTCGTGACGGCGGCGCCGCCCCCTGCCGCCTCTAGTTCCGCCACCTTGGCAGCAAGTTCAGCGAGTTGTTCTTCCACGGTTTTTCGTCCTCCGAGTCGGATTGGTTTCTTGTTTTTGGTGTGCCCTACGTGTGTGTGTTGCCGAAAATGAAGCACAAAATGTCGATTTCGCCTAGAGTTTTTTACCCGTTAAGAAAAAAAGTTTCCTGATGGTTGAGTTTTGGAAATTTGGTGGTAGCGTCGAGCGCAATCGCTGGCCAAAAAACGCCAGAACTTGAGTCGGGAGCTTTCGAATGTGCGGAATTGTAGGTCTTTTTCTGAAGGACAGGTCTCTTGAACCACGCTTGGGCGAGATGCTCACAGCGATGTTGATCACCATGACGGACAGGGGTCCAGACAGCGCCGGTATCGCGATATATGGCGGGGAAACGCCCGGCCGTAGCAAGATGACGGTCCAGTCGGATGATCCTGACAAGGCGTTTTCCGATCTCGGCGCAAAGCTGCAGGATGCAGCTGGCGGGCCAGTCAACGTTACTGTCAAAAGCACACATGCCGTTCTCGATATACCCGCCGGATCAACGGCTAAGGTGCGTGCTGCTTTGAACGAAATGGGCATCCGCGTGATGAGTTTTGGCGACAGTCTCGAAATCTACAAAGAAGTCGGTCTGCCCAAAGATGTGGCGGCCCGGTTTGAGCTTGCCAAAATGTCGGGCACACATGGCATTGGACATACGCGTATGGCGACGGAATCGGCTGTCACGACCATGGGCGCTCATCCCTTCAACACGGGCCCCGATCAATGTCTTGTGCACAATGGTTCGTTGTCCAACCACAACTCTCTGCGCCGCAAGCTGCGCCGCGAAGGCATCCATATCGAAACCGAAAACGACACAGAGGTTGGTGCCGCCTACCTCACATGGAAAATGCAGAACGGTGCAACGCTCGGCGAAGCACTGGAAAGCAGCCTTCAGGATCTCGACGGGTTCTTCACCTTTGTTGTCGGAACCAAGGATGGTTTTGGCGTCGTTCGTGATCCGATCGCCTGCAAGCCTGCGGTCATGGCAGAAACCGATCAATATGTGGCATTTGGGTCAGAGTATCGCGCACTGGTCGATCTGCCCGGCATTGAAACCGCACGGGTGTGGGAGCCAGAACCGGCAACTGTCTACTTCTGGAGCCATAACGATACCCCTACCGCCACAGAGAAAGCCGCCTGATGCAAACGATCGACCTATCCAAAGTTGGCCTTCGCGAAACCAACAAGATGCTGCAAGCCCAGTCAGCCGAGACCAATCAGACGTCGTGGGAAATCGTGAATCCGCGCGGGTCGCATGCCATTGCCTGCGGACTGAATGCACCGATTGAGGTCACCATCAAGGGCTCGACCGGGTACTATTGCGCGGGCATGAACCAGCAGGCCACGGTGAACATTCACGGTTCGGCGGGCCCTGGTACCGGCGAAAACATCATGTCCGGCAAGATCGTGATTGAGGGTGACGCAAGTCAGTATCTTGGTGCCACGGGCCAAGGCGGCCTGATCGTGGTCAAGGGCAATGCCTCCTCACGCTGCGGGATCTCCATGAAGGGCGTGAATATCGTCGTTCAAGGAAGCATCGGCCACATGTCCGCCTTCATGGGGCAATCCGGCAACCTTGTCGTTTGCGGCGACGCGGGCGACGCGCTTGGGGACAGCTGTTACGAAGCGCGGTTCTTCGTGCGCGGCAAGGTCAAAAGCCTTGGTGCCGATTGCATTAAGAAAGAAATGCGCGAGGAGCATATCACGTTCCTGCGGGGCCTTCTGGACGAAGCGGGAATTGACGCGGACCCGAGCGAGTTCACGCGCTATGGTTCAGCGCGAAAACTATACAACTTCCATGTCGACAACGCTGGCGCGTATTGAGGATCCACCGAATGAACAATAATGACCCCAAGGGCATCCCGCAGACCACGCCGCGTATGTCCGCGACCTTCACCAGAGACGTGAACAGCGACATCCGTCGCGCGGCTGCTACGGGCATCTACGATATCCGCGGTGGCGGTGCGAAGCGTAAACTCCCGTCTTTTGATGACTTGCTGTTCATGGGTGCGTCGATATCGCGGTATCCTCTCGAGGGTTACCGCGAAAAGTGCGAAACCTCTGTGACCATCGGTGGCCTACACGCCGAAAATCCGATTGAGCTGGATATCCCGATCACCATCGCCGGCATGTCCTTCGGTGCGCTGTCCGGTCCGGCGAAAGAGGCTCTGGGACGTGGTGCATCGGCTGCCGGAACGTCTACAACGACGGGTGACGGGGGAATGACGCCTGAAGAGCGCACCCATTCAACCAAGCTTGTCTATCAGTATCTGCCGTCTCGCTACGGCATGAACCCCAACGATCTGCGCAAGGCAGATGCAATCGAGATTGTCGTCGGCCAAGGCGCAAAACCCGGCGGCGGTGGCATGCTGCTGGGCCAGAAGATCAGCGATCGGGTCGCCGCAATGCGCAATCTGCCCAAAGGGATCGACCAGCGCTCTGCCTGTCGTCACCCGGACTGGACAGGACCGGATGATCTTGAAATCAAGATCCTCGAACTGCGTGAGATCACGGGTTGGAAAGTGCCAATCTACGTCAAGGTCGCAGGCGCCCGCCCGTATTACGACACAACTCTGGCCGTCAAGGCAGGCGCAGACGCGGTGGTTCTTGACGGGATGCAGGGCGGAACGGCGGCAACGCAGGACGTCTTCATCGAACATGTAGGACAGCCCACGCTGGCGATTGTGCGCCCCGCCGTACAGGCGCTTCAGGATCTCGGCATGCATCGCAAGGTGCAATTGATCCTGTCCGGTGGCATCCGGTCCGGTGCCGATGTCGCCAAAGCAATGGCCCTTGGTGCCGATGCGGTGGCAATCGGTACGGCGGCGCTAATTGCGCTCGGGGACAACGATCCGAAATGGGAAGCCGAGTACAATGCATTGGGCACCACTGCCGGCGCGTACGATGATTGGCACGAAGGCAAAGACCCCGCCGGGATCACGACCCAGGATCCGGAATTGATGGCTCGGTTCGACCCGGTGGAAGGCGGACGCCGCCTGCGAAACTACCTCAAGGTGATGACCCTTGAGGCGCAGACCATCGCGCGGGCCTGCGGCAAGAACCATCTACACAATCTGGAGCCGGAAGACCTTGTTGCGCTGACCATGGAAGCCGCTGCCATGGCGCAGGTGCCGCTGGCAGGGACGAACTGGTACCCCGGCAAACCCGGCACAACCTACTGACCATAACGAGGGCGCGGCTGAACATCAGACCGCGCCCCGCATTTTTTACGACAGGGAAGAAGACCAATGGCAACAGACCTCGAAAAATTCGCCGAACAGAATGGCGTAAAGTACTTCATGATCTCCTACACCGACCTTTTTGGGGGTCAACGCGCCAAGCTGGTTCCTGCGCGCGCAATTGCCGGCATGCAGAAGGACGGCGCAGGGTTCGCCGGTTTTGCCACATGGCTCGACCTGACCCCGGCACATCCGGATATGCTGGCAGTTCCAGATCCGGAAGCCGCAATTATTCTACCTTGGAACAAGGAAATCGCGTGGGTTCCCTCCACCTGCGTGATGGAGGACAAACCGCTCAAGCAGGCACCGCGCAACGTGTTGTGCCGATTGATCGAGGAAGCTGCAAGCGAAGGCTTGCATGTAAAGACCGGGATCGAAGCCGAGTTTTTCTTGCTGACACCAGATGGTCAGCAAATCTCTGACCAATACGACACAGCAGGTAAGCCTTGCTACGATCAGCAAGCGTTTATGCGGCGCCTCGATGTGATCCGCGAGATTTCGGACCATATGCTCGAATTGGGGTGGAACCCGTATCAGAATGACCACGAGGACGCGAACGGTCAGTGGGAAATGAACTGGGACTTCGACGATGCGCTGCGCACGGCGGACAAGCACTCGTTCTTCAAGTTCATGGCGAAATGCGTTGCGGAAAAGCACGGCTACCGCGCGACGTTCATGCCCAAGCCGATCGAAGGTCTGACAGGCAACGGGTGCCATGCGCATATCTCGGTCTGGGACGCACCGGGTGCGGCGGCCAAGACCAACGTGTTTGCGGGTGAAGGCACGGGGCAGACGGGCGAAGTGGGCCTGTCCGAACGCGGCAAGTACTTCCTTGGCGGGATCATGAAGCACGCGAGTGCGCTTGCGGCGATCACAAACCCGACCGTAAACAGCTACAAACGGATCAACGCACCGCGCACCACCTCGGGTGCCACTTGGGCACCGAATTCCGTAACTTGGACAGGGAACAACCGGACCCACATGGTTCGCGTCCCCGGGCCCGGCCGGTTTGAACTGCGCCTGCCCGACGGTGCGGCCAACCCTTATCTGTTGCAGGCGGTTATCATTGCCGCAGGTCTATCGGGCATCCGCTCAAAAGCTGATCCGGGCAAGCGGCACGATATCGACATGTATTCCGAAGGCCACACGGTCACGGATGCGCCGAAACTGCCTTTGAACATGCTCGATGCGCTTCGTGCGTACGACAAGGACGAGGGCCTTAAAGAGGCGATGGGCAAAGAATTCTCGGCCGCTTACCTCAAATTGAAGCACGAAGAGTGGAACGACTACGCCTCCCACTTCTCGACTTGGGAAAAGGCGAACACGCTGGATATCTAACAAAAAAGGCCTGCGCAGCGATGCCGTGCGCAGGCCAGCCGCCTTCTTTATCGGAGCCAGTTGAACCGGCGCACGATAGACGCGTACCAAAGCAAGGCCGCACCGACGAGGATCGACAACAGCATTGCAGGGACGGGCCCAACAATACTGAACGTGAACCACGCGGTTACGACTATCCCCGCAAAAGATACTGCAAGGACGGGGAACGCCATCTGACGGCGCATCAACATAAGGATGCACCCGACAGCACCGCCAAAAACCGCAAAAGCAAAAGCGATTGTTGCCCAAGCTGGTCGTCCCGCGATGATCACCTGGTAGATCTCAGGCATCCGGGCAACGTTTTCCGGGTTTGTTTGCGTGATGAAGTTCAAGCACCCCATCAGATTCCAGACAAGACCCGCTGCAGCGATGATCCAGAAGCTGAAATGAGGTTTGTTGTGTTCCATGCCCCTGCCCCCACTGCATTTCTCGACAAGGCTATCTGCAAAATCGAGCCTGTCCAACAGGCGAAAACGGCTTTTGTCATTTTACCAATAAGAAAAATAGTTGACTTATAGTGGTGATTTCATTGCAATGAAGCGAAGAGTGTTTTCACAAAAAGGAACCATACGATGACCAAGCGAATTGCTGTTTTAGGGGCTGGGCCGTCAGGCCTTGCACAGCTGCGCGCATTTCAGTCTGCTCAGGCCAAAGGCGCTGAAATTCCGGAAATCGTCTGCTTCGAGAAACAAGCCAACTGGGGCGGACTTTGGAACTACACGTGGCGAACTGGTCTGGATCAGTACGGTGAACCGGTGCATGGCTCCATGTACCGCTACCTGTGGTCCAATGGCCCCAAGGAAGGGCTCGAATTCGCCGATTACAGCTTTGAGGAACATTTCGGAAAGCAGATCGCATCGTATCCACCCCGAGCCGTCCTTTTCGACTACATTCAGGGGCGCGTAGAAAAAGCAGGTGTGCGCGATTGGATCCGGTTTGAAACGACGGTCCGCTGGGTCGAAAAGACCGATACCGGGTTCAATGTAACGGTCTGCCACCTGCCCGAAGATCACACATACACAGAGCACTTTGACCATGTGATTGTCGCAACGGGCCATTTCAGCACTCCAAATGTGCCCCATTTCGATGGTTTCGACACCTTCAAGGGCCGCGTGCTGCATGCCCATGATTTCCGGGACGCGATGGAATTTGTGGGCAAGGACGTCCTGATCGTCGGTACGTCTTATTCAGCAGAAGACATCGGCTCGCAGCTTTGGAAATACGGCGCCAACAGCATCACTGTCAGCCACCGCACCGCGCCCATGGGCTACAAATGGCCGGACAACTGGAAAGAAGTGCCCCTGCTCACCAAGGTGGAAGGCAAGACAGCGCATTTCAAGGACGGCAGCAGCCGGGATGTCGACG
Source organism: Marivita sp. (assembly GCF_017643905.1). Lineage (GTDB taxonomy): Bacteria > Pseudomonadota > Alphaproteobacteria > Rhodobacterales > Rhodobacteraceae > Marivita. The sequence continues at coordinate 20,639 of NZ_JAEPMO010000058.1, forward strand.
CGGTGATCCTGTGTACAGGGTACAAGCACCACTTCCCGTTCCTGCCGGACAGTCTGCGCCTCAAGACACCGAACGTTCTGGCCTCGAACGATCTCTACAAGGGCACCACGTACGTACACGAGCCGGACCTGTTCTATCTTGGGATGCAGGACCAGTGGTTCACCTTCAACATGTTCGATGCCCAAGCCTGGTGGGTGCGGGACGTGATCATGGGCCGGATTGCCCTGCCCGATCACGCAACCATGGTGGCCGACGTGGATGCCCGCAAAGCGGCGGAAGCAGCGCTTGAAGATGACTATGCCTGCATCTGGTATCAGGGCGACTACACGAAGGAACTGATTTCAGAAACAGACTACCCGGACTTTGATGTCGAAGGAGCATGCAAGGCATTCAAGGAATGGAAAGGGCACAAGAAGGCGGACATCATGGGATTCCGCAACAACGCCTACAAATCCGTCATCACGGGAACGATGGCTCCGTTGCACCACACCCCTTGGAAGGATGCATTGGACGACAGCCTTGAGGTCTATCTTCAGAACTGAGTTAGTCTGATACCGCAATTCTGAGGAAAACGTAGGTCTCTGATAGGCCCGCCTTGTCCTTGAGCGATACTCCGATCTCCCGGCCTTTCGATTGAAAGGTCTGGAGATCGAAAAAATCTGGGTGGTTCACGTCCTGATCTGCCGTCATGCTGGCTTCGGTTCCAAGACAGGCGGCCACCGTTCTGACAAGACGTTCGAACGCTGCGGTCGCTTCAGGGGCGCGGTAAGGAAACGCCCACCCACAATGCACCTGTGATCCTCCAGACAGTACCAATGATCGTGTGCACTTTGTGGACTTCTCGGTGCCCGGAAGAGTCAAAGTGAGATCGGCGTTGCTGGTGCCGAGTGTCAGGGTCTTGTCACACATATCGGCCTGGGCCGCTGACCCGACGGACAGCAAAAAGATCAGCCCTGCCGTAAAATGCGGTTTCATCCAGACGCCGCCAAATGGTCTTCCCAATCGGGTACCTCGTTGATCAATACCATCGCGACCCGTTCAAAGGCTGCATTCAGTTTGTCGATATGTGGCCCAGCGTGCGCTTCTTCAGCCAGCGCCGTTCGCATACAGATCAGCCAGTTTTCGGCGTCTCCCCGTCGAATTGGCACATGGGCATGCATCAGTTTCACATCCATATGCCCGTGCTTTTCTTGGTAATAGGCCCGACCGCCCATGAACCCGCTCAGGAAATTGAACTGCTCGACGCGGGCATGGGGCACTCCGTGACCCCGGGAGTGCAGGCGTCGCAAATTAGACCCTTCAGGAAGGGTCTCGACCAGATCGTAGAACAACTCGACAAGATCGCGCAGCTTTTGCTCACCACCGATGTCGTCAAGCATGCTCATTCCGCGACCAACGTATTCCCTTCGATCACCTCGAAGGGCGTGGGCGGAACGGTCTTGCTGACCCAAAACCATTGCCCGCCATATTCCATGACAAACCGGCCTTCCCAGTCCTCGTCAATGATCCCAATGCTCTGGTATTCATCTCCGTCGACCCGCCACGTTCCTCGCAAAGACGTTCCACCGTCCTGCGCATAGATCGTGGTTCCGTCCGCATCGAAATATTGGCGGTATGCGTGCCCCTCCCACATCCCGACAGCGGTATTCCCGGACAGCAATATGGCGATCTCATCTCCGCGCAGCTTGACCGATTGTGCCTCAACGGCTCCGGCGAAAACGGCCAATGCGACGGCAACGCGGATCATGACCGGGGACGCTCCTTGTTGGGATCATACGCGGCAAGCGTTTCGGCAACCCGTGCAGGCAGACGCATCTGGTGTCCGTCCAGTTTCCCGATCTCGACCTCGGTTCCGGGCGCTGCATGTGCAATGTCGATCCGCGCCAAGGCAATGTTCTTGTTCAACAAGGGCGATCGCATGGACGATGTGACCTCACCGATCTGCGCCCGGCCAATATGGATGCAATCGCCGTGGCTCACATCAACATTGCTGTCGATCTCAAGGCCGACAAGCTTGCGCATCGGATGTTCCTTGCGACGGATGAGGGCGTCGCGCCCGACAAAATCATCCGTCTTTGACTTCAAGGGGCAGGTGAACCCGATACCCGCCTCAAACGGATCCGTCTGATCCGAGAAATCGTAGCCGGCAAAAATCAGCCCAGCTTCAATCCGCACCATGTTGAGCGCTTCAAGCCCCATAGGCGTGAGTCCGTGTTCCTGTCCGGCCTCCCATATCGCATCGAATATTTCCTTGCAGTCCTTCGGATGGCAAAAAACCTCATACCCCAGCTCTCCGGTATAGCCGGTGCGGCTCAGAACAAAGGGCGTGCCGGACTCATTGCGCAAGCGCGCTGGCGTGTGACGAAACCACTCCAGCTGATCGAATTCCGGATTATGCGGCGCGGTCCAGACCAGCTTGCGCAGGAGATCGCGGCTCTTGGGCCCCTGCACGGCAACATTGTGCATCTGGTCGGTCGAAGACCGGACAAGTACCTTGAGGCCGTTCTTTTCGGCCAATTCGCGGAGCCATTCTCCGCCATAATCAGAACCACCGATCCAGCGGAAATTATCCTTGCCCAACCGGAACACGGTGCCATCGTCAATCATCCCGCCATGTTCGTAGCACATCGCCGTATACACCACACCGCCCACAGGCAGCGTCTTCATGTTGCGGGTAAACGCATACTGGCACAGTGCTTCGGCGTCAGGGCCTGTAATCTCGAATTTGCGCAGCGGCGACAGATCAAGGATTACGCATTTTTCCCGGCACGCGTGATATTCGGCAATGGGCCCCGCGGTGGCAAAACAATTGGCCAGCCAATAGCCATTATACTCGACGAAGTTGCGTGTGTGTTTGGCAAAACTGTCATGGAAACCGGTTTGCTTGGTCATTTTGGCCTCTGAATCTGGTGTGGCACGGATCGCGATGGCCTTTTGAAAGGTTTCCTTGCCGCTGTAGGTGCGTATGTGAATATCGGTCGGGTTCCAGCCATTTGCAGGCGTGGTGTCATCGGGACACGCGCTGGACACACAGACGATATCCGTCAATGCCCGCAACAGAACGTAGTCTCCGGGGCGGCTCCAGGGTTCGTCGGCATACATGACGCCGTGATCGTCGAGGAACGTGTTGAAGAAGAAGTTGATGGCCATCCAACCGGGACGGCCTGTGACGTTGTATTCCGCAAGCGCCTTGTTGAAATTATCCGAGCAGTTCACATGCCCCGGATAGCCGATATCGTCATAGTATTTCGCGGTGCACGCCATCGCAAAAGCGTCATGGCGCCCGCAGGTGTCCTGCACCACCTCGACCAAAGGCACCATTTCCTGATCATAGTATTTCGCGTGCAGTCCGGGCATGGGATAGGCGTGGCCCATAAGCGTGCGCGTCGTGGTGACATCCAGCGCATGTTCAATGCCCTTGTCGAGCTTTCGCGCGGAAAAGCATTCGAAATCCGTGCATTGCCGCCCATCGACATCAATGATCTGGATGTAGTCACCTGCCTTCACGAAATAGGCCTTTGCCGTCTGGCTGTGGATACGCACGTCACTCAACGGATCCGCGAGCGGGTCTGGCAAAGCGAACCGCGCCTGCGTTTTGAGAGTTGCCCGTTTGATCATGACGGTCAGTGAGGTCGCCGTATCCTGCGTCTCGAAGTTCATAACGGGCCCAGGCGCTGCGATGATCACCGTGCCATTTCGAACGGCGGTAAAGCTTGCTTCGGTCTTGGCAGGTGTCGTTCTTTCGAACAGATGAACCGCTTGCGCTTTTCCCAGGTCGATGCCACGCGCGTCGAGGCCCATACGCAACCCACGCAAGGATTGGTCATCCGACGTCAGCAGTGATTTCAGACCACCTGCGGGCCCCTGCGCTGTTGCCCCAATGATCCCAGCATCCACACGGCCTTTGCCGTCTGCGACCACGATCTCGCAGGGTTGCCCACCTTCGTCATTGATGATGGTCAGCTGATCACCGGTCTCGATCGGGATGAGAACAGCACCCTGTCCTTCGACGACATATCGCTCCGTGCCCGGCGGTAATGAAAACACACGCGGCTTGATGATCGCACTGGGTTTCGGGGGCCCTGGTCGCACACTTGGATAGTCGTCGAGCACTTTGACCCTCCCTGACGTGAGTTGCATGAACGGAATAAATGTTTAATTAAAAGAATACAGACAATGCAGACCACGGCAAACAGATTCGAACCGATGATCAATCATAACATCAGTTTTCTTGGCGGGGTCCCCGATGTGATCTCGGCCATTCGGTTTGGTCGTGTCTCTCCCGAAAACTATACGCGTATGTTCGGCTCGTTTTTCGGTTTCGCGACAAGTTGTTTTTGCATGAACCCTTTAAGGTCGAATCAATAGATGAGCGCTCTCGCCCTTGGACTTATTGCCGCTCTCTGCTGGGGATTTCACGATATCTGTGTTCGTTTCCTCAGCCAAAGAACCCCGATCAGTGCGTGCATCTTTACTGTCATTCTGACCGGCCTCATCTTTCACACAGCGGCGACACTCACCACAGGCACAGTTCAGGCCCTGCCCGCACAGGCAGTCTATCTGTCGGTCGGTGCAGGCATCTCCTTCATCATCGCAACCTTCGGCCTTTACTATGCGTTCGAAAGGGGCCCCGTTCGACTGGTCGCCCCGTTGATCGCCGGGTATCCGATCCTGTCTGTGGGCTGGGCCGCCTTACAGGGAACCCCTGTGTCTGCGCTTCAATGGCTTGCCGTTCTTGCGATCGTCGGCGGCGTGTCTTGCGTCGCAGCCCTTTCGGACACGAGCGATGAAGAGACTCCGCCCATCGGGCCAACCATCTTATTTGCGCTGATCGCGGCGGCCGGATTTGCGGGCACGTTCGCTTTGGGACAACCTGCTGCCGCCATGAGCCACGAAATGCCAAGCACGCTTGTGACACGCGTGACCGCTCTGCTGCTCGTTATTGTCGTGCTCTTCCTGTTCAAACAACCCTTCTGGGCAGGACGAAAAGCGCTTCCATGGCTTGTCGCGATGGGTCTTGCCGATGGCATAGCATTAATGTGTGTCTTGTCAGCGGGGGCTCTGGAGAACGCCAAATACGCATCAGTGTCTTCGTCGCTGTTCGGAATGCTGACAGTCATACTGGCATGGATGTTTCTCAAAGAGCGGATGACCTCCGCACAATGGGCCGGATGCGCCGTCGCCTTCGCAGGTGTTGGTTTTCTCGCACTCTGAGACCTCTGATTGCATCGAATCTTCTGTTTGAGATGCTGTGCGCGTTGCCCAAGGCGCAGGCGTAGGAAGGCAGGGCGATCGCCCGGCGCGGGGCTCAGGCTGTGAGCCCTTCGGGTTCTTCGATGCCATGCGCTCTGCAGCAGGCG
>NZ_JAEPMO010000178.1 GCF_017643905.1 Marivita sp.
CCAGGCCCCGTCACGGGTGACATCTTCGTGAATCACAACGGCTTTCGCGCCGTCCGGTACAGGCGCGCCGGTAAGGATACGCACCGCTGCGCCGGTGTTGACCGTTTGGTAAAATCCGTGACCCGCCGCAGACTCTCCGATGACCCTGAGCCGCAAGCCCGGTGCCACCTCGGTCACGGCATAGCCATCCATGGCAGAGCTGTTGAAGGGTGGTTGGTTCCGTGTCGCCGCCACGTCCTTTGCCAGCACGCGACCATGCGCCTGCAACAGCGGTACGGTTTCGACCCCTAGCGGACGGGCCAAAGCGAAGAGATGCTCGAGCGCCTCCGCGACCGAAATCATGACGCCTCGTACCGCCCGGATTTCCCGCCATCTTTCAGCATCACGCGGATGCCGGTGATCTCCATCGCCTTGTCCACCGCCTTGGCCATGTCATAGACGGTCAGTGCTGCCGTTGAGACAGCGGTGAGTGCTTCCATCTCGACCCCGGTTTGCCCGGTGGTCTTGACCGTCGCTTCGATCCGTAGTCCGGGCAGTTCTGGTGCCGGGAAAAGTTCAACCGCAACCTTGGTGATGGGCAGGGGATGACAAAGCGGGATCAGATCAGGTGTCTTCTTGGCTCCCATGATCCCGGCCAGTCGGGCCACACCGATCACATCGCCCTTCTTTGCGCGACCTTCCGTAATGATCTCAAAGGTCTTCTGCGCCATCGTGATGTAGGCCTCGGCAACAGCCACCCGCGATGTGACGGCCTTGTCCGACACGTCCACCATATGCGCATCGCCCTTGGCGTCGAAATGGGTAAGTCCGCTCATGCCGTCACCGGATCAGCCAGCAGCGCGCTGGTGGCCGCCGTCACATCCGCCTGCCGCATCAGGCTTTCGCCGATCAGAAAGCTGCGCGCACCGTGCGCGGCCATGTCGGCAAGGTCTGCCGGTGTGAACAGCCCAGATTCCGAAATCAGCATCCGGTCCGACGGGATATGTCTGGAAAGTTCACGTGTTGTCTCAAGAGTGGTCTCGAAGGTCTTGAGATTGCGATTGTTGACGCCGATCAAGGGGGACTTCAGATCAAGCGCCCGATCCAGTTCCGCGCGGTCGTGCACTTCGATCAGCGCGTCCATACCCCAGGCAAACGCGGCATCCTCCAGCTCTGCCGCCTGCGCGTCGGACACACTGGCCATGATGATCAGAATGCAATCCGCTTGCAGGCTGCGCGCCTCGGCGACCTGATAGGTGTCATACATGAAATCCTTGCGCAGAGCGGGCAGCGATGTGGCCTGCCGCGCGGCGACCAGATAGGATTTGTCACCCTGAAAGCTGGGTGTGTCCGTGAGAACCGAAAGACAGGTCGCGCCTCCGGCCTCATAGGCCTGTGCAAGGCTTGCCGGTTCGAAATCAGCGCGGATCAACCCCTTGGAGGGCGATGCTTTTTTTACCTCGGCAATCAAGCCATAGCCCATAGCCTGAGCAGACCGGAGCGCGGCACCAAAGGGGCGCACCGGATCTGCAGCTTTCGCAGCAGCCTCGACCTCTGCCACGGGCACGCGGGCCTTGTCGGCGGCCACTTCCTCAAGCTTGTAGGCTTTGATCTTGTCGAGAATGGTTGCGCTCATGGGTCGGTCCAGTTGATCGGGGCATGTCCCTGTTCTTTAAGCCACGCGTTCACTGTGGAAAAGGGGCGCGACCCGAAAAACCCGCGCCGTGCCGACAGCGGGGAGGGGTGAGCGCTTTCAAGAACCAGATGCCCGCGCCCCGCAAGAGGCGGCGCATGTGCCCGCGCATCATTGCCCCAGAGCACAAAGGCGCGGGGCCGGTCCGACAGCGCGTCGAGCACCTGCGGCACCAGTTTCTGCCACCCCAGCCGCCGATGTCCACGCGCGTCACCCGCCGGGACCGTCAGCACATCGTTCAACAGCAACACGCCTTGCTTGGCCCAGAAACGCAGGTCTCCATTAGGCGGCGTATCCCCGATATCGTCGCGCAGTTCCTTGAAGATATTGCTTAATGATCGGGGCAGGGGCTGAACGTCTGGTTCCACTGAAAAGGCAAATCCATGTGCGTGGCCGGGGGTCGGATAGGGATCTTGCCCCAAAATGATCACGCGCACATCGTCAGGCGCAGAGGCCTCGAGCGCTGCAAACACCTGTGGCGAAGACGGAAGCACAAGTCGCTCCTCATTTGCGACAACAGACGCGATGCTTGGCAAATTCTCCGAAAAGAACGGCAAATGCCGCCATGCACCCGGCGGGGTCAACATGGCGCAGGTTCGCTTCTTCTCTGGTTCAAAAATACTTCGGGGTCTGGGGCAGCGCCCCAGGAGTTTCCATCAATGGAAACTCCGCGATGCGTCGACGCATCGACCGCCGGCCATACGGACATCACGCCGTTTGGGTGACGCGGGCCAGCGCCTCAACCCGCGCTTTCGCAGCCCCGCTGTCGATGCTTTCTGCCGCCATTTCAGCACCGGACTTGAGGTCGGACACTTTGTCTGCCACCACAAGGGCCGCAGCCGCATTGAGCAATACCGCATCGCGATAAGCGCTTTTGGTCCCGCTGAGCAGTTCCCGGAACGCCTGCGCATTCTCGGCCGGGGTCCCGCCAAGGATGTCGCGGAACGGATGAACCGGCAGGCCTGCGTCTTCGGGATGTACCTCGCGGCCCCGGATCTTGCCATCCTCCAGCACAGCCACCTGTGTCGGGGCCGAGATCGAGATCTCGTCCGTGCCATCGCCGCCATGCACCAGCCACGCCTTTTCGGACCCAAGCTCTTTCAGCGTTTCCGCCATGGGGAAGATCAGGTCGATGGCAAACGCGCCAGTCAACTGCCGCTTCACGCCTGCCGGGTTGGTGAGCGGGCCGAGGATGTTGAAGATCGTCTTCGATCCCAGCTCCTGCCGGACCGGCATCACGTGTTTCATGGCCGGATGATGCATGGGTGCCATCATGAACCCGATCCCGACCTCGGCAATGGCGCGCTCCACCACCTCGAGCGCCACCATCACATTGATCCCCATCTCCGTCAGCGCATCCGCCGATCCGGATTTAGACGACAGGTTGCGATTGCCATGTTTGGCCACCGGCACGCCAGCCCCCGCCACGACAAAGGCGGTCGCGGTTGAGATGTTGAGAGTACCCATGCCATCGCCGCCGGTGCCGACGATGTCCATCGCACCCTCGGGCGCTTTGACCGCAGTACATTTGGCGCGCATCACCGCCGCCGCCGCCGCATATTCCGACACCGCCTCACCCCGTGCGCGCAACGCCATGAGCAGCCCCCCGATCTGTGCAGGGGTTGCCTGGCCGTCGAACAGCAATTCGAACGCCTGTTCAGCCTGAGACCGGCTCAGCGGGCCTTCAGAGGCGGCGTAGATCAGGGGCTTCATCGCGTCGCTCATGCGGGCACCTTCAATTCATTCACAAAATTCTGCAGCAGGGCGTGACCATGTTCCGACGCGATGCTTTCGGGATGGAACTGCACGCCATGCATTGGCAATTCGCGGTGGCTTAGGCCCATGACCGTGCCGTCCTCCAGCCATGCCGTCACCTCAAGGCAGTCCGGGATCGTGTCCTTGTCCACCACCAACGAGTGATAGCGCGTCGCCTCGAAGGGCGAGGGCAGACCGGCAAACACGCCTTTGCCCGCGTGATGCATCACCCCCATCTTGCCATGCACGATCTCGGAATGGCGCACCACCGATCCACCAAAGGCCTGTCCCAATGTTTGATGGCCGAGGCACACACCCATCAGCGGAGTTCTGGTCTCCGCAGCCGCCAGCGTCAGGGGGAGGCAGATCCCCGCCTGATCCGGGTCGCATGGGCCGGGCGACAGCAGGATACCCGAAGGGTTTAGCCCCATGGCGTCCTGCACGGTCAGCGCGTCATTGCGCACCACCTTTACGTCGGTCCCAAGCTCTCCAAGATAATGCACGAGGTTGTAGGTAAAACTGTCGTAATTGTCGATGAGCAGCAGCATGGGTCTTTCTTCTTCGTCGGGGCTGGCGGGGTGGGGGCCAATCGCGGTATACATGCACAGGCGGACCAACGCGCGTCAAGGGCGCGGGTGGGTCAACCGGCACGGGTGAGATGCCGGGAGCGTGTGAGCGGGGCAAATCGAGGGCGAAGAGCATGGCACGAGGGTTTTTGTCAGGAGCCATCTGGGGCACGGTGTTGTCGGTGGGTGGTCTGGGGACTTTATCCGTTCTGATGCCGCCGCCCGCTGCTGTGATACCGTCCGACCCTGAACCCCGCGTTGACGTTGCAGAACCTGCTGCTCAAGAGCCTGTTGATGACACAGCGACAAGCGATGCGGCACCTGACACGGTGCCCGAAGTTCCGGTAGTCGAGGCAGCCAAGCCGGACCCGGACGCGCCTACGTCCTCCGAGACAGCAACCCCGACAGAACCCGAGGCAGCAGCCGAGCCCGAACCAACCGCACAAACCGACGCGTCGGGTGCCGCCATTACGCCCGAGCAATCGCGTGATGTCGCTGAGGCGCCTGCTGAAACACCGGCACGTCCCGAGACAACTGATGCGCAAGTCACTCCCGATGACGGCGCGTCGGCGGCACTGACGACACCGGCCCGCCGCCCCGAAGACGTGACGCCTGTGGCCCCCAAAGCCGATGCGCCAGCGCTGGATCGTCCGGCTGATCCGCAGGAGCCAACCATTGCAGACACTGTCGCGGCTCCTGTGCCTGCCCCGGACACCGGCGCTGAGATTGCGGCGCTTGATGCACCCGATGTTGGAGCGGCGCCCGAAGTTCCGGTGGTGTCCGCGCCCGAAGCAGCGCCGGGCAGCGCCAATGTTTCCCCTCTGAATCCTCCTGCGAGCGAAACCGGATTGAGCGTCTCGACCGAACCCGCGCAGCCGCCAGCGCCTCCGGTCCCGGCAGTTGAAGCACCGCTTGTGCCCGATCCCGCGCCTGCCGTGCCGACCGAGACTGCGGAGGAACCCGCGCCCGAAGCAACACCGTCGCAAGACAGTACAGCGTCCGAGCGTCCACCTGTCCGTCGTCTCATCCCTTCGGCACCGGACGCCGACACTGCCGCGGTCGCCACTGCGCCTGCAGCCCCGCGTCCTGCAATCGGTACTCAAGCCGCATCCTTGACCGACCGGAACCCGGGCAACTCGTCCAGACTTCCGTCGATTGGCGGGGCCGAAGAGGCCGCAACCCCGCCTGACACATCCGCCCCGGCTGTGGATGCCAGCCTGTCGCCGTTGAAACGCTTTGCGGCAGCAGTCGACAGCGATCCTTCCTTGCCGAAAATGTCCATCGTGATGATCGACGACGGCACCGGTCCGCTGGGGCCTGACACGCTGGACGGCTTCCCGTTCCCCGTGACCTTTGCCATTGACCCGGCACAACCAGGGGCCTCTGACCGGATGTCGGCCTACCGTGCGTTGGGCTACGAAGTTGCTGCGCTGGTGTCGGTGCCGACCGCGGCCCAGCCCAGCGATGTCGAACAGATCCTCGGTGGTGCGATTGCCGCCGTTCCAGAAGCGGTTGCTCTGATCGAAGCCCCGGGCGGCGGCTTGCAGGCTGCAAGGAACGTGACCGAACAGGCAGCGAGTTTTGCTGCGGACAGCGGGCATGGACTGATCTTTCTGCCCAATGGTCTGAACACGGCGCAGGCGATTGCTCAGCGCGAAACGGTGCCGGCGCTCAGCATTCTGCGTGATTTCGACGGAGAAGGGCAGGACGCCCGCACCAAGCGCCGTTTTCTGGACGGTGCAGCATTCCGCGCGCGTCAGGATGGTGCAGTTGTCATGCTGGGCCGTTTGACCCCCGACACTCTGTCAGCCTTGGTTCTCTGGAGTTTGCAAGACCGCGCATCGAGCGTGTCCATGGTGCCTGTGTCAAAGCTTCTTCTTGAGCAGGTGAACTGACCCGCGGGCGGACGCGTCAACGCGTCCGTCGCTTTCCGTCGACGGAAAGCGTGCCTGCGCCTTAAATCGTAGCCCAATGTGCCATGCTGCGCGCCAGATCGCCGTACCCGGTGAACCGCCGCTCGAACCGCAGGCCCAACCTCACGGCACAGTGCTCTGCAATCGCTGTCAGGTTCGGATCGTCGGTTTGTGCCTGATAGACAAGCCTGTCGTAATGCCCGAAATACATGTCCCGTAACTCTGGATGCCGATCCAGGCCCAACGGTTTCCAGACGAAGGCATCGAACTGCCGCACAAGAAAATCCGTCAGGTAGAAAGCCGTGATTTCATCTCGCGCGGCAAACGTCTCGGTGCCCTCGAAAAAACTGTAGCAATGCGGGCCTGCGATCATCTCGACGCCCATGTCGGCGCAAGCGGCTTCGAGCAGTCCACCCGTGCCACAATCGGCATAGGCGATGAAGATCGCATCGTAATCGGCGCGATGGCGGTCTACAGCCGCGCGGACCGCGCCCACGATCTTTTCAGGGTGATTGTGCAGAATGGCGGGAAGGCAGGTGAGGTCGAGATGAGTCCATCCATTGGCATCCCGCACTGCAAGAATTTCGCGCGCCAATGCGCCACAGGCAACGATCAGGACGCGCCCGTCTCCGCGGGCGGACAGTCCGGACTCTGTCAGCAGGGTGTCGTCAGGCAGGCTCGTCATCGCCGGGCACATGGGCGAGGGCCCAACGTGCCAGAAGAGCCACGGCGATCAGGGCGGGCAAAACCTTGAGAATGCCGAATTGCGCGAATGCCCAGACGGTCAGGCCGGATGCTGCAATCACAGCCAAGATCATCGAAGCGAATGTCGTCACTGGCATGTCGATCTCCTTGTCCTGAAAATATGGGACAGTTTGATCCATAATAAAAGGCCCCGCAGCGTGGCGAGGCCCAAAAAGTGACGATTTGGCTCATCTTACCCTGCGGCAAGCTGATTGTGCTTGCGGCCGACAAAGGTTTTTGCGGTTTCAACAGCCACGGCAGCATCCCGGCAATAGGCGTCCGCACCGATGGCCTTGCCAAATTCCTCGTTCAGCGGCGCACCACCGACAAGCACGATATAGTCGTCACGGATGCCTTTCTCGACCAGCGTATCGATCACAACCTTCATGTAGGGCATGGTGGTTGTGAGCAGGGCGGACATGCCCAGAATGTCCGGCTGTTCGGCTTCGATGGCATCGAGATAGGCTTCGACCGGGTTGTTGATGCCCAGATCGACGACTTCGAAACCTGCGCCTTCCATCATCATGCCGACAAGGTTCTTGCCGATGTCATGGATGTCGCCCTTGACTGTGCCGATCACCATCTTGCCGACGCGCGGAGCACCTGTTTCCACCAGCAGCGGCTTGAGGATGGCCATGCCACCCTTCATTGCGTTGGCGGCCAGAAGCACTTCGGGCACGAACAGGATGCCGTCACGGAAGTCGTTGCCGACGATGGTCATGCCGCCGACAAGCGCCTTGGTCAGGATGTCGTAGGGTTCCCAACCACGGTCCAGCAGGATGTGAACCGATTCCTCGATCTCTTCTTTCAGACCGTCATAAAGATCGTCGAACATCTGCTCGACCAGTTCGTCGTCGTTCAGATCCGCGAGAATGATATCGTCTTCTTCGTCAGCCATGTATGTCACTCCAGACGCTGGCGGGGCCGCCAGTGATTGTTTTGTCGACTAATCGTCGTTTTCCGACGATGCCACTTGGTGAAATCCGACATACGCGCGAACGCAACCGACGCGCGCCGGGGCAGCACTTCG
>NZ_JAEPMO010000022.1 GCF_017643905.1 Marivita sp.
CGGGATAGGCGAAGCCGGTCATCGCCCCATCCGCGCCGCGCTGCAATTCCTGCGGCAGGTAGAGCCCACCATTGCCCACAAGGATCGACAGCCGCGCATTCGCCGGATCCTGTTCCATGTCGCGCAGTGCCGTGATCTTGGTCAGGCCCGGCCAATCCTCATGCTTGAGCATGACGATCTGTGGCCGGTCATTGCTGAGCCTGCGGATCAACTTGGCCGAGACCGGCAAGCCCGTGGCCAGCGGGAAATCCTGAAACACAAGCGGCGTTTCCGGGCCGATCGCATCGCAGACGCTATGGAAATAGGCTTCGATCCGGTCCTCGCGCGCAGGGCCCGCGACAGGCGACACCATCACCCCCGCCCCACCCCGGTCCATCGCGTAGCGGCCAAGGTCCGCCAGATTGGCCAGACCGGGATCGGAGACGCCCACCACGACGGGCAGATCGCCCACCCGCGCCATCACCGTGTCGATCACCGCCCGGCGCTCCTCGGGCGTCAGCTTGTTGGCCTCGCCCATCATGCCCAGGATGGTCAGCCCGGTCACCCCGTGGCCCATGTAGAAATCGACAAGGCGGCGCAGACTGTCGTGATCGACCGCGCCTGTGTCGTCAAACGGGGTTGCGGCGATCAGATAGACGCCCTGTGTTGCGCGATCGATCAGTCGGGTCATGGATCTTTTATCCTTGGGTAGGGGGTGGGATCGCCCATAGTGCGGGTCGGTAAAGCGGGCCTGCGCCTGTCAGGCGGCGGTGGCAAAAGGCGCGATGGTGACGCCGTTTTCCTCCAGAGCATCGCGCAAGGTGCGGCAAATCTGGACCGCGCCGGGGGTATCGCCATGCACGCAAAGCGTTGCGGGCGTGACCGGCAGGCGTTTGCCACCCGTTGTCGCGATCATGCCGTTCATCACCATCTCAAGCACCTGATCCAGGCTCTGCCCTGGGTCGTGGATGACCGCACCTGGCTGGCTGCGGGGGGTCAACTGGCCCTCGTCGGTATAGCTGCGGTCGGCGTAGATCTCGCAGGCGATCGGCAGCCCGGCCTTTTCCGCGGCCATGTAGGTTTCCGAATAGGGCAGCGTGACAAAGGCAAGCCCCGGATCGACCGCCCGGATCGCACGCACACACAATGCGGCCAGATCGGGGTCTTCGGCGGCCATGTTGCCAAGCGCGCCATGGGTCTTCACATGCGTCATCGCATGCCCTTCAAGCGCGCACATCCCCTGCATCGCGACGATCTGGTAAATCAGCTGGGTTTCCAGGTCTTCGGGCCGCTCGCCCTGAATGCGCCGCCGCCCGAAGCCGTAGAGATCCGCAAAAGAGGGATGCGCCCCAACCGACACGCCGCGCGCCTTGGCCATCTGGATCGTGCGGCGCATCACCACCGGGTCGCCGGCATGAAAGCCACAGGCGATATTCGCCGTCGTCACCAGCGACAACATCGCCGCGTCATCCCCGATCGTGAAAGCGCCGAAGCTTTCGCCCATGTCACAGTTGAGATCGAGTGTCCGGGTCATGTCTGCATCGGCTCCGCGTTTCTTTTCGACGAAAAAACAGGCAACTCAGAAGAAAATGGCGGCGTTGGCGGGGCAAGGCCCTGTGACGTATTGACTCGAAGCGCCGCGTGTTTCAGCCTCTGGGTACAACTGGTATACCGAGTTTGCAACAAAAAGAAACCAAACATCAACCCAGGGAGTGATGTGATGTACCACGGAAAAATGCTATCGATTGCGGTCGCTTGCGCGATGGGCTTGGGGTCTGCGGCCTCGGCCCAGGTCAGTTGGGACATGTCCATCGTCTGGCCGGAAACCAACTTCCACACCCAGAATGCCATCGCCTTCGCCGAAGCCGTCAGCGACGTGACGGATGGCGCGGTGGAGATCACCGTTCATCCGGGCGGCGCGCTGGGCATCCGCGGGCCCGAAGGTATGGCCGCGGTCCGCGACGGCATCGTGCCGATCGCCGATGTTCTGCTCAACCAGCAGGTCGGCGAAGCGCCCGTGCTGGGGATCGAGACGCTGCCGTTCATGGCGCCCACCATTCCGCAGCTTGCACTTTTGCACAAATTCTACCGTCCGGTCCTTGACGATGTGGCCGCCAGCATGAACCAGAAGGTTCTCTATGTCGTGCCATGGCCGGGCCAGGCCGTGTATTCCCCCAACCAGATCAACACCATCGCAGACCTGAGCGGCTTGCCGATCCGGGTGGTCGATGCCAACGGGACCGACTTTTTCGGTGCGCTTGGCGCGGTTCCCGTGCAGATGCCCTGGGGTGAGGTTGTCCCCTCGCTGGCGGCAGGCACGATCCGCGGTGTGACCACCTCGTCCTCTTCGGGCGTGGATGGCTCGTTCTGGGAGTTCATGGATCACATGAGCACCTTCAACTGGCAGTCCTCTTCCAACGCCGTCACGGTGAACCTCGATGCGTGGAACGCACTGTCGCCCGAGCATCAGGAGGCCATCGAGCGGCTTGCCAATCAGATGGAAGGCCAGTTCTGGCTGAACAGCGTGGCCGAGGATGCCAAGAAAATCGCCACTCTCCAAGAGAACGGCATGACGATCAGCACGCCCTCGCCGGAGTTGCGCGCAGCCCTTCTTGAACGTGCACTGCCGCTCTGGGACGCGTTCCGTGAGCGCGTGCCGGAGTCGGTGGCGGTGATCGACGCCTATCAGGCTGCACTGGGGAACTGAGCTTTCCTGCACGGTGGCGGCCCGCGACCTCGGGCCGCCGCATCCTGCCTTTGGGGATCCGGACTTTGCCATGGCTCTGAAACCGCATCATGCCGCGCAACGCCTGATACAGGCCATCGATCGGCTGACCGATCTGGGCGGCATCATCGCCGGCCTGAGCCTTCTGGGCATTTTCCTTTTGATCGGGGCCGAGATCTTTTCGCGCAACCTGCTGTCGCATTCACTGCATTTTTCATGGGATCTGTCGGGCTACCTGATGGGCGTCTGTTTCCTGCTGGCCAGTGCGGCCGCGCTGAAATCGGGGGGGCATGTGCGCGTCACCGCCTTTCTCGAGGCGATCCCCCGGCCCGTCGGACGTATCCTTGAACATGCCGCCTGCCTGGCCGGGTTTGCCATCGCGGTCTGCCTGAGCGTGGCCATGATCGATGCGGCCTGGCTGTCGCATGTGCGCGGCACGACCGCAGCAACCGCGTTCCGCGTGCCGCTGGTCTATCCGCAGGCCGCGCTGGCCTTCGGGGCCGTCTTGCTGGCGCTGCAATGCCTTGCCCAGTTCCTGCGCTTGCTGATGGGCGAGGCGTTGGCGACCGGCAAGGGTCTGGAATAGGGGCAGGATCATGGGAAAAACGGTTGCCACCCTTCTGGGCCTTTTGACGCTGTTTCTGGGCAGCGGCTTGTGGATCGGCATGGGGCTGATCGGAACGGCATTGAGCATGCTCTACCTGTTCCGTCCCAACATCCCCTCGATCAAACTTCTGGCGCAGCAAACCTGGAACACGGTGGTCTCGCCCGAATTGCTGGCCTTGCCGCTGTTCATCCTGATGGCGGAAATCCTGTTCCGCACCCGCATTTCCGAGTCGCTCTTCTCTGGACTGTCGCCCTGGTTGCGCCGGGTCCCGGGGCGGCTGAGCCATCTGACCGTTCTGGGATGCACCCTGTTTGCCTCGGTCAGCGGGTCATCGGCGGCCACGACGGTGACAGTGGGCCGGATCACCGCGCGCGAACTGATATCGCGCGGCTATGACCGGGACCTTGTCATCGGCAGCCTGGCGGGGGCCGGAACGCTGGGCTTTCTGATCCCGCCGTCGACTATTCTGATCATCTACGGGGTGCTGGCGCAGGAATCGATCCTGCGGCTGTTTCTGGCGGGGATCGTTCCGGGCCTGATCCTGGCCGCGGCCTATATGGGGTATCTGGCGATCCGGGCCACGCTGAACCCCGCCCTTGTGGGCACCCCGCCGCCGGAAACGACCCTGTGGCAAAAGATCGTGGCCCTCAAGGATCTGGGGCCGCTGATGGTCCTGATGATAGGGGTGATCGGGTCGATGTATGGCGGCATCGCATCGCCCACCGAAGCGGCGACCGTCGGCGTCGGTTTCTCGATCCTGATCGGCTTTGCCCAGCGCACCCTGTCCTTCAAGGGCCTGTTCGAAGCTGCGCGGATGGCTGCGGAAACCTGTGCGATGATCGGCCTGATCATCATCGGCGCCGTACTTCTTTCGACGGCGATGGGCTATCTGGGCATCCCCCGCTTCATCGCCAATGAAATCGACAGCTGGGGCATGTCGCCCCTGATGCTGATCTTCGTGCTGCTGGTCTTTTACATCCTTCTGGGCATGGTCATGGAGGGGCTGGGCATCATGGTGATGACCTTGCCCATCACCCTGCCGCTTGCCGTGGCGGCGGGGTATGACAAGCTGTGGTTCGGGATTTTTGTCGTGATCGTCGTGGAGATGGCGCAGATCACGCCGCCCGTGGGCTTCAACCTGACCGTGGTGCAGCGGCTGACGGGTGAAAGCATGGGGCGGATCACCCGCGCCGCCTTTCCCTTCTTCTGCATCATGGCGGCTTTCGTCCTGGTGATGGCGCTTTACCCCGGCATCGTGACCCTCGTGCCCGACATGATGCGCTGATGGCCGCCGCAGTGCCACGCCACCGATCTTGACGAAACCCCAGCCCATGACACCCACCCTTCACCCCGCTGGCGACCGTGCCCTTGTCCTTGAACTGGGTGACCGGATCGACGCCGAGACCAACGCCCGGATCATCGACCTGGCCGACCGGCTGGACGCTGCGGCATGGCCAGGCGTGACCGAGGTTGTACCGACCTACCGATCCCTGCTTGTCGGCTATGACCCGGTGATCCTGCGCGGGGCCGAGCTTGAGGCGCGGCTGATGGCCTTGTGGGACAGCCGCGATGCCTCCCCCCAGGCTGCGGGGCGGCTTTGGAAGGTGCCTTGCCTCTACGGCGCGGGCGTTGAAGGGGATCTCGACGACCTGGCTAGGCTAAAGGGGCTGTCCACCGACGAGGTGATCGCGCTTCATTCCGGGGCTGAATATCGCGTCTACATGATCGGCTTTGCACCGGGATTTGCCTATCTGGGCGGCCTTCCCGAGCTGCTGCACACCCCCCGCCTGCGCGTGCCGCGTCAGAACATTCCCGAAGGGGCCATCGGGATCGGCGGGCAGCAGGCCAATATCAATTCCGTGGCCGGGCCGTCGGGCTGGCGCTTTGTCGGCTGGACGCCGTGGCGGATTTTCGATCCCGGCGCGCCGGACCCTTTCCTGTTGCGTGCCGGGGATCGGGTGCGCTTCGTGCCGGTCAGCGCAGACGATGCCCGCGACATCGCGGCAAGGGTGGCCGAGGGGGCCTTGCGCCCAACCCCCGAGAACGCAGCCCCATGACGATCGAGATCCATAGCGCCAGCCCCATGCTGACGGTGCAGGATGCCGGGCGCTCCGGTCTGCGCCGGTTCGGCGTGTCCACGGCCGGGCCCATCGACCCCGATGCCATGGCGCTGGCCAATGCGCTCTGCGCCAATCCGCCGATGGCCGCGGCCCTCGAATTCGCCGGGCCCGGATGCGCCTTGCGCAGCGACACGGCGATCCGGTTTGCCGTGGCGGGCGCCGACTGTGACATCCGGGTCGGTGACCGGCGGCTTGCCAGCGGCGAAAGCCATGTGCTTGCGCCCGGTGAAACCCTGCGCCTTGGCGCGCCACAGGGGGCTGTCTGGGCCTATCTGGCCCTGTCGGGCGGTCTTGATATGGCGCCAGTTCTGGGATCGCGCGCCACCCATCTGCGCAGCGGCCTTGGCGGGGTCGAGGGGCGCAGCCTCAGGCCATCTGATCGCCTGGGCCTGGGCCCGCAGGCCGATGCCCCCTGCCTACGCCTTGAACGGCCGCTCAAGGGGACCAACCTGCGGGATCTGCACAGCGGGCCGATCCGGCTGATCCTGGGTCCGCAAAGCGCCCGCTTCGCCCCCGAGACGCTGGAGCGCCTGCTGAGCGAGCCTTTCCAGATTACGCCCCAGCGCGACCGGATGGCCATGGTGCTGGGTGGTGTCGAGCTGCCCGCGACAGGCGGGCATGACATCGTGTCCGATGGCACGGTGCCCGGCTCGATCCAGGTGCCCGGATCGGGGCTGCCGCTGGTTCTGCTGGCCGAAAGCCAGACCACCGGGGGGTATCCCAAGATCGCAACCGTCGCCTCGGTCGACCTGCCCCGGCTGGCGCAGATGCCCGTGGGCGCATCGGTGCGCTTTGCCCTGATCTCGCGCGATGAGGGCGAAGCGCTCTGGATCGCACAGCAACGCCAGCGCGATCTGATCCTGGGCGGGCTGATCCCCAAGGCCCCCGCCACCCTGAGTTCGGAATTGCTTTTGTCCTGTGACCTGGTCGGTGGCATTGCCGCGCCACGGGAAATCACCGGAACGGACCTCGACCTGGCGGAGGATCCGCGATGAACCGGTCGCAAAACCTTGCCCAAACGGCCCATCAGCGCATCATCGCGATGATGTTCGAAGGCACGCTTGCTCCCGGCGATGCCTTGCGCGAGGCGACGCTCGGGGAAGACCTGGGCATGTCGCGCACCCCCGTCCGCGAGGCGATCAAGCGCATCCTGAGCGAGGGGCTGGCCGTTCATGACGGGCGCATGATCCGGGTGCGCCGCCTGCGTCTGCCCGAAATCGAGGAGGTATTCTTTCTCCGGCTTGCGCTAGAACCGACCCTGGCGCGCAGCGCCGTGCGTCTTGCGCCCCAGCGGCTGGACGAGATCGAAGAGCGCATCCGCCGCCTGATGACCGCCGGCCCCGAAGAGCGCGACGGTCATTGGCAGATCGACAATGAGTTTCACGAGCTTCTGACCGAAGCCGCCGGCAATCAGACCGCACTGAACGTGCTGCAGGGTTTGCGCCAGCGCACCTGCGTCTTCGATCACAAGATCCTGCCAGAGCGCTATCTGGAAGGCTGCGCCGAACATCTGGACATTCTCGAAGCGGTGCGCAGCGGACAGCCAGAGAGGGTCGAGGCCGAAATGACCCGCCATCTTGAAAACGCGCGCGACGCCGTGCTGGCACGGCTGCGCCGCCTGCCCGACCGGACTGCCCCATGAACCACATCGCGCCCCCGCCGGACCGCAAATGCCTGATCGTGCAACCCATCCATGCTGCGGGGCTGGATCGGCTTTTGGCCCATGGGATCACGCCCGTCCTGTGCCCCGATGCCGATATGGAGACCGTCGCCCGCCATGTGCCGGGCTGCGTGGCCGCCATCACCCGGGATGCCGGTTTCGATGCCCGCGCCTTTGATGCGGCCGACCGGTTGCGCGTTCTTGTGGTGCATGGCGCGGGGCACGACCCGGTTGACAAGGCAGCCGCCGCAAGCGCCGGGGTGCTGATCGCCAATACGCCCGGCACGAATGCCCAATCGGTTGCCGAACTGGCCGTAGGTCTTGCGCTGGCCGTGGCCCGCCGCATCCCTGCTGCCGATCGCAGCCAGCGCGCCGGACAGCTGGGCTTTCGCGAGCGCGCAGCCTTTACCGAACTTTCCGGCGGGACCGCCCTGGTGATTGGCTGGGGGGCCACGGGCCGCCGCACGGGCGCGATCCTGCATCACGGGTTCGGCATGCGCGTCCTGTCGCACAGCCCGCGACCGCCTGAGGAAAGCTGGGCCAGCCATGCCCCCGACCTGCACGGCGCGCTGGCAAGGGTCGAGCTTGTGTCCCTGCATGCCCCCCTGACCCCGGCGACGCAAAGCCTGATGGACAGGGCCGCCTTTGCCGCGATGAAACCCGGCGCGATCCTTGTGAACCTGGGGCGCGCGGACCTGATCGACGAAGCCGCGCTTCAGGCCGCGCTGGCCGCGGGCCATCTGGGGGGCGCGGGCCTTGACCTCAGCACGGCCGCGGGGCCGCGGGGCCCTTTGGCGGATTTCGACACGGTCGTCTTCACCCCGCATCTGGGGGGCACGACCACGGCCGCGCTGGCCCGCACGGCTGAGGCTGCGGCCGGGCATGTCATCACCGCCCTGGCAGGCGAAATGCCCGCGACCGCCATCAACCCCTCTGTGTGGCAAGGCCGTTCGGGATGCCGCCCATGATCGCCCGTTCCGATCCCCCCACCCGGACCCGCATCGCGGCCGAGCCTGAGACGGCCCGACTGGTCGCGGACACGATCACCCGGCTTCTGGATCGGATCAATGCGATCAGCGCCGGCGGGCCGGGATGGACGCGCCCCTCCTACAGTGCGCTGGAAAGCCAGGCCCATCGCGTGATCGAGGAAGAGGCACTGGCCCTTGGCCTGACAGTCAGCCGGGATGCGGCAGGCAATTTCCTTGCGCGGATGGATGGGCAGGATCCCAGCCGCCCGCCGCTTTTCATCGGCTCGCATCTCGATACCGTCAGCCAAGGGGGCGCCTATGACGGGCAAGCCGGTGTCGCAGCCGCCCTGGCGCTGATCGCGGCGCTGTCGGCCAGGCGGATCACGCCGCCGATGGATCTGGTCCTGATCATCACCCGGGCAGAGGAAAGCGTCTGGTTTCCCGTCTCCTACATCGGATCGCGGGCGCATCTGGGGCGTCTCTTGTCCGAGGATCTGACCGCCCTGCGCAGCGACACGGGCCGCAGCCTTTCCGATCACATGCGCGACGAAGGGGGCGATCCGGCGGCGGTCCTGGCGATGGCCCCGCCCCCGCCGGCCCAATTTCTTGAATTCCATATCGAACAGGGGCCGGTCCTTGCGGCGGCAGGCGAAGCCTATGGGCTGGTGACCGCCGTGCGCGGTGGGCTGCGCTACCGGCAGGCCCGGATCACGGGGCAATGGGCCCATTCGGGCGGGGCGCCGCGCGGGGCGCGCGCCGATGCCGTCGTTGCCTTTTGCGATCTGGTCATGGCGATGGACCGCATCTGGGCCGAACTGCTCGCGCAAGGCGATGATCTGACCGTGACCTTCGGCCGTGTCGATGCCGCCACGCCTGCGCATGCCATGGCCAAGGTGGCGGGCGATCTGGGCTTTTGCGTCGATCTGCGATCGGAGAACGTGGAGGTGCTGGACCGCGCCGATACCCTGCTTAAATCCGAGCTCGCCCGGATCGAGGCCGAACGCCCCGGCATCGCCTTTGCGCTTGGCACGCAAAGCCGCAGCGCGCCTGCGCGCATGTCCGGGGATGTTCTGGCGCGCATCGAACGGGGGGCCGCCGCGCTGGCAGACCAACCGCGCCGCATGCTGTCGGGCGGCGGGCACGATGCGGCCGCCTTTGCCAGCGCGGGCTGGGACAGTGCAATGATCTTCATCCGCAACGAAAACGGCAGCCATTGCCCCGAGGAACACATGGAAATCGCCGATCTGACCCGCGCGACCCTCGCCGTTCTGGCCGCCATTGCCGGGGGCTGGGACGCATGACCACCGGATCGCTGACCCGCACCGCCTATGACAACCTGCGCGCCGATATCATCGCAGGCGAGATCGAGGCCGGTACGATCCTGTCGGAACGCGACCTTGCGGAGACATTCGGCATTTCGCGCACCCCGCTGCGCTCGGCGCTCTCGCGGCTGGAACGCGAAGGGCTGATCGAGCGGCTTGTGAACGGTGCCTTGCTGGTGCGCGCGGTGACGGTGGAAAAGCTTTTGGAAATACTCGGGCTTCGGCAGCTTCTGGAAGCCGCCGCCGCCGCGCGGGCTGCAGGTTTTGGCCTGACACCGGCCTTGCGGGCCGCCCGCGATGCCGCGCAGGGCTTTCTCGACACACCGTCGGATTTCGAAAGCTTCTGGGCCGAGGATGAAAAGTTTCACATGGCCGTGGCAGAGGCCGCGGGGCTGGTCTTTCTGCCCGTGATCCTGGCCGAACAGCGCGCCATCGTGCAGCGCAGCACGATTATCCGGACCCATGCCCGTTTCGACCAGCAATCGCGCGAACATATCGCGGTGATCGACGCCATCGCCGCGCGGGATCCGCAGGCGGCACATGCGGCCATGTCACAACATTTCGAAGCGATGAAGGCACGCTCCATCGGCATGCTTTCGGATCCGTGAGGCAGGCAGATGATGCAGCACGATCAGGACATGACCCCGGCCAATGGCCCCGACCGCGGCTCGGCTGCGCCCTTCGCGCAGGACGAATTGGCCGGGCGTACCGCGCGGCTTCAACGGGCGCTGGCCGCGCATGGGGCCGAAGCGCTGGTCCTGACCGGCCCCGAGAACATCTATTGGGCCACTGGGCGGCAAACCGCGGGATATTTCGCCTTTCAGGCGCTCGTGCTGCCTGTTCAGGGCCGCCCTATCCTGCTGGTGCGCGAGCTGGAGCGGACGGGGGCGCGTGTCTCGACATGGCTTGAGGATATCCGCACCTGGCAGGATGGCGAGGATCCGGCGCAGGCGCTGGCTGCGATCCTGCGCGAGCTTCGGGCAGGCCACGTTGCGATCGAAACCGAGGGATGGTTCGTCAGCCCGGCTTTGTTCGACCGGATCCGCGCGGCCTTGCCCGACCTGCGCTGGACGAACGGCTCGGGTCTGGCCGAGGGGGTTCGCATCGTCAAATCCCCCGCCGAACTGGAGGCGCTGCGCCGGGCGGCGGCCTATTCGCAAGCCGGCATGCGCGCGGCGATCGACGCCTGCCGCGCCGGGGTCAGCGAGAACGAGATCGCCGCCGAAATGACCGCCGCGGCGATCCGCGCGGGATCCGATGCGATGGCGATGGAGCCGCTCATCTCTTCCGGGCCGCGGGCGGGTGTGCCGCATGCGACCTGGCGGCGGCGCGTACTGGAACCGGGCGACCCGGTTTTCCTGGAACTGGCCGCCAGCCACGACAGGTATCACGCCGCCTTGATGCGCAGCGTCTGGATCGGCCCACCCCCAGCCGAGGCGCAGCGCATGATGGATGTGGCCTTGCGCGCGCTGGATGCCGCCCTTGCTGCGATGCGTCCGGGCCGCCCATGCAGCGATGTCCATGACGCGGCCCAGGCCGTGATCGATCAGGCGGGATATGGCGACGCGTTTCGCAAGCGCATCGGCTATTCCATGGGCATCGCCTTTGCGCCCGATTGGGGCGAGGGGGCGATCCTGTCGCTCTTCACCGGGGTGGATCAGGCGCTGGAACCGGGCATGGCCTTTCACCTGCCCGCGACCTTGCGCCGGTTCGGAGCCTTCACGGTCGGCGCCTCTGAAACCGTGATCCTTACGCCCTCGGGCCCCGAGCCCCTGTCCGACCTGCCCCGCCAGATGATCTTGCGCTAGAAGATTTCGACCATGCGCCGCCCGCCCAAAGACCGGATTTTCCAAGCCTGCCGACAAGGGCTGACCCAAGACAGGCAAGACCGAAACCCACAGGAGACTTGAAATGCTCAGCCAGACCCCCGGCCTGATGGAGGCCGTTCGCGACCGGTTCGCCCATGTCGATACCTGCCCCTTCGAGGGGCCGCGCATCTTTTTCGAGAATGCGGGCGGTGCGCTCACGCTGAAATCCGTGGTGGACACTTCGGCCAAGTTCGCGGCCATTCCCGACAATCAGGGGCGCGACAACCCCGCAGCGCATGCGCTGGTCGCCCTGATCGAGCGCGCCAAGCAGGATATGGCCGTCTTCTTCAACGCACCCAAGGGGCAGTTTTTCGTCGGTGAAAGCGGGACAGAGCTGCTCTTTCGGCTGATCCGCACCGCTATTGTCGGCACGGACCCGGGCCGGGTTCTGGGCTCCACCCTTGAGCACCCCGCCACCCGCAGCGCCGCGCGCCATTGGGCCGAGGTCGCGGGCAAGCCCCATGTCCTTGTCGCCCATGACGACGCCACCGGCTGCGTCGGCCCCGAGGCTTACCTGCCCGAGATCACCCCCGACACGCGCGTGGCCACCATTCTGCACACCTCGCCCGTCACGGGCATGGGCGTCGATGTGGCCGCCATCGCCGCCGAGATAAGGGCCGTCGCACCCGAGTGCATCATCATCGCCGACGGCATCCAGCACGCGGCCCATGGGCGGCTCGATATCGAAAGCTACGATATCGACGGCTATGTCATCTCGCCCTACAAGGTGTTCTCGCGCCATGGCTATGGGGTGGCCTGGGTCTCGGACCGGCTCAATGCGATCAAGCACGAGCATCTGATCGACGCGCCGGGCAACCCCTGGGAATTCGGCACGCGCGACACCGGCGCCTATGTCACCTTTTCCGATGTGGTCGCCTATTTCGACTGGCTGGGCGGAGAGGTCTCGGACGAAACCGACCGCCGCGCCCGTATCGTGGCCGCGGGCGAGGCGATCCACGCCCATGAGGCCCGCCTGACCGAGGCGATGATCCACGGCACCGGCAATCTGAAAGGCCTGGCCGAGATCGCGGGCATCACCATCATCGGCGGGGCGGACAACCCGCGCCGCGAGGGGCTCGTCTCGATCACGGTCGCGGACATGGAGGCGCCCGAGGTGGTCACGAAACTGCGCGAACGCGGCATCCGCACCCATACGCGCAAGGCCGACCACTACTCGGGCAATATCCTGACGCCCTTGGGCATGGCCTCGGCCGTGCGCGTCTCGATGTGCCATTACAACACCGAGGCCGAGGTCGCCCAGTTCCTGCAAGCCATCCGCGAAATCGCAGAAGGGGCACAGGCCTGTTGATTGTCACTGAGAACTGACCCGGTTTGGGGCGAAATTGTCATCGAGAACTGACCCATGTGCAACCGTGCTCCGGCTTGAACCAGCCAGGAGCGATAGGAGTGTTAGACATGGGATTTTTGATGATCATTCGGAAATGGGCGTTGCGGGACAAGATGACGACCGCCTTACTCGACCGGCTCACCCACCGCTGCCATATCCTTGAAACCGGCAACGACAGCTACCGCTTCAAGGCAAGCTCAGAGACCGCGAAAAAAAAGCGAAAGGAGACCGCACCATTGACGACCACATAACAGACAAAACATAACCGCTGGGTGGGTCAAACCTCGGTGACAAAACCGGGTCAGTTCTCAGTGACAATCAACACTTCCCGGGTGCACAGGTGAGTGGATTGCATGCCCGTACCAACCCATATTACGGCCAACAAGCCGGATCGATGGACGCGTCCATCGGACAAGAAATTGGTGCGGATTATTGTGAAGTCTTGGTGAACGGCTTGCCAGGTTCCGCAATGAGTGACTGGTGTGGGGTTTTCGTTGCTAGCTTGATCCTTCGCGAGAAAGCGGCACCGGTTGCACGGTGCCGCTAGTTGATTATTCCAGTTGTGAAACTGATTGGCTATCAGGCGTCACACGTTCATTGCGCCGAGCCGGCCAGTTCCCGCACCTTCTCTAGGAATCCCTCCCGATTGGCCGCGGCCGCGGCCTCGTCGACCTCAACCACCACAATGTCCGACAATTCAGGAAGCGCTAGGTAATCTGACACTTGGATGTCGCTACGGCTGGGGCGACGGAAGCCATTCACCAGGCGTTGTTGCATTAACCCGGCCTGAGGCGTGACGTCCCCTTACCCCACTGACGTCATGCCACGTGGACGATCTCGGCGGTGCCGAGTGCGTTGAATCGGTTCATGAGGGCGATTCGGATGTGGATTTCTGCGGTCTGGCGGTCGGGGTCACGGGCAGCGATGCGTTCGCCGAAGGACTTGAGGCAGCGCATCTTCGCTTCGATGCGGCTGCGGGCGTGGTATCCTGTCCATCGCTTCCAGAAGGCTCGGCCATAGTATCGGGTGGCTCGCAGAGTTTCGTTTCTGGCAATTGCGGCTGGGCAGTCTTCCTTCCATGACCGACCATTCTTGCGGATCGGGATGATTGGGACCGCATCGCGTGCTAGGATTGCTGTATGACAACGCTTTGTGTCGTAGGCACCATCGGCCGTCACAGTGCTGATGTTTTCGTCCACGGGGATTTGCCCTGGCAGGTCTGGCAGCACTGGGCTGTCGCCGTCTCGGCTGGGTGTAAACTCCACCGCCCGGATGTCGGAGGTGGCGGTATCCATCGCCAGATGGACCTTGCGCCCCTCTCAGCGATGCTTTGCATCGCCTGCCGGGCAATGATTGGCGACGACCCTGAACACCGTGCTTGCGGGCCTGCCATTCACCGTCACCGAGGAACTTGATCCCGGTGCTGTCCACCAACAGGTTCAGCTGCCCATCGGCACGACGATAGGGGATCTGCACCTTGAGGGTCTTCTGCCTGCGGCACAGCGTCGAGTAGTCTGGAACGGGCCAGTCCAGCCCTGCCAGACGCAGGAGGCTCGCGACCATCCCGGCTGTCTGCCTGAGCGGCAGCTTGAACAATACCTTGAGCGACAGGCAGAACTGGAACGCGGCATTCGAAAAGACCGGCGGGCGTCCTGGGCGTCCCTCATGCGGCGCGTGCCAGGTCATCTCCTTGTCCAGCCAGATCAGCAGCGACCCGCGCTTCCTGAGCGCATCGTTGTAGGTGGACCAGTTTGTCGTGCGGTAGCGGGCGGGCTTGGGCTTGCTCATGCAGCTCGTCTAACCGCATGGATTCCCGATGTGAATCCTTCACGGCGATAGTTCTGCAACAATGCCCCTCTGGTCTGGCGACCTAGTCTTGAACGAAGCCTGCTGGACCTGGACGGTGACGGTGGGTTTGCTCGTCAATATCTCCACCAGCATCCTGTTTCTCGTGCTGATCCTGCAGGACCAGCCGCTGGCCGCCGTACTGGTCGGCTATGGTCTCTCGGTGCCTTACAACATCGTGGCGACTGTTCGGGTCTGGCGGTCAGCCGCGCGCTACAGCGGTCCGTCGCTCCATGCCGATCTGGCGCGCATCGTGACCGTCACCCTTATGGCGGGTCTGACGCTGACATGATGCGCGCGCCGTGACGCAACCCAAAGTTCACCCGCTTCCACCGAAGCCGGAACGTCTTGTAGCTGACGTCAACGCTACGCTCATGGAGAAAGTCTTCGATGTTCCGAAGCGAAAGCGGGAAGCGCAGGGCGAGCATCGCTGCCAAGCGGATGATTGCAGGGCTGGTTTTGAAATACCCAAATGGGATACGTATTGTCATCCGGCGAGGCCATGCAACCGCCCTACCCGTCTCAAGCTGGTTTTCCTTGACAGTGCCGCCACAGGAAATCGGGCCTGAGGGCGCGCACAGGTCCGGTCATGGGCGGGTAAAGACTGAGAGCGCCAACGTCAGCATTTCGCGAATGCGCGCGGGGTCTTCGCCCGAGGCGCGTTGCGTGATGGCAAGGGCGATCTGCTCGCCCAGGTATTTCGCACCGGCCTCGACAGACAGCTCACCCGGCCAGTCCCCGGCATCGCGCGCCGATTGCAGGAACGTGGCATAGGCCGCCTGTGCGGCCGCTTCGATTTCATCGACCCGCGCCCGCGTGTCCGGCCCCAGCCGGTGCTTGCCCGAGCGCATCTTGTAGAACAGGCAGCCGGTTTCCATCCGGGGATCGTCGAGGGCGAAGTCGACCAGCGCATCAAGCGTCTGGCGCAGCCCCTGCCCGCCATGCAGGATCACGAACATTTCCGACAGCACCCTTTCGGCATAGCGATCCAGCGCCGCGCGCGACAAACCATCCTCACTACCGAACGCGCGGTAAAGCGAGGGCTTCGAGATGCCCGCCATCTGGCAGATCGCGTTGACCGAGACATCGGCGGGGTCGCTTTGCCAATATGCGGTCATCGCGACATCTAGCACCTGCTCGGCGTTCATGGTCCGCGGGCGGCCGCGCGCTGGTCCTTTATCGGCATCGCTCATTTATGTACTATCCGGTATTTTATATCTTGACGGGGAGCTTTCGATATTTGTACCAATCGGTACAACAGCGCGCAAGCAGGAGTATGACCCATGTCGACACCCCAAAGAACCATCGTCATCACAGGCGCGAGTAGCGGCTTTGGCGCGGCAGCAGTGCGGGCCTTCGCGGACGGCGGCGACCGCGTCTGGGGCACGATGCGTGACACGGCGGGGCGCAACGCGGCCAAGAAGGCCGAGCTTGAGGGCTATTCGCCGCGCATCACCATTGCCGAGATGGACGTCACAAGCGACGCTTCGGTGGCTGACGGCTTCGCCGCCATTCTGGCCGATGGCCCCATCGACATCCTGATCAACAACGCGGGCATCATGTATATCGGCATGACCGAGGCCTATTCTGTCGCGCAGGCCGCGGAACAGATGGACACCAACTATTTCGGGGCCATCCGCGCCATGCAGGCGGTGCTCCCGTCCATGCGCGCAGCGGGGTCTGGCTTGATCATCAACACCAGCTCTATCGCTGGGCGGGTGTCGGTGCCCTTTTTTGGCACCTATTGCGCCACCAAGCATGCGCTGGAAGCCTATAGCCAAAGCCTGCGCTACGAGGTCGCCCCCTTTGGCGTCGACATCGCACTGGTCGAACCGGGTCCATTCCCGTCGAACCTGCTGGCCGCCGGCAAGCCGCCCGCCCGGGCGGATGTGCTGGCGTCCTATGGCGACCTTGGACAGGTGCCTGACGCGATGAAGGCGGGCTTTGCCCAGATGCTGGCCAGCGATGAAGCCCCCGACCCGCAACTGGTGGTGGACACCTACCTGTCGCTGGCAAATACCGCCCCCGGCAAACGCCCCATGCGCTCGGTTGTCGGCATCGCCTGGGGCGTGGACGAGGTGAACGCATTCACACAGCCGCGCCAGGACGCGCTGCTAAAGGAATTGCAACTCGACACCGTTCTGGGCGGCGGCGACGCCTGAGTACAACGATATGCCTCCCCTGCAAAAGGAACAAATGCAATGGAAAAGGCCCATACTGCTACGGCAGTCACCGCCTTGCTTGCTACCAACGCCCTTGCCGATGACACCACGTCGATCAAGCCGATTGTCGGCAAGTTTCTGGGCGCCGTCCTGCAAGCGGACATCGACACGATGCGGGAATTGGCCACTGAGGATTACATCCAGCACAACCCGTTCATTTCGACCGGGCTTGAGCCGTTCATCGAGATGCAGCCGGTACTGCAAGAGGCAGGCAGCACCGCCGAAAATCCGCATGTTCGGGGACGGAAACTATGTCTTCATGCACAACATTTGGCGCAATGCCGCGCCGTTCGGGGCCGACACGATGGTGTCCTTCGACATCATCCGGGTGGACGAGAATGGAGAGGTCGCAGAGCATTGGGATGCGTTGCAGCCCCTCGTGACGGAAACCGCCAGCGGCAGAACCCAGACTGACGGCCCGACCGAGGTGACCGATCTGGACCAGACCGAGGCAAACAAGGCCCTAGCCGTGGCGCTGATCGAAAACGTGCTGATGGGCCGGAATCCCGCCAGGATCACCGACGACATCAGTGCCGAGAGCTACGCTCAGCACAACCCCATGATCAAGGACGGGCTGAGCGGGATTGTTGAGGCGGTCGAGGCGCTGACCACACAGAACAACATGTTCCAGTATACCCAGATCCATGCGGTGCTGGGCAAGGGCAACTTTGTCCTGACCGTCAGCGAAGGCCAATGGAACGGCACGACGCACGCCTTCTACGACCTGTTCCGCATGGAAGACGGCATGATCGTCGAGCACTGGGACGTGATCCAGCCCGTCCCGACCGAGGGTCTCGCCAACACCAACGGCATGCTCGGCGGCTTTGATACGAACTGAGGGCGGCAAGGTCCGCGTGCACGCCCGACCGGAGAACAAGGCCGCCCGTTATCTCTGAGCTTGCGGGCGGGGATGAAAATTCCCGCCTTTCTCGAACGAGACCCTATCCCCCGTCCGGAGAAGACAAGATGGAAAGTCCTATTCCCGATCTCATCCATGGGCTGCGTTGCCTGTCATCCAACCTGACCAAGGCAGAGGCCCATTGCGAAAGCCACAAGATTTCCCCCGAGGCACTTCTCAAGGCACGGCTGTATCCGGATATGTTTCATCTGACCCGAAACGTCACTACAGCCTGCGACGCGGCAAAGTTCACCGCCGCACGCTTGTCCCAGACCGAACCGCCAAGATATGAAGACAATGAAGCGTCATTCGCAGAGCTTCAGGCCCGCATCGCGAAGACGATCGCGTTTCTGGAGACCATACCCGATACAGCCTTTGCTGCTGCCGAAACACGCGAGCTGACCGTGCCGCTTGCGCCAGAGGGCACGGCACCAAACGGCCAGACCTATCTCGTTCGGTTCGGCATGCCGAATTTCTATTTTCATCTGGCAACGGCCTACAACATCTTGCGCCACAACGGCGTGGTACTGGGAAAGCGGGACTTTCTATGGGTACGCTAGGAGCCCGTTGAGGATCGGGAGCCACGTCTCGGCCTTAGCGTGATCCAAGCTTGCCCAATTGAGGGCAACGTTGAATGGCAAACAGAAAAAGAAAAGGAATGCCAGACTTCGCCGTGGCTCCGGGCTCGTTCCTGCAGCTTGGCGATGTCCTTCAGGCGCTTGGTAGACCTCGTGCGCCGCGCAGCGTCCTCACCCACCAATGCGGCTGATCAAATGGCCGCGATGGGATGACCCGAATTGGGCGGTGCTGCAGACGAAAGGCCGATCTTGGCCCGGCCCTCCACCTTATCAATGAAAGCCGATGATGCAGCTGGAGGCGAAGGTTATCCGCCCAGCGGATAGGTTATAAACTGTTGACACAAAATACTGACCGTTAGTAAGTTAATGGAACGGATCGACGGTATCGACGGCCATAGAGTTGGTTTTTCATGGATCATCGAGCCGCAGTGACAGGTCACTCAGGAGGACGGCGATGAACGGAACAGCCAGGCAAGTCCGCAGCATCGGGTTGAACCTTCCTATGCGAAGCTGCGCGGCCGGGGCCATGTCAGACCAATGCCAGGGCTGCAAGCGCAGCCTCAGCAGCATTCCATCATGACGATGTTGGCAGATCTTTTGGCGAGCGTGTTCGACCGCCGCAAAGTCCGACCGATTTCCTTACGGCAGGGCAAGAAATCTCTTGCCGAACTTGCGCGCGAACTCCTGGTGGGGGCTGGGGAAGCCTCAGGGCTAGCCTCGGCTGCAGCGATCCTGTCGGGCTATGCGTGTCTTGACGATGCGGGCAAGCTCACTTTCTTCCGGATGCTAGCAGTCGAGATGAACATCTCGGCGGACAAGGTGCGTCAGGCGTTGAACGCCTATGAAGCTGCACCATCGAAGGTCACCTACCGGGACTTTGCTGCGGCCGCGGAACCGCCTCGACAAGAGTTGATCCGGCGACTGAACAGGGTTCCCGGTGCGACCGGAAGTCTTGTGCGGATGCGGGCCGACCTCTTGCGTCTCGGCAAGGGCGAGCCAGACCTTGAGGCGCTGGATCTGGATTTCCGGCATCTTCTCTCTTCTTGGTTTAATCGTGGTTTTCTGGTTTTACGACCGATCAGCTGGGAAAGCCCTGCGCATGTTCTTGAAAAGATCATAGCCTACGAGGCGGTTCATGCGATCGACAGTTGGGATGACCTGCGGCGGCGACTGGAGCCGTCCGACCGCCGCTGCTTTGCCTTTTTCCATCCTGCAATGCCGGACGAGCCGCTGATTTTCGTCGAGGTTGCGCTGATGCAGGGCATTGCGCAGTCGATCCAGACCCTTCTGGCGGAAGGCCGAGATGTCAGGCTTGCAGAAGAGGCCGATACGGCTGTCTTCTATTCGATTTCGAACTGCCAGCCGGGCCTTGCGGGCATCTCGTTCGGCAACTCGCTGATCAAGCAAGTGGCGGCGGATCTGTCCCAGGAGCTTCCTGAGCTTCGGACGTTCGTGACCCTTTCCCCATTGCCGGGTTTCGCGAGATGGCTGACCGAGACCGGAATGGATGCCCGGGTAGCGGATGGCCCTCTGCTTTGCGCTTATGCCGCCCACTACCTTGTCCATTCGAAGGACCGTGATGGAATGCCGATCGACCCCGTGGCGCGGTTCCACCTCGGCAACGGGGCTATCGTGCATCAGGTCCATGCCGGTGCCGACACGTCGGCGAAGGGCAAGGCACAGTCGGAAGGCCTGATGGTCAATTACCTCTATGACCTTGGCCGGGTGGCGCAGCACCACGAGCTTTTCGCCACGAAAGGCGAGATCGCCCAATCGCCGCAAATTCGGGCGCTATGTGCCGTGGCAGAAAAGGCTCTTCTGCCGGGGAAGAAAGCATGACCAACCCGCTCTACGATCAGCTTTTCGGAAGGCATGTCGGCAAGGGCAATCCATTCCTGCGCCTGGCCGATGGCTCGGTCGTGACCTACGCGGCCTTTCTTGGCCGTGCCGCACAGATGGCGCATGTACTGATGCAAGGCGGTCTGCAGCCCGGCGACCGGCTTGCCGCCCAGGTGCAGAAATCACCCGATGCGCTGGCCCTCTATGCCGCCTGCGTACAGGCGGGCGTTGTGTTCCTGCCCCTGAACACCGCCTACACGACCGACGAACTCAGCTATTTCATCGATGACAGCGGCGCGCGGATGATTGTCTGCGATGCAAAAGTCGCAGGCGCCCTGACGCCCATCGCCACGCGGGCAGGATCAAGACTCGAGACGCTGAACGCGGACGGGTCTGGCACCTTGACGGACAGCGCGCGAGCGATGCCCGAAAGCGTCCAGACCGTAGCGCGCGCGACCGATGACCTGGCGGCGTGGCTTTATACCTCTGGGACGACCGGGCGCTCAAAAGGGGCCATGCTGAGCCAGGGGAACCTTTTGACGAATGCCGCGACACTCGCAAAGGAGTGGCGGTTCACAGCCGAAGATGTCCTGCTGCACGCCCTTCCGATCTTTCACACCCACGGTCTGTTCGTGGCGACCAATGTCACGCTTGTGGCGGGCGCCTCGATGATCTTCCTGCCCCAGTTTAATGTCGACCAGCTTGTCGAGCTGATGCCGCAGTCAACCGTCCTGATGGGGGTGCCGACCTTCTACACGCGGCTGCTTGATCACCCACGTTTCGACCGCAAACTGGCGTCCGGCATGCGCCTGTTCGTGTCCGGCTCAGCCCCGCTGCTGGCCGATACACATGTCCAGTTCGAAGATCGCACCGGCCACCGCATCCTTGAACGCTATGGCATGACCGAAACCAACATGAACACCGCGAACCCTTATGCGGGGAACCGCCGTGCGGGAACAGTCGGCCTGCCGTTGCCGGGGGTGGAGGTAAAGGTCACTGACCCCGACACGAGTGCTACCCTGCCCCGGGGCGCGGTTGGCCAGATCGAGGTGCGCGGGCCTAACGTCTTCAAGGGATACTGGCAGATGCCCGAAAAGACGGCCGCGGAACTGCGGGCCGACGGGTTCTTCATTACCGGCGATCTGGGGAAGATCGACGAAGACGGTTATCTGCACATCCTTGGCCGCAACAAGGACCTGATCATTTCCGGCGGCTACAATATCTACCCCAAGGAAATCGAACTGGTGCTGGATGCACAGCCCGGTGTGCTGGAAAGCGCGGTGATCGGCGTGCCGCACCGTGACCTGGGCGAGACCGCCATCGGGGTGATCGTGGCCAAGCCCGGCGTCCAGCTCAACCTGGACCAGATCATGGCTGCGGTCGAGGTGACGCTCGCGCGGTTCAAGCATCCCAGACGGCTGGTCGTGGTGCCGGAACTGCCGCGCAACACGATGGCCAAGGTGCAGAAGAACATCCTTAGGGAACAATTCAAGGACGTTCCAGGCGATCTGACACGCCAGTCGGCCTAACGAAATCCGGAGGGTTCAGCGCGACCAGAAGCCGGAAAGAGAGGGTGACCTTCGAGGAGTGGGGCACCGCAACAGGAAAACCTAGGGAGGAGAGACTGATGACCAACCATCTGATCGGCCAAGGCGGAATGACCCGCCGAGGTCTCTTGAAAAGCAGCATGGCGATGACGGCGGCAGGGTTGATGCTGCCAGCCGGCATGGCAATGGCACAGGCAGAACCGAAAAAGGGTGGGACCCTACGGATCGGCTTCAACTCGGGCAGCACGGTCGACAATTACGACCCCGGCGTCTGGGATACGAATTTCGTTCAGGTCTTTGCCCAAGCAAGGCACAACTATCTGACAGAAATCGCGGCCGACGGCTCGCTAGTCGGCGAAGTGGCAGAAAGCTGGGAAGCAAGTTCTGACGCCACGACCTGGACGCTGAAGATCCGCCAGGGGATCACCTTCCACAGCGGCGGAACCCTGACGGCTGACGACGTGATTGCATCGATCAATTATCACCGTGGACCAGACAGCACGTCTGCCGCAAAGCCGATCGTCGATCCGATCGTCGAAATGAAGTCAGATGGGCCGAATACGGTCATCGTCACATTGAGCGGCGGGAATGCCGACTTCCCCTATCTCATGTCGGACTATCACCTGCCGATCATGCCCGCTAAAGACGGCAAGATCGATCCGACCTCGTCAGACGGATGCGGCCCGTACAAGGTCGACAGCTTCGAACCCGGTATCAGTGCCTCGCTCAGCAAGCATCAAGGCTACTGGAAAACCGATCGTGGGCACTTCGACGGGCTCTTGCTTCTGGCCCTTCCTGATCCCGTGGCGCGGCAGAACGCACTGCTTACCGGTGAGGTCGACGTCATCAACCAGGTTGACCTGACGACGGTCTCGATGATGGCCCGCAACAGCGCGATCCGCATACTTTCGGTGACCGGCAACCAGCACTTCTGTTTCCCGATGGACACGCGGGCAGCGCCCTTCAATGACAACAACGTCCGGCTTGCACTCAAGCATGCGCTGGACCGCCAGGAGATGGTCGACAAGATCCTGTACGGCTACGGCGCTGTCGGGAACGACAACCCGATCGGGCCGACACAGCAATACTATGCTGCCGATCTGCCGGTGAACAGCTATGATCCGGACAAGGCCAAATTCTATCTGGGACAAGCGGGACTGACGTCACTCGATGTCCCCCTTTGGGTGGCCGAGGCTGGCTTTACCGGCGCGACGGATTCCGGCACGCTCTATGCTGAACGCGCGAAAGCGGCCGGCATCAACATCACCGTCGAACGCGCACCGAACGACGGCTATTGGAGCAACGTCTGGATGCAGAAGCCGTGGTGCGCCTCGTACTGGGGCGGCCGCGCGACCTGCGACTGGATGTTCTCGACCGCCTATGCGGCAGGCGCACCCTGGAACGAAAGCTACTGGGACAACGAGCGGTTCAACACCTTGCTGCTGCAGGGGCGTTCAGAACTCGACGATGCCAAGCGGGGCGAGATCTATCACGAGATGCAGGCCATCGTGTCGAACGAGGGCGGCGTGGTGATCCCGATGTTCGCAAGCTTTGTCATGGGTGTCTCGAACGCGGTCGCGACACCTGATGTGGTCGGCGCAAACTGGGACCTGGACGGGTTCCGGGCGGTGGAGCGCTGGTGGTTCGCCTGATCCACACCGTCAATTGAACAGGCTCCGGCGGGGATAGCTCGCCGGAGCGTTTCGGGCGTTGCGGCATCAAGACCGCAAGAGAAAAACAATCGGGGGGATGGGATGCACGGCATTTGGACAATGATCAGGCAGCGGCTGCTGCTGGGCATGTTAACCCTGTTCATCATTTCGGCTGTGATCTTCGGGGCCACCGAGCTTCTGCCGGGCGACCTCGCGCGTGAGCTGTTGGGTCAGTCAGCGACCGAAGAAACCCTTGCAGCACTTCGCGAGCAATTGGGCCTGAACGAGTCCGCTCCGGTCCGCTACTGGAACTGGCTGACAGGCGTGCTCCACGGCGATTTTGGCATGTCGATGGCAACCAACAAGCCGATCTCGGAACTGGTTGGCACACGGTTGGGCAATACGCTTTTTCTGGCCCTTTATGCCGCTGCCTTGGCTGTGCCGATCTCGCTGACACTGGGCGTGTTGGCTGCGCTCTGGCGCAATTCGATCTTTGACCGGGCGTCGAACGCGCTGGCGTTGACGGCGATTTCCTTTCCCGAGTTCTTCGTAGCCTACATCTTGATCCTTTGGCTGGCGCAGTCGGGGATTTTCCCATCGATGGTGCGCATGACCGAAGCAACGACCACGCTCGATTTCCTTTACATGGCCTTCCTGCCCGCTCTCACGCTGACCCTTGTTGTCACCGCCCACATGATGCGGATGACACGAGCCGCGATCATCAACCTGCTGGCCAGCCCCTACATCGAGATGGCGCGGCTGAAGGGCATGTCGCCGATGCGCGTGGTTCTACGACATGCGGTGCCGAACGCGCTTGCGCCCATCATCAACGTGGTGGCGCTGAACCTTGCCTATCTCATTACCGGTGTCGTCGTTGTCGAGGTGGTCTTTGTCTATCCCGGCCTTGGCCAATTGATGATCGACGCGGTGACCAATCGCGACATCCCGGTTGTGCAAGCGATCGCACTGATCTTTGCCTGCGCCTACGTCCTGCTCAATCTTCTTGCGGATGTGCTCTCCACGATCACCAACCCGCGCCTGATGCACAGGAAATAGGGACATGCCCATTCTATTTTCCATCGTCGTCGGAATTGCGCTGTTCTTCATGATCGGTTTTGTCGCTCGCGCCCTCCTGCAAGCGTTTGCCCCAGCGCATCTGAAGCCAACGTTCCGCGACACCCCGCTTACGGCCTGCTTCGGATTATCCGTTATTCTGCTCTATGTTGTCGTCGCCATCTTTGCCCCAATGATCGCCCCCTTTGGTGAGGGTGAGGTTCTTGGTGCCCAGTTCTTGCCGTGGGCATCCCCCCACTATCTCGGCACCGACAAGCTGGGTCGAGATATGTTGACCAGGCTGATCTATGGCGCGCGCAACACCGTGGGCATCGCTTTCGCCACCACTGCCCTTTCATTCTTTGTGGGGTCGTTTCTTGGAATATGGGCGGCGCTCGCCGGGGGCTGGCTTGACCAATGGTTGTCGCGCTTTGTTGACGCGCTGATGGCCATTCCTGCCCTGATCTTGTCTCTTCTCCTGCTCACAATTTTCGGGACATCGGTATTGACACTCATTCTTGTGATCGCCGCTGTCGATGCGACCCGCGTCTACCGGCTGGCGCGTTCGGTCGCCCAAGGTATCGTCGTGATGGACTATATCGAGGCCGCGCGTCTGCGCGGCGAAGGCATGTGGCGGCTGGTCCGGCGTGAAATCCTGCCCAACGCGGTGGCGCCCCTGGTGGCCGAGTTCGGCCTGCGCTTCTGTTTCGTGTTCCTGTCGATCTCGGCGCTGTCATTTCTCGGCCTTGGGATCAAGCCGCCCACTGCCGACTGGGGCAGCATGGTGCGCGAGAATGCAACGCTGATCACCTTTGGCGATATCACCCCCCTTCTGCCCGCAGGGGCGATCGCCCTTCTGACCGTGGCTGTGAACTTTGTCGTCGACTGGCAACTTCACCGCGCCAGCGGACTGAAAGAGTGAACCATGGAAGAAGACCCGCTCCTCACCATTACGGATCTGCGGATCGAAGGCCGCTCAGGCGAGCTGTGGCACCCGATCGTCAAAGGCGTAAACCTGAGTTTGCGCCGCGGCGAGGTTCTTGGCCTGATCGGTGAATCTGGGGCGGGCAAGTCGACACTTGGCCTTGCCGCCATGGGCTTTGCCCGCGACGGCTGCCGTATAGCGGGCGGCTCCATCGATTTTGACGGCATCAACTTGCGCACCGCCCCCGAGGCACAGCGGCGAAGCCTGCGGGGCAAGCGCATCGCCTATGTCGCACAGTCGGCGGCGGCTAGTTTCAACCCCGCGCACAAGTTGATCGACCAATATTGCGAATGCCCTGTCGTCCATGGCGTAATGCCACGGGAGCAGGCCGAAGCGGACGCGTTCGAGCTTTACCGCCGCATGCGCCTACCGAACCCCGAGGCGATCGGCTTCCGATATCCACATCAGGTGTCAGGCGGGCAATTGCAGCGGGCGATGACGGCGATGGCGATGGCGTGTCGGCCCGACCTGATCATATTTGACGAACCGACGACCGCATTGGACGTCACCACCCAGATCGAGGTTCTCGCCGCGATCCGCGATATCGTCCGGCAGTTCGGTACTGCTGCCATCTACATCACGCATGACCTTGCCGTGGTTGCCCAAATGGCCGATCGGATCAAGGTTTTGCTTCGTGGCCACGAGGTAGAGGAGGCCGATACCCGCTCCATGCTGGCGGCACCACGCGAGGCGTATACGAAAAGCCTCTGGGCCGTGCGCAGCTTTGCGCGCGCCGAACGGCCACCAGCGACGGGAACGCCCGTTGTTTCGGTGCGCAATGTGACGGCGGGTTATGGTGCGGTTGACGTGCTGAAGGATGTCAGCTTTGACATCCATCACCGCCGCACCGTGGCCGTCGTGGGCGAAAGCGGATCGGGCAAGTCGACGACGGCGCGGGTGATCACTGGCCTTCTGCCGCCGCGCAAAGGTGAGGTGCTGTTCAACGGCAAGGTGCTGCCCCCCAACTTCAAGGTCCGGAGCCGCGAGGAACTGCGCCAGTGTCAGATGATCTACCAGATGGCCGACACCGCGCTGAACCCCAAGCTGCGCCTGCGCGAGCTGATCGGGCGACCGGCCGAGATGTATCTGGGGCTGAAGGGAAAGGCGCTGGACTCCCGCATCCGCGATCTTCTGGCGCTGATCGAACTGGAACCGGACACGTTCATCGACCGCCTGCCGTCCGAACTTTCAGGCGGACAGAAGCAGCGCATCGGCATTGCCCGGGCACTGGCCGCCGAGCCGCAGCTGATCATCTGCGATGAAGTAACCAGCGCACTCGACCAGATCGTGCAGGAGGGCATCCTGAAGCTGCTCGACCGCCTGCAGGCCGAGTTGAATTTGGCCTACATGTTCATCACCCATGACCTTGCTACGGTGAAATCCATCGCCGACGAGGTCGTGGTGATGCAGCGCGGCGTCGTGGTCGAACGCGGCCCCAAGGCCGCGCTCTTTGCCGAGCCAAAAGAGGAATACACAAACCTTCTTCTCTCCTCCGTGCCCGAAATGGACCCGGACTGGTTGAACCGCCTGCTCGCCGCGCGCGCGGGCCAATGAACGCAAGCTTGATGCTTGCAGTCATTCAGGCATCTGGCTGTCCCGCATAACAGGAAGGGCATCCGGGGTTCGCGCAGAGTCAGGTTCTTTTCTTTCAGTAAGTATTTGATTACTCTGGTTCAAGGTCGTTGTGTTGCTCGGGATTTCCGATCCCTGGACACGAACTTAGAAGGGGTGCCTCAAATTGCGATCAAGGTCGATCCGCACGATCCGACGCGCCGAACTGTCCATGGCGGCGTTCGAGGCTGTCGTCCTCTATGGGCTGCGCGGCACGACGCTTGAGAAGGTCGGTGAAATCGCGGGCGTATCCAAGGGCGTCGTGCTGCACCATTTCAAGGACAAGGGCTCTTTGCTTGAGGCCGTGATCCGCCGCACCAATGGCATGCTCAGTACGTCTTTGGTCGAACTCTA
This sequence comes from Marivita sp., assembly GCF_017643905.1. GTDB lineage: Bacteria > Pseudomonadota > Alphaproteobacteria > Rhodobacterales > Rhodobacteraceae > Marivita. The sequence continues at coordinate 27,182 of NZ_JAEPMO010000022.1, forward strand.
CCGGCACGCCGAGACACCCTATGAACGGCTTTGGGCCGTCATCATCGCGAATTTCCACGAGTCGATCTTTAATCAGGCCGTCTGTCAGGCATGGGTATCGCTGATGGCAGAGGTTCCCCACAACCGTGAGAGCCAGCGCGTGCAGACCGCCAACTACGCCCGCGTGGCCAGCAATTTTGCCCATGAATTAAAGCACTTCGTTCCAAGGGAAGAAGCAAGAACCATTGCGCGCCACCTCAACTTGCTGATCGACGGCATCTGGGTGCGGGTTGGCTCTCGTGTCGAACCTCTCGACGGGGCGCAGTCGATCGGCGATCTTGAATACGAGTTGATGAAGTTCTTGCCCACGGACGAAAAGAGCCTCGCAAAACACAAAGCAGCGCGTGAAAAGATGGAGAACGTCGCGCGCATAGCGCTCGGGACGCGCGCTTTTCTTGAAAATTCCATCTCGCGCTGACAGTCAGCCACAAGCCATGCCCCGCGTCAGATGGTCAGCAATCCGGGCGATGGATTGCCGCGCTTCGGGCAGGTCATCGTACCACTCAAAGACGTGCCAAAGCCCTTCCCAGACCTGCAGATCAACCGTCACCCCGCAGTCGCGCAGCCTTTGCGACATCTGCACGGCTTGGCTGAGCAACAGGTCGCGGGTTCCCGTGGTGATCAGGAAAGGCGGGAAGCTGCGGTCAAACGCGCCGCAGACCGGCGAGATCAGCGGCTGGTCCATCTTGTTTGCACCAGCATAGTAGCGCGCTGCCAGATCGGAATTGGCCCGCGTCAGGGTCGGGTCACGGCCGTCGTTGAAGGTAAGGCTGTCGCCTGTGTTTCTCAGATCGCACCACGGCGACAAAAGAGCCGCAGCGCCCGGCAGGCGCAAACCTTCGGCCTTGGCCTTGAGCATCCAGGCAAGCGACAGGTTGCCCCCGGCGGATTCCCCACAGACAGCAAAAGGCTTTCCGGCGATTTCGCGGTAAACGGCAAAACCATCGTCAAGGGCTGCCGGCCAGGGATGTTCCGGGGCCAGCCGATAATCGGGCACGATAACACGCGCGCCGGTCAAGGCCGAAAGTGGGGCAATGACCGGCAGGTCCTCCTCTGGGCTGCCTTCCACCATTCCGCCGCCGAAGGCGTAAAGGATGGGCCAGTTCACCGCCAAATTCCGTGGACGCACCACCAGACAGCGCACACCGCCATGGATTGCCTCATCCATTGTCACGGCATGGGCCTGGCAGATGCGCTGAGCCTCGGCCATTGCAATGGACTTCGCCTTTGCGCGCAAACCGGGAAGGTTCCCGGCTGATCTGTCGCGGGACCTGATCCCCTTGTCGAGGAAATTCAGAACCTCGTCGCTTAGTCCAAGTGGCGACTGCATCGCGGGAACCTTGTTCTGGCTGCTCTTTCAAGCGGAAGTATTCTTTCTATCTGTGGTAAGAAAAATGACCGATGGTCAATAAATACTTGGGCCTGAACACTACAGATCCCTCCTGTGCCGAGACGGTCATCGTCAGTTAGGCCAGAGCCAATTGCATCCGTGCCCGTGCGCAAGGCGCGCGACCGCTCACCTCCGGCTGAGCAATGGGCAAAGCATGCCATAGGCTCGTCTCTTGGCGTTACATGAGGGGGGAAAGAGGCTGTCCCGATCATCATGACGATAGGTGAGGAGCACGAACCCAGATTTGGCAATCAGACCCCGGTCAGGGGCAAGACTCCTACGCTTCAGGCCATAATTTAATCATTGACACAAATTACTGACCATTGGTAAGTTTTTAGGCGTGATGAAGCAAAAGCCGGTTCCCTGTTCAGGCCGAACGCCATGAGCTTACCACCCGACAAAAGCGTCCCTTGGCGTAAACCAACAACGGCCTTGAAACCCATGAAACCAGCGGAGCAAGACGTGTTTTCCTTCCAACCCAACACGTGTATCAGACCGTCCCCATTCTTCGAGGCTGTCCTGATTGATGCCCCAGTTCCTGTGGGCACTGAGGTCACGCTGGCCCGTGCGAATGGGCTGACAACCACCAAACTCGTTGAGATTGCGTTCCTGTGATGCAGGGCCAGCCCCCATTGCTGTCGACCAATCCGCCTGCAGCCTTTGGCCGCCGGCTGTTCTGGCTGGGCCTTTATGCTGCCATCCTGATGGGATGGGCGGGCCTGATGCAGATGACGGCCTCGCCCATACCGGGCCTTACGGCGTCCGAATACTGGGCCGCCTTGTGCATCTCGGCTGAAAATGCCGATCCTTTGGCGCTGATCGCGATGTGGGGTTTGATGTCGGCGGCAATGATGCTGCCGACCTTTGTGCCCGCCGTGCGGGTCTTTGGCGAGTTGGGGGCAGCCCAGGCTAGCAATGGGGCCAGCATGGTCGCGCTTGTCGGGATATGGCGCGGTATGGCTCGTGTTTTCCATCCTTGCGGCAGGCTTGCAACTGGGGCTTGCCAAGGCGGGCGCGATGACCGGGGCTGGGCAGAGCTTGTCGCCCTGGGTGTCGGTTGGGCTTCTGGCGGCAGCCGGGGCCTATCAGTTCAGCACCGCAAAAGAAGCCTGCCTATCAAAGTGCCGCCACCCTCTGATGTTCTTCGTGGAACATTGGGCGCCGGGGTTGGAGCCCGCCTTCGCCATGGGCGCGCGACTTGGGGTCTGGTGCGTGGGCTGCTGCTGGCTTTTGATGCTGCTTGGCCTCATCGGCGGCGCGATGAACCTGATGTGGATGGGGGCCGCCACCCTGTTCATGGTTTTCGAAAAGCTGCCCGAAATCGGGCGTTATCTGACCCGACCGCTTGGCGTGGCGCTGATGATCGGCGCTGCGGTGCAAGTCGTCTCTGTTTTCTCATGGGGAGCATGAAGATGTCCGCGACCATGCCAGAGTGGCGTCTGAAAGGTGAACTGATCCTGAACTGCAACTGCACGGTATTCTGCCCCTGCGTGGTTAGTCTTGGCAAGCATCCCCCGACCGAAGGATACTGTCAGGCCTGGATGGGCGTGCGCATCGACGAGGGCCATTTCGACGGCGAGAACCTTGGTGGCCTCAACATCGGCATGATGCTGGATATTCCGGGCAACATGGGGCGCGGCAACTGGAAAGCGGCCGCCTACATCGACGAAAGGGCGTCCGAAAAGGCGTATGGCGGCCTGGTCGATGTCTTCTCGGGCAAGGTGCGGGGCACCACAGGCCTGTTCTCGATGCTGGTATCCGAATTTCTGGGCGCACAGCGCGCTCCAGTCGTCTTTGAGACGGAGGGCCGCAAGCGCCGCCTGATGGTCGGAAAATTCATCCAAGGCGAGGTCGAGCCGATCGGCGGCCCTGACCCGGACAAAGAGGTGATCGTCACCAATACCGGATATTGGATGGGCCCCGACATCACAATTGCCATGGCCAACAGGGGCAAGGTTCGCGCCCATGGCCGGGTCTGGGATTTCGACGGCCGCTCCGCCGAGATCTGCCAGATCGACTGGCACGGGCCGAACTGACCATGCGCGCGCATTTCGATGCCCCGCAATGGGGCGAGGCAAACCATGTGGCCCTGTCACCGCTGTCCTTTCTGCAAAGGGCCGCAATTGTCTATGGGAACCTTCCAGCAAGCACGTTCGGTGGTGTGACACGCACATGGGCCGAAGTGGCGCTGCGCGTTCGGTCTGTCGCGGCAGGGCTGGCCGCGCGCGGGATCGGGCTGGGTGATACAGTGTCTGTCCTGTCGCCGAACTGTCCGGAACTGTTCGAGTTGCACTACGCCGTGCCCTTGGCGGGGGCGGTTCTGAACACGATCAACACACGGCTGGAGCCAGAAACCGTCGCCTATATCCTTGACCATTCAGACTGCCGTCTGGTGCTGGCAGACACCACACTTGCGCCACTGTTGCGGGCGGCTTTCGCGCTGATGGGACGGGCGCTGCCGATCATCGACATTGGCCATGGTGCGGGGTTTGGCGAGACCGGCTATGACGCGCTCGTGGCGGCAATTCCGATGGAGTGGGCGCTGCCTGCGGATGAAGGACAGGCGATCACGCTGAACTATACGTCGGGAACGTCGGGCAGGCCCAAGGGCGTGATCTATCACCACCGCGGGGCCTACCTGATGGCATTGGGCACGGTCGCCGGTTGGTCCTTGCCGCAGCGACCGACCTATCTGTCGGTGGTACCGATGTTCCACTGCAACGGCTGGAACCACCCCTGGGCCATGGCCATTGTTGGCGGGCACATGATCTTTGCCGCCGACATGGCGCCGGAGACCTTGTTGCAGGCCATGAAAGATCATGGCGTAACGCATCTGGGCGCGGCCCCGGTCATATTGCAGATGCTGTGTGAAAGCCCCACCGCCGTGCCGTTCTCGCCAAGGGTCAAGGTCATGACCGCCGGCGCGCCACCTCCGCCTTCCGTGCTGGAAAAGGCGGCGGCAATTGGGCTGGAGGTGATGCAGGTCTATGGGCTGACCGAAACCTACGGTCATATCTCGCAATGCCTGTGGCAGGACGATTGGTCAGACCTTGCGCCCGCCGAACAGGCCGCAAAGCAGGCGATGCAGGGCGTGGCCTTTCCGATGGTCGAAGGCATCCGCGTGGTCGACCGCGACACCGGCCAAAACGTGCGTCCCGATGGTCTGACGCAGGGCGAAATCGCCATTCGCGGCAATACCGTGATGAAGGGCTATTACAAGGACCCTACCGCCACCGAAGCTGCCTTCCGTGATGGCTGGTTCTGGTCGGGCGACGCTGCCGTCGTCCATCCAGACGGCTACATCCAGATCCGTGACCGGCTGAAGGACGTGATCATTTCAGGCGGCGAAAATGTTTCGTCGGTCGAGGTTGAGGCCGTCCTGTACCGCCATCCGGCGATCAAGGCGGCCGCTGTCGTAGCCCGGCCTCATGAACGCTGGGGTGAGGCACCTTGCGCTTTTGTCGAACTGCGCGAGGGCGCGAAGACGACCGAGGCAGAGGTGATCGCCTTCTGCCGCAGCCACCTCGCGGGGTTCAAGACACCCAAATCTGTGGTGTTCCAGGAGCTTCCGAAAACCGCCACCGGAAAGATCCAGAAATTCATTCTGCGCGATACGGCACGCGCGCTTGGGTCTTTGGTATGATGGCCGCACTCTTCATGGAAAGGGGTTTGGTGCTGACCGATCCGGTCAAGCTGACCGACGGAGTCGTCGGCCAATGCCGGATCGCCAACCTTGCCATGGCAGTCATCGCCAACCGCATGACCAACGGATGCAGCCGGAAGCGTCAGGCAGCTTTTGGATTGGGGCTCAGATGACCCACAAAGACACATTGCCCCTGACCAGCACGCATTGGGGCACCTACCGGGCCCGCGTGTCGAACGGAAAGGTTCAGGAGCTTTACGGCTTTGAGGCAGATGCCGATCCCTCTCCCATCGGGCGGGGCATTCTGGACGTGCAGGATGGTCCGACGCGGATCGACAGCCCCATGGTGCGGGCGAGCTGGCTTGAGGGTGGCCCCGGCAGCCACACGGACCGGCGCGGCACCGACCCCTTCGTGGCGGTAAGCTGGAACGAGGCCAATCAGCTGGTTGCAAACGAACTTGCGCGGGTAAAGGGCGCTTTCGGTAACCAAGCCATCTTCGGCGGCTCCTACGGCTGGGCCAGCGCAGGGCGCTTTCACCATGCCCAAAGCCAGCTGCATCGCTTTCTGAACTGCATTGGCGGCTACACGCGGTCAAAGCACACCTACAGTTTTGCCGCGGCCGAAGCGATGATTCCGCACGTTCTGGGCAGCTACCGTGCCTTCCTTGACACCTGCACCAGTTGGGACGTGATCCGCGACAGCACGGATTTGCTGGTTTGCTTCGGCGGCATCCCCCTGAAGAATGGACAGATCTGCCAAGGCGGAACGGGGCGGCATATACAGCGCGAGGGTTTGCTGGCCGCCCATGCGGCCGGGGTACGTTTCGTCAACATCAGCCCGATCCGGTCTGACTTGCTGGAAGACCTGGGCGGAGACTGGCTCGCCCCCGTTCCCAATACGGATGTCGCCATCATGCTGGCCCTGGCGCATACTCTGCATATCGAAGGGCTTTGCGACCGGGACTTCCTTGATCGCTACACGACCGGGTTTGAGCGATTCCTGCCTTATCTGCTTGGGCAGACGGATGGAGTTCCGAAAACCGCAGACTGGGCGGCAGCGATCAGCGAGATCCCGGCGGAAACCTTGCGCGAACTTGCGCGGCGCATGGCGGCGGGTCGCACGATGATCTCCGTCAGCTGGTCCCTGACCCGACAGGACCATGGCGAACAGCCGTTCTGGGCCGCCATAACGCTTGCCGCCATGTTGGGCCAGATCGGCCTTCCGGGTGGCGGGTTCGGATTTGGCTACAGTGCCACCAACCACATTGGCGGCCAGTTTACGGTATTGCCGGGCGCGGCCTTTCCGCAGGCCCGCAATATGATGGAGAGCTTTATTCCGGTGGCGCGGATCAGCGACATGCTGCTTCATCCCGGTGCCCCATTCGACTTTGACGGCGCGCGCTATTCCTATCCCGATATCCGGCTGGTCTGGTGGGCGGGCGGCAACCCGTTCCATCATCATCAGGACCTCAACCGGATGATGCAGGCTTGGGCGCGGCCGGAAACCATCATCGTGAACGAGTGGTGCTGGAACGCACTGGCGAAGCGCGCGGATATCGTCCTGCCCTGTACGATCCCGCTGGAACGACAAGACATCGCGCTGACGCCACGCGATCCTTTCATGATCGCCATGTCCAAGCTGATCGAGCCCTACGGTCAGGCGCGCGATGACTTCGATATCTTTGCCGGAATCGCCAAGGAAATGGGTGTCGTAGACGCCTTCACCGACGGCCGCAGCGCTGAAGAATGGCAACGCTGGATCTATGACGAAACGCGGGAACGCGCCCGGGCGGTCGCGATCGAGATGCCTGATTACGCACAGTTCCGCCAGGATGGCTGGTTCAAGGTCGACCCGCCCGCCGAGCCAACGATCATGCTGCGGGACTTCCGCGCCGACCCGTCAGCGCATCCGTTGGCCACCCCGAGTGGCAAGATCGAGATCTACTCGGAAACGGTTGCAAGTTTTGGTTACGAGGACTGCCCCGGACATCCGACCTGGATGCAACCTTACGAGTGGCTGGGGGAGGGCGACGGACGCCACCCGCTGCACCTGATCTCAAATCAGCCGGAGACAAAGCTGCACAGCCAGCTTGATCACGGAAGCCACAGCCGGGCGGCCAAGATCGCAGGACGCGAGCCGATACACATCCATCCCCACGATGCAGCTGCCCGAGGGCTTGCCAATGGGGATATTGTCCGGGTCTGGAATGATCGCGGAGCTTGTCTGGCAGGGGTCCGCATTGACGACAGCATCCGGGCCGGCGTCGTGCAGATGAGTACCGGCGCTTGGTACGACCCGGCCAATCCAAGCAAACCCGGCAGCCTTTGCAAGCATGGCAATCCAAACGTGCTAACCCGCGACAAGGGCACGTCACGCCTTGGTCAGGGACCGACTGCGCATTCTTGCCTTGTCGAGATCGCGCGCTTTGAAGGGACCGCCCCCCCAGTTACCGCGCATGAACCGCCGGTCATCCTGCGGCCTGCCTCATCCGCTTAGTTTGTCCAAAGAAAGGACTATAAATTGGCCAGCCTACAAGAAGCCTCCGACCTGCAGAATGTGGTCACGATCAGTGCCCGCCGTTTCGAGGAATCGCCATTCATTGCGCGGACGGCAAATCCCGCGATGATCCGCGGCGTCTATGCCGACCGCTTCTTTCCCATCTATCTGGGAGAGGATGTGATCGAGAAATATTGGGCCCTCCGCCAGCGGGCACTGATCTTCGACGTTCCTGAAAAGCCTGTCGAGATCGCCGGCCCGGACGCGGTGCCGTTTCTTGAGCGGGTTTTGTCGCGCCGGGTATCAACGATGCGGGAAGGTCGCGGCTATTATGCCATCGCTTGCACGCCGCAAGGTGGTGTCTTCATGGATGGCGTCGTGTTCCGTCTTGGGCAAGACCGGTTCTGGTATGTTCAAGCCGACGGCCCCTTCGAGACTTGGCTGATCGCCCATAGCGGCGGGTTCGATGTGTCGATCTCTGACCCGAAGTCGAGGGTCCTGCAGATTCAGGGTCCGGCCTCAATCGACATCATGAAGGCGGCATCCGGCGGTGCCATCGATGATACGATGGGCTATTTCCGGTCGGGCTTTTTCGATCTGGGCGGGCAGACACTTTATGTCTCGCGCACGGGTTTCACCAACGAACTCGGGTTCGAGATCTACACGGATGGCCAAAGGACGGATCACCTAGCCCTTTGGGACCACCTTATGTCATGTGGGGCACCTCACGGTCTAGAGTTTTCGTCAGCCCGAGCGATGACCATCCGCCGGATCGAGGGTGGAATTCTTGGGAACCTGTCCGACATCGATACATCCATGACCCCGTTCGAGGCCGGGCTCGGGCCGTTCGTTGACATGGAAAAGGGCGATTTCATCGGACGGAGCGCGCTGGTCGACCGCGACCGTCGCCCCGTCTTGTTCGGGATCACCTGCCAGACCGCAGTTCCGGCTGCAGGGAGCGTAATCCTTGATGCGGATCGTACCGTCGGACGCATTACGGCAGGGGTTCCTTCACCTACGCTCGGCTGTGGTGTGGGCTACGCCCGCTTTTTCGCACCCGACGACTGGATCGGACGCACTATGCGTTTCTCTTTGCCAAATGGCGAAACGCATGAAGGCCAGATTGTCGATCTGCCTTTCTTCGACAAGGAAAAGCACATCGTCCGGGGCATTGACCGTCAGATCCCCGCGCGCCGGGCCTCCATGCCATTTGACGCAAGATAGAAAGCAGCATCATGACCATTGCCGAGACCATCGCACCCACCAGTGACGACCCGACGATGTTGGCCGCGCATGATTGGGGTTTTCCGGTGCCGATTGCTTATGGGCCTGGTCGGCTGGCCGAAATCGGGGAGCGCTGCTTTGGCCTCGGCCTCCGCAATCCTTTGATCGTCACGGATCACGGCAGCCGTGACTTGCCCTTCATCGGGCGGTTGCAGACCCTGCTTCAAGATGCAGGGCTAAAGGCGGCCCTTTTCTCGAATATTTCCCCCAACCCGGTGGACGGCGAGATCGGGGCGGGCCGGGCGGCTTTCCTTGCGGGCGGCCATGATGCGATCATCGCGATCGGTGGCGGCAGTGCCATGGATGGTGGCAAGGCGATATGCCTGACGGCCGGCAACGATCTTGATCTCTGGTCCTTCGAGTACGAACAACCGGTGCCGGCCATGGCGCGGGGCCACACCTTTCCGACGCTGATCACTATCCCGACCACTGCTGGCACTGGGGCCGAAACC
>NZ_JAEPMO010000227.1 GCF_017643905.1 Marivita sp.
GCGAAACCCTGACCGGTGCCTTCAACGGTGCGGAAAGCGCGTTCCGGAGTTTTGTTGAAACGGGCAAGTTCGACTTCAAGAGCCTCGTACGCTCGATCCTGGCGGACCTGGCGGTTCTGTCGTTCAAGCGCGCGGTGCTGGGGCCCATCGCCTCGGCGCTCTCTGGCATCTTTGGCGGCGGGTCCGTCGCGGCGGCCGTCTCGCATGCGGGCGGCATCGTTGGGCTGTCGGGCCATACGCGGCAGGTGCCCGCGCTGGCCTTTGCTGGTGCTCCCCGGATGCATTCCGGCGGTTGGGCGGGTCTTCGCCCCGACGAGGTCCCGACAATTCTGCAACGTGGGGAACTGGTGCTGAACCGGCGCGAGGCGGCTAGCTACGGACAAGGCAATGCTGGCGCGGGCGTCACCGTGAACATCGACGCGCGCGGGGCGCAGATGGGCGTGGCTGAGCAGATTGATGCGCGCCTTCGTGCGGCTATCCCGGAAATCGCCCGCATCGCCAAAGAAAGCGTGGCCGATGGGCGGCGCCGGGGTCAGGTGATCTGAAATGACCATTCCTGTCTTGCCCCTGACGCTCGTCACCTCGCTCGAGCGGCGGCTGGTGACGTCCGTCGCCGAGGCGCGTTCGCCCTTTACTGGCACGTCCCAGATCCAGGACTGGGGCGCGTCGTGGTGGGAATACCAGATCGAGATGGCGGGGACCCAAGGAGCGAAGGCTCGGCGGCTTTCGGCCTTCTTCACCGCCCTTGGTGGATTGCGGGGTCGGTTCCTCTTCCCTGATCCTTCGATCGAGGTGCCTGTGGCGGCGGGCAATCCTTACGTGACCGAGGCGCAAGTCGCAGGGGCATCCACCTTGCGCACGGCAGGTTGGGGGCTTGGTCTGCGCGCAGGCGACTTCTTCCAACTGGGTTCGGAGGCCACCACGAGGCTCTATCAGTTGACGGCGGATGTGACGCCTTTGGGCAGCGAGGCCATGCTCGCCTTCGTGCCGCCGCTCAGGGCCTCGGTTCCGGTCGGTACGCTGCTCGGCCTTGATGCCCCGTCTGTTCTATTGCGCCTGACGGCCCCGGTCCCTTCGGTCATCAGCCGGGCGGATCAGCACCGCTTCACAATCACCGCCCGCGAAGCCCTTTAACCAGCGAGGCCATCTAATGAGCCGCGATCTCACAATGGCCTTTGCCACCGCACTGGCCGATCAAAGCCTGCGGCCGGTCATCTTTTTTGAGGGTCAGTTCGCCACGGGCTGGGTCCGGATCTGGTCGGGGCTGGGAGACGTAAGTTGGAACGGGCAGAGCTGGGCGGGGGCTGGGTCGCTCCTGGGCCTTGGCTCGCTTGATGAAACCGGCGAGGTCGTGGCAGGCGGCACGGCCGTCTCGCTTTCTGGCGTGCCACTGGACCTTGTCCAAATGGCCATTGAGGAAGCGCGCCAGGGCCTGCCGGGCCGGATCTGGCTGGGACTGCTCGGTGAAGACGGAAGCATCATCGCCGATCCGGTTCAGGCTTTCTCGGGCAGGCTTGATGTCCCTGAAATCAAGGATGACGCGGACACCTGCACGATCACCATCAGCTATGAAAGCCGTCTGATCGACCTGACCGTGGCGCGGACCTGGCGCTACACCCATGAAAGCCAGCAGGTCCTATTTCCCGGCGATCTCGGGTTCGAATACGTCACCGCGATCCAGGATCGGGAAATCACTTGGGGACGTGGATAGAGATGGCACGCGTCGAACACTGGGAACGTCTTCTCGCCGCAGCCATTGATACGGCACGGGCAAAGCCTTTCGTCTGGGGCGTCCATGACTGCCCGACCTTTGCTTTTGAGACGCGCATGATTTTGACCGGCGGTGAGGATATCGCGGCCATCTGGCGCGGGCGCTACACCACGGCGCTCGGCGGCGCGCGTGTGATGCGGCGTCTGGGCTGGGCCTCGCTTGAGGACATGGGGGGCGCCTTACTTGGTGAACCTAAACAATCCGTCCTTCTCGCCCAACGCGGCGACATCGTTCTGTCCGACACCGGGCTTGGCTTCGGCATTTGCACAGGGGCCTCGGCGGTTGGCATGGCGCCCGAGGGCCTTGTGACAGTGCCGTTGACTGCTTGCCGGCGCGCATGGCGTTTTTGATCTGAACATGGAGCAACTATTCACCAAGTGCGCGGCCCAGGCCTCCCTTCCCGGACCGCGCGAAGGGTCTAACGTGGACCTGGCGGTTCGGCAGCTTGGGACTGCTTGGTCCAACGTTGCCCTTATCCAGCCACACAACTTCAGTTCAGCGCGCATCTTCTTGGCTCTGCTGGAGCCTTGAATGACCGTTGGGTAACCAGAAACGTGGCTTTGATCATTCCTTGGTCAACAGCACTCCAAATAATTCGTCCCTAACGGGGCACGACGACACCTAAAGTATCGGACCAAATCCATGCCCTTAATCGTGACAGCCGTCACCGCGATTGCGGGGGCGATCAGCGGCGTATTGGCTGCAGGCGGAATTGGAGCCGCACTTTTGCGGATCGGCGGCACGCTTCTGCTGTCCTACGCGGCGCAAGCGTTGATGCCAAAACCGCAGACGACGATGCAGCCACGGACGGTGACGATCCGAGAGCCCGTTGTGCCCCGCGATCTCGTCTATGGCCGCACCCGCAAAGGTGGGGTGATTGTCTTCCTGCACTCCTCGGGGTCGGACAACAAATACCTCGATCTGGTGATCGTGCTGGCCACCCATCGGGTGAAATCGATCGGCGCCATCTATTTTGAGGGCGAAGTGGCGGTGAATGCCGCGGGGGCCGACCAAGGCCGCTGGGCCGGCAAGGTCCTCGTCGAGAAGAAACTGGGCGCCGCCAACCAGACCGCCTTCGCGGATCTAAAAGCTGCGCTGCCAGACAAATGGACTGAGAACCATCGGCTGCGAGGCTGTGCCGCGGTCCGGCTGCGGCTCACCTATGACCAGGATGCCTTCCCGGGCGGCATCCCGAACATCACGGTAGACATCGAGGGCAAAGATGACATCTGGGACCCGCGGACGCAAACTTCGGGGTATTCGGAAAACCCCGCACTTTGCCTTGCCGATTACATGGCCAACCCGACCTGGGGCATCGGCGCGCGCATTGGAGAGCCCGACGGGATTGACGAGATGTCCCTCGTCGAGGCGGCGAACATCTGTGACGAGACCGTCGCGCTGGCCGGTGGCGGGTCCGAGCCACGCTATGCCTGCAATGGGGTGATCACCCTCTCAGAAGTCCCGAAGACGATCATCGAGGGACTGCTCTCGTCATTCGCCGGGCGCTGCGCCTTCTCGGGCGGGTCCTGGCGCATTCATGCTGGTGCCTGGCGCGCGCCTGATGTGGCGCTCACTTCGGACAATGTCCGCGAAGGCGGGCTGACGCTCGCAACGCGCGTCACGATGTCGTCGAACTTCAACGGCGTGCGCGGGCAGTTTGTCAGCCCCGAAAACGATTGGCAGCCGGATGACTTCCCGGCCTATGCCTCGGATGTTTATCTGGCCGAGGATGGCGGCGAGCGGAAATGGCGCGATGTCTCGCTGCCCTTCACGATCTCGGCCGCCATGGCGCAGCGGCTGGCGAAGATCGAGCTCGAGCGGGCGCGTCGACAAATGACTGTGCGGCTCTCGGGCAAGCTTTCCGCCTGGGCGGCCACCGTCGGCGATGTGGTGACGCTCTCTTATGCTCGCTGGGGCTTTGCGGCGAAGCCCTTCGAGGTGCACGGGGTCAGCCTTGATCTGACAGCCTCGGGCGATGGAGCGCTCCTGCTCCCAGAGCTGGTCCTGCGGGAGACCTCGCCCTTGGTCTACGACTGGTCAGCGTCCGAGCAGCAGATCTACGCCGCCGCCCCACGAACGGCGCTACCCAACGCCTATGACATTCCGGCGCCGGGTGCGCCGCAGGTCACCGAGGACCTCTACATCACGCGGGATGGGGGTGGGCTGAAGGTACTGGCGAAGATCAGCTGGGAAGCTGCACCTTCGGGTTTTGTCGCGGCCTATCAGCTGCAAGGCAAAATGACGGGGGCTTCAGACTGGATTGATTATGGCCGCACTGATGGCACCGCGCTCGAAATCCGCGACATCGCGCCGGGGGCTTGGGCTTTCCGGGTCAAAGCCATCTCGGTTCTGGGTGTCTCTTCGCCTTGGCAACAGACCGAGGCAGAGATCCTCGGGCTTACCGCCCCTCCATTGCCTCTCGAGAATGTCACACTGCAAACGGCGGGTGGCCTTGCGATCCTCAAATGGACACGCTCAGCCGATCCCGACGTCCGCGTGGGCGGCAACATCGTCATCCGGCATTCCAAGGAAGCGACGGCCACCTGGGCCGACAGCTATTCGATGGATCGAGTCTCCGGCGGCGAAGCCATCGCCGTCGTGCCGTTGAAACCCGGCACGTATCTCGTGAGAGCTGAAGACAGCGGCGGCCGCGCCGGGCCTGAGACCCGGGTCTCGACCAAGGGCGCGCAGGTGCTGGCCTTCTCGACCCTGGACTTCCTGCAGGCCGATCCCGGCTTCTTCGGCCCGAAATCCGGGCTGCAGGTTGCGGGTTCGAACCTGACGCTCGCGACGGCGACCGCAGATGGTGTGACGCAGGTGTCGGCAATGGACGGGCAATATGGCTTTGCCGCTGGGCTTGATCTCGGAACGGTCAGACGTGTCCGCCTGCGCTCAGAAATCGGCGTCGCGGCATTGGCACTCAACGACCGGATCGACGCGCGCACTGCC
>NZ_JAEPMO010000057.1 GCF_017643905.1 Marivita sp.
GTCCAAAGAGGCGCTGGCCTTTATGGAGTGGAAAGACGGCGAACTGGGTGGCTTCCCCGTGCGGGCCTATCGCATCTCGTTCTCGGGTGAACTCAGCTATGAAATCGCCGTTCCGGCCAATCTGGGCCGCGCGTTCTGGGACAAACTGATCGAGGCCGGGAAGGAGTGGGACATCACGCCTTACGGCACCGAGGCACTGCATATCATGCGGGCCGAAAAGGGCTTCATCATGATCGGGGATGAGACCGACGGCACGGTGATCCCGCAGGATCTGGGTCTCGACTGGGCGATCTCGAAGAAGAAAGAGGATTACATCGGCAAACGCGCTCAAGCCCGGTCGCATATGACCGATCCCAAACGCTGGAAGCTGGTGGGCTTGGAAACGCTCGATGGGTCGGTCTTGCAGGACGGCGCTTATGCGATTGCCGAGGGGACCAACGAAAACGGCCAGACCAACACCGAAGGCCGTGTGACCTCGACCTATTTCAGCCCGACCCTGAAAAAGGGCATTGCGATGGGGCTTGTCCTGAATGGGCCTGACCGGATGGGCGACGTGATCACCTTCACCAATGGCGGCAACCCGCCCAAGAAAGCCCGGATCGTGAACCCGGTCTTCTTTGATCCCGAGGGGGAGAAGCAGAATGTCTGACGTGGCACTGGCGCTGGGTGGCGCATCCTTTGACGGTCTGGTGCAGATCGAGGAACTGGCGGGGCAGGGTATGGTGACCCTGCGTGGGGATCTGACCGATCCCAACATCATCAATGCGGTCAAGGACGTGTTCGGCGTGACCCTGCCGGGCACCCGCGAAACCGCCTTCCACAGCAACGCGGGCGCGCTTTGGATGTCGCCTGACGAAGCGCTTTTGCTGTGCCCTTACGAAGAGGCGCAGAACAAAGCCAATGACTTGGTCGTCAAACTGGCAGGCGCGCATGCCTTGGTTGTCAATGTGTCGGACGCCCGCGCGGTGTTCCAGCTCAAGGGCAGGGCACACCGCGAAGTGATCGCCAAGCTCTCTCCCGTGGATATGAGCCCGGACGCATTCCAGCCCGGAATGGTCCGCCGCACGCGCATGGCACAGGTGGCTGCTGCGTTCTGGATGGATGATGTGAGCACGGCGCGTGTGGTCTGTTTCCGGTCGGTGGCTGCATATATGTTCAAATTGCTCAGCACCGCTGCCGACGAAAATTCGGCTGCCCGACACTTTTCGTCTTAAAGTAGACTTGCGTTGGTCAAATTCGCCTGTTCTTCTCCGTCGAAGAGATATTGACGGAGACAACAGTGAAGCGACTGATTGCATCAATCGGCACAATTTTCATGCTGGCCACCCCGGCCATTGCGCAAACGACCTATACCTGTGCATTGAAAGAAGCAGGGACATCCAAGTGGATTCCAGCAGTCCTGTTTGTCGGTCATAATCCTGCAAATGACCGCGTCGTGATCTCGGATGACATTGTTCTTACGTTCAACAATCGCAAACCGATTGAAGGCCAGGTTGTCACGGAAAACAACAAGCGCGTTACCTTTAGCTGGGAAGTCAAAATTAAGGATTCGCGCGGACAGACGGCGCGGATGCAGTATCGGGCCACATGGGTCAAAGCCGCGAAACGCATGAATGTCGTGGCGACCCCATTCGGATATGCAAATGGCTTCCAAGGATACGGCTCCTGCCAGGTTGCTTCCCGCTGATCCATTTCCCCAGTCTATAACTGCGCTGATTGGGTGAATTTATTGAGTGAACCAATGCCGCCTTCGGAGCGTTGAGGAAAAGAAGGCCGACCTGAGGCTTGACCTCGGCGTAACGCCGCATCAGGTATGCCTTTGTAATTTGACGCACCAACGAGGGGACACCACCATGGCTTTCGAACTTCCTGACCTGCCTTACGCCCACGACGCGCTGGCCAGCAAAGGCATGTCCAAAGAGACACTCGAGTACCACCACGACCTGCACCACAAGGCCTATGTCGATAATGGCAACAAGCTGATCGCCGGGACCGAATGGGACGGCAAGTCGATGGAAGAGATCATCAAAGGCACATACAACGCCTCTGCCGTTGCTCAGAACGGGATCTTCAACAACATCAGCCAGTTGTGGAACCACAACCAGTTCTGGGAAATGATGGGCCCGGGCGACAACAAGATGCCGGGCGAGCTTGAGTCGCGCATCGCCGACGCGTTCGGGTCGGTCGAAAAGTTTAAGGAAGACTTCTCTGCTGCTGGCGCAGGCCAGTTTGGCTCGGGTTGGGCATGGCTGGTCGTCGACACCGACGGCACGCTCAAGATCACCAAGACCGAAAACGGCGTCAACCCGGTCTGCTTTGACCAGACAGTACTTCTGGGCTGCGACGTGTGGGAGCATTCCTACTACATCGATTTCCGCAACAAGCGTCCGGCGTATCTGGCCAACTTCCTCGACAACCTCGTCAACTGGGAAAACGTGGCAGAACGACTGTCGAACGCCTGATCGGTTTGACACTGACATCGAAAAGCCCTGTCACTGCGACAGGGCTTTTTGTATTTTGAACAGGTGACACTTGCTGCGCGTCTACACCTCAGATCATTCGCTTTACTGCGCTAAGCTGCGCATTCTGTTGCGGCATAAGCAGATCCCATTCGAAGAAGCGCCGCCCCCCGGTGGCGGGGGATCGGCAGAATATCTGTCGATTGTGCCATCGGGCAACATCCCGGCGCTGGTCGATGGTGATCTGGTGCTGACAGACAGCGAGGCGATTGCGGAATACCTCGAAGAGAAGTACCCCGACCGGCCCATGCTGTCCGACACGCTGATCGGCCGCGCGCTTTCGCGGGAACGGTCGCGGTTTTCCGACACACGTTTGGAACCGGCTTTGCGCCTGACCTTTCCACATGTTGCGCCTGCTGCGCGCGACCAAGTTGCGATTAAAGAAGCGCATGCCATGATCACCAAGCGACTGTCGGCATTGGGCGTGATGCTGGCGCGGTCTGACCTGCCCAGAAACCGTCTTTGGATGGGGGATTGCGGAACCATCGTCACGCTGGAATGGATCGCGCTTTTCGAAGGTCCGGTCATTCCCACCTTGGTCTGGCCGGATGAAGTCGCCACCTATCGCACGCAAATGCTGGCCCACGCCGCCGTCGCGGAAGAGATGATAGCCTACCGCCCCGAGATGCTGCACTACATGCGGGAGAAAGGGGCTCTTTGATCCGGTGTTGCAAAGCGGGCCGCGTGCTCTTGCGTATCCCCGCGTCGCCCGATACCGCTGACTGTGGAGGCCCACAATGACAGACACCCGGAAAGGCGTTCTCGCGCTGATCGCCGCCTGCTGTATCTGGGGGCTGTCCGGCTTGCTTTACAAGGCGTTGAGCGGCGTTCCCTCGCACGAGGTGCTGGCGCATCGGACGGTGTGGTCGCTGGTGTTCTTCGGCATCGTGATCGGCCTACAGGGCCGTTTGCATGTCCTTTGGGGGGCTGTGCAGAACCCTGCCTCCGTAAAGGTCATCGCAGCCGCCGCGTTGTGCATTTCCGCCAACTGGTTCCTGTTCATCTGGTCGATCCACGCAGGCCGCGCAACCGAAGCGTCGATGGGCTATTACATCTTTCCGCTTGTCGCGGTGCTCATCGGCCGTGTGATCCTTGGCGAACGGTTGAGCCGCCTGCAATGGGTCGCGATCACGCTGGCCGCAACGGGGGTGATGTCGCTGACCATCGGGCTGCACATCGTTCCGTGGATTTCGCTGGTGCTGGCCAGCACGTTTGGCCTTTACGGGCTGATCAAGAAACGGCTTGATCTGGGACCGGTCATTTCGGTCTCGTCTGAAGTGCTGCTTCTCTGCCCATTGGGACTGGGTTGGCTGATCTACCTTCACACAGGGCAGGGCGGTTCCTTCGGGCAGGACCTGACGCAATCGCTTTTGCTCGTGGCGTCGGGGCCGGTCACCGCGCTGCCGCTGATCCTGTTTTCCTACGGCGCACGGCGACTGACCCTATCGACGGTGGGCATTGTCCAATACATCAACCCGACGCTTCAGTTCCTTGTCGCGGTGCTGATCTTTGGTGAACCCTTCGGCGTTGTTCACATGATCGCCTTTGCGCTGATCTGGACAGCGCTCGCGATCTATTCCAGCAGCGCGTTCACTCAGGACAGGGCGCGGCGCAGGGCTGTGATGGTGTCAGAAGCCGAAGTGGTGGTCTCAACGAACCCCAGCAGCGACGCATCGGCAAAGCTCTGATCGACCACATGGTCCAACAAGGCGGTCAGCGGTGCCCAATAGTCGTCCACGCTCAAGAGAATGATCGGCTTTCCATGCAGGCCCAATTGCCGCCAGGTGAGCACTTCGAAGAACTCGTCAAGTGACCCGGCGCCGCCGGGCAAAACCACGATGGCATCAGCATTCATTACCATCACCTTTTTGCGCTCATGCATGGTTTCGGTGATGATGAAGCGGGTGAGGTCGGTCTTGCCCACCTCCAGATCCATGAGATGCGTTGGGATCACCCCGAATGTGTCGCCGCCCGCATCCTGCGCCGCTCGTGCGACGATGCCCATCAATCCGACATCGCCGGCACCATAGACCAGCCGCCAGCCTTCGCCAGCAATGGCGCGGCCAAGCGCATCGGCTGCTGCAGCATAAGCGGTGTTTCGACCGGGACGTGAGCCGCAATAGACACAGATGGACTTCGAGATCATGGGCGCATGTCCTTGACGAGAGGTGGGAAGTTGCCTCGTGATAGCTGCCTTGATAGATACGCTCAACTGCGGGAATGGCGTAACGCCATTCTGTCACGGACACTTGGGGAAAAATGAGTAAATTCGCTTTGGCAAAAGGCACGTCCGGGCTGGTTCTGGGCGGCGTGGCCGCCGCAGGCGCGGTGGCGTTGGCGGTCTATGCCAGTGGAGTACTGTTTCCGAAGAAGGGCGCCGAAACGACGTCTGCGGAACTGGTCGCGCAACCACAGCCTCAGCCCGATTCAGATGCTACGCCGTCCTCGACGGTCAATGTGCCACGCGCCGAAGCGGAAGCGCCACTCGTTGCAGTGATCGATCCCGAACCGACACCGGCCATCGTTGAGCGTGAGCCGGCGCAAGACGCTCCGATTGCGGACGCAGACGTCGGGACAGACGAGAGCACAGCAGCGGTTGATGACGTCGCGGACACTCAAAACGATGCGCAGGATGCGCAGGATGCGCCGGCAGCCGTTGCCCCCGCTTTCGATATCGTTCGGGTCGCGCCGGATGGTCAGACGCTGGTTGCAGGACGCGCATCGGGTGCAAATGTCGTGGTTGTCTTGGTCGACGGGGTCGAAGCCGGTCGCGCCGAGGTGGACGGCTCCGGGAAATTCGTGGCCTTCCTCGACCTCCCGCCCAGCGACGCACCGCGCGTCGTCAGCCTCTTGTCGGAGACAGAGCAGGGAAGCGTTGAAAGCGCAGATCAGGTGATCCTTGCCCCCGTCATCCGCGCCGCCGAAGCGCCAGCACCCAGCGCCGAACCAAAACCCTCGCCACAGGCAGACCCGCAGCCTGAAGCCGTCGATGTTGCGTCCGCGCCTGAGGCGGTAGCGCCAATCGCTACGACCGAATCCGCACCGGAAACGGAAGGGCAACCCCTCGAGACGCCAGTAGACACCGCAGATGCGCCGTCTGAAAGCACACAAACCATCGCATCGGAAGCGACGGTGGCCCCGGACCAGACCGAAACCACTGCTGTAGCACCCGCGCCTGAAGTTGTGGCGTCTGAAGATGTTGCGGCTGCACCCGTCGAGACTACGGCGCCCGAACAAATAGCCGATGCGCAAGCGCAGGTTGACGCGACCGAACCGATTGCCGAATTGGCACAGGCTGACCCTGCACCTCAATCCGAACCCGCGGCAGCATCACCCGTTTTCGAAACCACTCCTGCACCAGCGGCCCCTGTGGTGATCCTGTCGAACGAAGCAGGCGTGAACGTGCTGCAAACCGGCGAAAGCGCTCCCGAAGCGCTGGACCAGATCGCACTGGACGCCATCACCTACGAAGATGCCGGTGCGGTCGCGCTAACCGGTCGCGGGACGGCAGATGAATTTGTGCGCGTCTATCTCAATAACCAGCCGATCCTCACAACCGAGATCGGCACGGACGGGCAATGGCGAGCCGAACTGCCCGATGTGGACACCGGCACCTATACATTACGGGTCGATGCGGTGGATGCCTCTGGCGACGTGACATCGCGTGTGGAAAGCCCGTTCCGTCGCGAAGACCCGGTTGTCTTGGCGCAAGCTGCGGATCGCATCGGGGGGCCGTCTGTCATCAAAGTGGTCACCGTTCAGCCCGGTAACACGCTTTGGGCCATTGCACGCGACCGCTACGGAGAAGGCCCGGCCTATGTCAAAGTCTTCGAAGCCAACCGCGACCGCATCCGTGATCCGGATCTGATCTACCCCGGTCAGGTGTTTTCGATCCCTGATTGACCCTTCTGTCACGCAGCTGTGATTTTATTGGGCTAGCCGTGCAACAACACCGCATATTGCGGGGCTTGCCCGAAGCTATCCGCGATATATAGTGTTGTTCATAGATTGGGGCGGGGCGCCCGTCCTGAGGCTGAAACAGGCAGGCAGGGCAGGAGACGAGTCCCCCGATGGATGGCAATTTCAGAACAGCTTTTGTACGCGAACCGGGTGCGTTGCGGCACCACCCGGCGCTGGTGCTGAATGCGGATTACAGGCCATTGTCCTATTATCCGCTGTCGCTTTGGCCATGGCAGGACGCGGTCAAAGCGGCGTTTCTCGACAGGGTCGATATCGTCGCAGAATATGACGAGGTGGTCCGAAGCCCGTCTATGACGCTCCGAATACCGAGTGTCGTGGTGCTCAAGGACTAC
This sequence comes from Marivita sp., assembly GCF_017643905.1. Lineage (GTDB taxonomy): Bacteria > Pseudomonadota > Alphaproteobacteria > Rhodobacterales > Rhodobacteraceae > Marivita. Next base: position 6,833 of record NZ_JAEPMO010000057.1, read on the forward strand.
GTCAAACCGCAAAAGCGCGTGGCCTTCACGCGCTTTAATCTTTTCTTGAGGGACGAATTTCTCTGCCAATACTGCGGTGCCAAGGGCGAACTGACCTTCGATCACGTCGTACCCCGCGCTTCGGGGGGAATCACATCATGGGAAAACGTCGTGGCTGCCTGTGCGCCGTGCAATCTGCGTAAGGGGTCGAAAAGCCTGCGGCAGGCGGGCCTGTCCCTGCGCAAACCACCGCGTCAGCCGGGGGCGCAGGAATTGATGAACTTGGGACGCAAATTTCCGCCGAACCACCTGCATGACAGCTGGATGGATTTCCTTTACTGGGACGCCGAGCTGGAGGCGTAGAGCACCAGTTTGTGCGATAGACACGCGTTGAACGCTCTTTCCGGTGTTTACCTCGAAAGCTGCGCCGCCTCGCGGGCCAACTCTTCGATCGCTTTCCAATCGCCTTTGGTCACAAGGTCTTTCGGGGCCACCCAGCTTCCTCCTGCACAAAGCACGTTCGACAGGCCCAGATAATCCGGCGCGTTCCTGAGCGAAACGCCGCCTGTCGGACAGAACCGAACCTGCGGGATCGGCGCGCCAATGGCCTTGAGCGCAGGTGCGCCACCATTCGCTTCGGCCGGGAAGAATTTTTGAACGGTATAGCCCCGCTCCAGCAGCGCCATCGCCTCGGATGCCGTTGCGGCCCCCGGCAGGAGCGGCAGGTCCGCCGCTTCGCAGGCGTCGAGCAAGCGGTCGGTGGCACCGGGTGACACGCCGAACCGCGCACCAGCGGCGACGGCGTTCTGCACATCCGACGGGGTGAGCAGAGTGCCCGCGCCGACAACGCCGCCTTCGACCTGCGCCATCTCGCGGATGACATCAAGCGCGGCCTCGGTGCGCAGGGTGACTTCGAGCACCGGGAGCCCTCCGGCCACAAGCGCCTCTGCAAGGGGGCGCGCCACGGCGGCATCGTCCACAACCAGCACCGGAATGATCGGCGCAAGGCGACAGAGTTTTTCGCTTTCAACACTGGCTTGAAGGGGCGTCATCATATCGAATCCTGATACTTGTAAGGTTTATTTAAAGTGATGCGTTAAACAACGACGCCAGCCCCATGTTCTGCAAGGCCAACATTCGCGCGGAAGGCCGCAAAAAGCTCGCGTCCAACCCCGTGACCGTTGCCGCTCAGATCGGCCGTGACCGGCTCACGTTGGTCGAAGTCTTCGGCAAGGCAGTCGATCCGGCCGCTCACCGCGTCCACCCGGACCAGATCGCCATCCCGAACACGCGCCAGCGGGCCGCCTTTCGCCGCTTCGGGCGAGACATGGATGGCCGAAGGCACCTTGCCCGATGCACCCGACATCCGCCCATCGGTGACCAACGCCACCTTCAATCCGCGATCCTGCAGAACAGCAAGAGTGGGCGTCAGGCTATGGAGTTCCGGCATCCCGTTTGAGCTTGGACCCTGGAAGCGGACAACCACAACCGTGTCTTCCGTGAATTCGCCATTCTTGAAGGCGACCTTCACATCATCCTGATCATGGAACACACGGGCTTTGGCTTCGATCACATGACGTTCGGGGGCCACGGAAGAAGTTTTCATCATGCCTTTGCCCAGATTGCCTTCCAATTGTTTGAGCCCGCCCGTGGACTGGAACGGATCGTTGGCCGGGCGGAGGATCTTGTCGTTCTGTGTTTCGCCTGCACCGGGGCCATAGACCACGCGCCCATCCGCGACTTTGGGTTCCTGCGTGTAAAGATGCAGACCGTCGCCCGCCACCGTCTTGACGTCTTCGTGCAGCAGCCCGGCCTTGAGCAACTCGCCGATCATGAAGCCCAGACCGCCCGCCGCGTGGAAATGGTTCACATCAGCCAAACCGTTCGGATAGACTTTGGCCATCAGCGGTGTCACGGACGAAATGTCCTCGAAATCCTCGAGCCGCAGGTCCACACCCGCAGCACGTGCCATCGCGGGCAGGTGCAGCACGAGGTTGGTGGATCCGCCGGTTGCCATCAGACCAACGATGCCATTCACAAAGGCCTTTTCGTCCAACACATCGCAGACCGGGCGATAATCATTGCCCAGCTGCGTGATTTCCAGCGCCCGTTCGGTGGCCGCAACAGTGAGTGCTTCGCGCAAAGGCGTGCCCGGATTGACAAAGCTGCTGCCTGGCAGATGCAGCCCCATGAATTCCATGAGCATCTGGTTGGAATTCGCGGTGCCGTAGAAGGTACAGGTGCCGGGGCTGTGATAAGAGGCCATCTCGGCCTTCATCAACTCGTCACGACCCACTTCACCGGTGGCGAATTTCTGACGCACCTTGGCCTTTTCATCGTTCGGCAGGCCAGAGGGCATGGGTCCTGCGGGAATGAAGATGCCCGGCAGGTAGCCAAACGTCCCGGCCGCAATGATGAGACCCGGTACGATCTTGTCGCAAACGCCAAGATAAAGCGCTGAATCAAAGGTGTTGTGGCTGAGCGCCACACCAGCGGCCAACGCAATCACATCGCGCGAGAACAGTGACAATTCCATCCCGACCTGACCTTGAGTAACACCGTCGCACATGGCGGGGACACCACCTGCGACCTGTGCGGTCCCACCGGCCGCGCGGGCCGCGTTTCGGATGATATCTGGATATTTTTCAAAGGGTTGGTGCGCCGACAGCATGTCGTTATAGGCGGTGACGATGCCGATGTTGGGGCTGTGCTCGGTCGCGAGCTTGTTTTGATCCGGTCCCATTGCGGCATAAGCGTGGGCCTGATTGCCGCAACTCAGATGGGCCCGACGCGGGCCTTCGGCGGCGGCCTGACGCATCCGCTCCATGTACCGGCCCCGCAGAGCTTCGGACCGTTCCTGAATACGATCGGTCACGCGTTTGATCGTATCATTCAGAGTGTGTGCCATGTTGCCTCCGCGCAAGATCAGCCTTTGGTTGGTGGTTCATGTAGTGAGGTTAGCGCTAACAGTAAAGGTCAATCTCCGGTTCTTCAAGCCTGCACGCCGGTCACATTTTGCTGTAAATTGTACCGATTTCGCCCCGATCAGGTCCATTTGTCGCGTCAGTCTCTGCATGAGGATTCGAGCAAGGCCCAGACAAATAGGCACCCAAATGCGTAACTTGATCAAACCACTGTTGGCCGCGATTCTGTTGGTGACACTGACAGCCTGTGGCAGCGTCCCTTCGGCGACCCGATCCGCGATGCCAGACGACACAATGCTTGGAACGCCTTTGCCTCCTGACGTGCGGATCGACAGTTTCACCGTGAATGTCCCACGGTCGGTCAAGGTGAACGAACGCAACCTTTATTATCCAATCGGCGACATCGTCTGGCGCGGCGAACCGCTTGGCGACCGATATCAGCAGGTCAAGGCGATCTTTGAGGCCGGTCTTCGGGATGCAGCCACGCGCATCGATGGTGCGCGCCCGGTGCGACTCGATGTGCAGGTGATGCGGTTCCACGCGCTTTCTGAAAAGGCGCGCTACACAGTGGGGGGCGTCCATGACATCGAATTCCGGTATCGCCTTGTCGACGTTGCCACCGGTCAGCCCATTGGCCCCAGCAAAGAGGTCAGCGCGGATCTCGACGCGCTTGGGGGGCAAGATGCCATGGCCGCCGAGGGGCGCGGCGAAACCCAAAAGGTGCGCATCGTCGCGCATCTCTCGAAGGTGTTCCGAGAAGAACTGACGGTGCCCGGTGGGCATGTCACAGCAAACCTTGGTCTTTTGCAGGCCATCAACGATCTCTGAGCCGAAAAAGACGGCTTCCCCCTTTGGAGCGAGGGGCGTAAAGGGGGCGGTATGACACCGTCCCCTTTACCTGTAATCCGCCTCCTGCCCAAAACCAAACCGCAAGCCATTCGGCGCGGTTATCCTTGGGTCTATGCCAACGAGGTTGTCACTGACCGCCGCACCCGCGCCATGGCACCCGGCACCATCGCTGTGTTGGAGGATGCCGAGCGCAGCCCGCTTGCGCTTGTCGCGGTGAACCCGAATTCCAAGATCATCGGTCGTGTGCTGGATAGCCCAGAGGCGGCGCATCCGGATCAGGATTGGTTCGCGAAGCGGCTGCGCAAAGCATTGTCGCTGCGCGAACGTCTTTTCCCGACGCCTTACTACCGGCTCATCCATGCCGAAGCCGATGGTTTGCCGGGTGTGATCATCGACCGTTTTGGCGACATCGCCGTGGTGCAACCCAACGCCGCATGGGCAGATGTGCTCTTGCCGCACCTGACCGCCGCCTTGGCCGACGTCACCGGTGTGACCACCATCCTCAAGAACGCAGGGGGGCGGGGACGGTCGCTTGAAGGTCTGGACGATGTGGATGCCGTGCTTTTGGGCGATGCGCCCACAGCCGCGATTCCTGTCGAGATGAATGGCGCGACTTACATGGCCGACCTCATGGGGGGTCAGAAAACAGGTCTCTTCTTCGATCAGCGCCCAAACCACGCCTTCGCGGCGCGTCTTGCCCAAGGGGCTCGGGTGCTAGATGTCTTTTCCCATGTCGGGGGGTTCGGCCTTGCTGGTCTTGCAGGTGGCGCGATGTCTGCACATTGCGTCGATGGGTCAGACCCCGCTCTGGAACTTGCGATCCAAGGCGCGGCGCATATGGGTGCCGGTGACCGTCTGACAACCACAAAGGGCGATGCCTTTGCGGTCCTGACGTCTTTGGGGGAAGAGCAGACAGAATTTGACCTCGTGGTCTGCGATCCACCGGCCTTTGCGCCCTCCAATAACGCGCGCGAAGCCGGCCTGCGTGCCTATGAGTGCGTGGCACGGTTGGCCGCGCCCTTGGTGGCAGAAGATGGGTATCTCGTTCTCTGCTCCTGTTCTCATGCGGTTGATCTTTCGGCCTTCACCGGTGCCTGCCTGCGGGGAATCGGTCGGGCTGGCCGCCGCGCGCAACTGATCCATACGGGGCAGGCGGGACCGGACCATCCTTTGATGCCGCAACTGGCGGAATCCGGTTATCTCAAAGCGCTGTTCTTCCGTCTGTGAAAGTCTGCCTCGACACCTGTGTCCTTTATCCGACGGTGATGCGAGAGGTCTTGCTGGCGGTCGCCGCAGAAGGACTGTTCGAGCCGTTGTGGTCGGAGCGTATTTTGGGGGAATGGTGTCGTGCTGCGGCCAAGTTGGGACCCCAAGGACAGGTTCAGGCAGATGCCGAGATCGCCATGGTCACGGCCCGCTGGCCAAAAGCGACCGTGTCGGTACCAGACGGATTGCGGGCCAGGTTGTGGCTGCCCGATGCCAATGATGTCCATGTCCTTGCGGCCGCCATTGCTGGCCATGCCGATGTGATCTTGACCGTTAATGCCAAGGATTTCCCGCGCAACATCCTTGCAGAAGAGGGGCTGTCGCGGTCCGATCCGGACGACTTTCTGGTTGGGCTGTACGCCAGTGCCCCTGACGCAGTCGAACGTGCGGTTGCGGCGGTGCATGACGAAGCGAACCGTCTGTCGGGACAAATCTGGGACGTGCGCAAGCTGCTGAAGAAAGCCCGCCTGCCGCGTCTGGGCAAAATGATCGCGTCCCGCGGCGCCGATTATTCGCAGAATAATCGGGCACGCGTTTAAAAATCGTTTATGTTCGACTGTCGAATGGGATGCGTTGCTCAGCGCAGATAGTCCATCGGATCAACGCTGTCGAAGCCTTTGCGCACCTCGAAATGCACCCGCGACGGTTCAAAATCAGCCACCTTGGCGATCGATTGCCCCCGGCTCACCGCATCACCTTTGGCGACCGTGATATTGTCCACATGCGTATAGACTGTCAGCAGATTGTCCGGGTGACGGATGACCAGAATGTTGATGCCTTCGGTGTTGCGCGTGATCGCGGCCACCTGACCGCTGGCAGCCGCTTTGACGGCGGTGCCAACCGATGCGCCGATATCGATCCCGTCGTTCCGCCCCTTTGAATACTCGCGAATGATGCTGCCCTGCACCGGGAAGGCCATCGCGGCATTTGATGCACTGGCAGACGTCTGGTTCCCGACATTCGCGACAGGCGCGGCAGCCGCAGCCGTGGCAACAGGCGCTGCGGCCGGAGGTGTAGGCTCGTCCGGCAGGGGCAGCGATGCCGAGGGAGGTTCGGGCGTTCGCGATCCTGCGCCAGGCGGAGGAGGCGTAACCTCGTCACGCGGGGCTGCTGCAGTGACGACGGGGATCAGCAGATATTGGCCTTCCCGCAGGGTGAACGAACTGTCCAGACCATTCCATTCGGCCAGGGACCGCACCGACACGTTGTAAAGGCGGGCAATCGTGAACGCGGTTTCTCCGCGCTTGACCTGGTGACGGATCGGCTCCGCGCCAGTCTGGGGCGTGGCGGGACGCGCTGCGGCCGGTGTCGCCGGTGAGCGGTCGATGGCGTCGCTGGCCAGCGTGGTGATGTCGATTTCGGAGGCGGGGCGGATCGGACCTGTGGTCACGGCACCCGTGGCGGGCGACGGTTCGGCCACACGGCGGGGCAGGGCGATGATTTCACCCGCGCGCAACGCGTCTCCAGTCTGAACGCCATTGTAGCGGGCAAGCTCGTCTGCGGGCAGCCCAACGCGGGACGCAAGCTGCGCAAGCGTGTCACCCCGTCGCGCGACGGCCACTTGGTAATTGGGGTAAGAGATCACGCCCCGGTCATCGGGTTGAGGCCGAGGGGCGGTTGCAGCGCGGGCGGCGTCCGCGGTGTTGAAGCCGCCATTCATCAAGCCGCGCATGTCAATATCAATCGGTTCGGAACAGCCGGCCAGAAGCGCCAGAAGCGAAAGACTGGTGCCAACTCGAAAACCAAAACGTCGGGAAACTGTGCGATCAGCCATGTCGATATCCTCAAATGCGCCGGTTGTGCCCCGGTCGTCGCCCGCTATTATGCCTTGATTAACCGTCGCGGGCTACCCCTTCGACCAGCGGAACAAAGCGGACGGGCCTCAATTCGTCGTAATCGAGTCCCTCGGGCGTCCGTCTCACCCGGATCAGATGCTGCACCGCATCCGATTGACCGACCGGCAGCACCATGATGCCACCCACCTTGAGCTGCGCCAACAGCGGCCCCGGCGGGTCCTCGGCAGCGGCCGTGACCAGAATGCGGTCGAAGGGGGCCTGGTCCGGCAAGCCAAAGCTGCCATCCGCGGTGAAAGCTGTCACGTTGGTCAGGCCCAGCTGGTCAAACACTTCGCGCGCCTCGCGCACCAGTCGCGGGTGGCGGTCCACCGTGTAGACGCGGCGCGCCAGTTGGCTCAGGATCGCAGCCTGGTACCCAGACCCAGTCCCCACTTCGAGCACCGTGTCGCGCGGGCTCACTTCCAGCGCCTGCGTCATCAGACCGACGACCGAAGGCTGGCTGATGGTCTGGCCGCAGGCGATGGGCAGGGGCATGTCTTCATAGGCGCGTTCGGCGAAATAGCCGCGAATGAAGGGCGCGCGGTCGATCTGCTCCATTGCGGTAAGAACGGCGGCATTGGTCACGCCACGAGAGCGAAGGGCATAGAGGAACTGCATCTTGAGTTCCGCATTCTCCATCAGCGAAAGGCGTCCTGCATGGCGCCGAGCTGGTCCGAGGCGGTCAGGTCGGCGCGCATCGGCGTGATGCTGATATAGCCGGCAAGGTTCTCCGACGCATCGCTGCCCGGCGCGGTGGGCGCACGCTGGTCGCCGCCCTTGATCCAGAGAAAGCGGCGCCCCGATGGGGAATTGTGCGGCTCGACGGAAAACCGCGTGCCCTCGCGGATGCCCTGCGGGGTGACCCGGGTGCCTTTCACCGCATCGGCCAGGACGGGCGGGAAGTTCACGTTGTAGAACAGGCGGTAGCCGGTCTGGTCTTTCGGATCATGGGCAAGAATCCGCCGGATCACTTCGGTCCCGTGGACCCGCGCGGCCTCGAACGGGTCGTCGGCCTGCGCATTGTCGGGGCCGTAATACTGCGACAGCGCAATCGCCGGGATGCCTTGCAGGGCAGCTTCCATCGCGCCGCCCAGCGTGCCGGAATAGAGCGCGTTCTCGGCCGAGTTGTTGCCGCGGTTGACCCCGGAGAGAACCAGATCGGGGGGACAGTCGGACATGACGTCATGCAGGCCCGCCAGCACGCAATCCGCCGGGCTGCCTTCGGCGGCAAAGCGGCGCTCGCCCATGTCGCTGACCATCATCGGATGGGTGTAGCTGATGCAATGCCCGACTCCGGATTGTTCAAAGGCGGGGGCCACGGTCCAGACCTCGCCATCGGGGCCAGCGATATCATGGGCGATCTCGGCCAACACTTTCAGCCCCGGTGCGTTGATCCCGTCGTCATTGGTGATGAGTATGCGCATCTGCTCTGCCTTGCTTTTGTCCTGAATAGGCCAAGCCCCGCCCTGCGGCAAGCATCCGCCGGGTTTCGGCCGCTGGAGGATTTTGCGTTGACGCAAAATCGCGGATGCGTCGACGCATCCGCAACCCGGATCACCCTTCGAGGAGTTCCGGTAACAACCGCGCTGCTTCGGCCGCTGGCAAGGCCAGAACGCTCCGGTCTTCGCCCGGGAAGAACCGTGCCCGGACATGGGTTGCCATTGGTTTGGGCGTCAGGATCTTCACCTTCGGTCCGATCGACACCGTCTCTGCCTGCCACGACCGCGCCAGCGCAATCTGCGCCGACTTGGTGGTGCCATAATGGCCAAAGAACTTTTCACCGCCATGCGGATCATCAAAGAACACCGCGCTGCCGTCGCGTTTCAAGAGCGGCGAGATATAGGGCACCAGATGGGACATCGCGTCGAGATTGATTGACACCGACTTTTTCCAATCCTTGGGATCAAGGTGATCCACCGGCGAAAGGGGCCCGGCATGGATCGCCGTATGAACCCAAAGCGAAATCTGGCCCCAGCGGTCATGTACCGAGCGGCACAGCTGCGCCATCGCATCGGGCTTGGTGATGTCCATCGGCGCCAGAGTGGCGCTGCCGCCTTTGGACTGGATGCGGTCATCCAGCTCTTCGAGCCCGCCCACGGTGCGCGCGACGGCGATGATGTGATGGGTGTCGGCCAGAGCCTCTGCCAGAGCAAAGCCAAGACCGCGTGAAGCGCCGGTGACCAGCGCGAGGGGGCGAGTTGTGTCCGTCATGTCCTGTCACATGCCTTTTTGCCGCCCCGCCCGCAAGAGGGCAGTGCTTGACTTGATGCTGCATTTGCAGAATTAACTGGGACAAATTTCAGAGACATGAGGGACATTCGCCATGACATTGACGCAAGCTGCCTTGGGCAAGACCACTCTGTTCCGTCACGCGCTGCTCGCGCTGGGCGGTGCGGCCGTTATCGCGGCTGCGACACAGGTGTCGGTGCCGTTCTTTCCGGTTCCGATGACGCTGCAGACACTGGCGATCCTGATCGTCGGCCTGAGCTTTGGCGCGCGGCTTGGCACCGCGACGCTGGTGACCTATCTGGGCTATGGCGCGATGGGTCTGCCGGTTTTCGCGGGCGGCATTAACGGTCTGGCCTTTGCCGGTCCGACCGCGGGCTTCCTTCTGGGCTTTGTCCTGATGGCGGGATTGGCCGGTCTGGCGGCGGATCGCGGCATCGCGAAGGGCTTTGTGTCGACCGCGCTGGTGACGCTGGTGCTGGCAGCGCTTCTCTACATCCCGGGCATCGCGTGGCCGATGGCGGTTGCGTCGGTGAGCGGCGTCGAGGCGGGCTGGGTCGGTCAGGAGATCGGCTATTACTGGACCTACTTCATCGCGCCCTTCCTGATCGGTGATGCGGTCAAGGCGGTGATCGCGGCACTGGTGGTGACCGGGGCGTGGAAAGCGCTGGCGGCGCGCCGCGCCTGATTGATTTTACCAAACGGTAAAAGATGCCCCCGTCGAGTGATCGGCGGGGGTTTTTCTTTGTGGAGAGGGGATTGGGGGCGCTGCCCCCGTCGCGCAAGCGCGACTCCCCCGAAGTATTTTCGAACCAGAGAAGATCAGGCGTTCGGCGCGGGCATGTCGAGCCAATGCGCCGTGCCGTTGCGGGCCAGTGCCACGCGGCCGTCTTCGATGGCGACGACGGTCTGACCGTTCACACGATCACCGCGCGAGACGGTGGTCGTCTTGCCGCCGCGCAGTTTCAGCAGCGCCTGCGGGTCGTTCTGGCTGCCGAATGTGCCCAGCAGGGTCACTGCGCCGCCAAGGTCATTGGTGGTCTGGGTCGCCGTTGCGGCGACCTGGGGAGGGGTGGTGTCCTGTGCCATGTGTCACGGTCTGTTGTTACGCTCGACCGGTCACATGGGTGCTCTTGAGTGTGATGAACAGGGGGTGTCCGCACCCTGCGCGGAAGGTCGCCGAGGGTTATTCGGCGGCCTTCATCTGGAAGCCTTTTTCCACCATGTCGGACGGTTTCACCGGGTATTCGCCCGAGAAACAGGCGTCGCAATATTGCGGCGACTTGGGGTCACGCCCCGCGGCTTCGCCCACCGCGCGGTAAAGACCATCAAGCGAGATGAATTTCAGGCTGTCGACGCCGAGATGGTCACGCATCTCGTCCTCGGACATGGTGGCGGCCAACAGCTTTTCCCGCTGCGGGGTGTCCACGCCATAGAAACACGGCCACGCTGTGGGGGGGGAGGCGATGCGGAAATGCACCTCGGCAGCGCCTGCGTCGAGGATCATTTCCTTGATCTTGCGGCTGGTGGTGCCGCGCACCACGCTGTCATCCACAAGGATCACCCGCTTTCCCTTGATCAGCGCACGGTTGACGTTGAGCTTGAGGCGCACCCCCATATTGCGGATCTGTTCCGTCGGTTCGATGAAGGTGCGGCCCATATACTGGTTGCGGATGATGCCCATGCCGTAGGGAATGCCCGACTCGTGCGCATAGCCGATGGCTGCAGGGGTTCCGCTGTCGGGCACCGGGCAGACCAGATCAGCCTCGACCGAGGTTTCGCGGGCCAGTTCGACACCGATCTGGCGGCGGGTCTCATAGACCGAGCGGTCGCCGATGATGCTGTCAGGGCGCGAGAAATAGACATGCTCAAAAATGCAGAACCGCGATTTCTGCGGGCGGAACGGGCGGATCGACTCAACGCCTTTGTCGGCAGTGATAACCACCATCTCGCCGGGGTCGATTTCGCGAACATATTCTGCACCGATGATGTCGAGACCACAGGTTTCCGAGCTGAGAACCCAGCCATCGCCGATCTTGCCCAGAACAAGCGGACGCACACCCAGCGGGTCGCGCACTCCGATCAGCTTGGTGCGGGTCATGGCCACCACCGAGAACGCACCTTCGACACGGCGCAGCGCGTCTTCCATGCGTTCGGGGATGTTGCGCTGAAGCGAACGCGCCATCAGGTGAATGATGCATTCGCTGTCGCTGGAGCTTTGGAAAATCGAACCACGTTCGATCAGTTCGCGGCGCAGCGCGTCGGCATTGGTGATGTTGCCGTTATGGGCAATCGCCGCCCCGCCCATTGAAAACTCGCCGAAGAAGGGCTGCACGTCGCGTATCTGGGTTTGTCCCTTGGACCCGGCAGTGGAGTAGCGCACATGACCGATGGCGAGCGGGCCCGGCAGCGTTTCCATCAGTTTCTGACTGGTGAAATTGTCCCGCACATAGCCAAAGCGCCGGGCGCTGTTGAAGCCATGTTCAGGGTCGTGAGACACGATCCCTCCGGCTTCCTGACCGCGATGCTGCAGGGCGTGCAGGCCAAGGGCGACAAAGTTCGCCGCATCGGTGACACCGACCACGCCGAAGATTCCGCATTCTTCTTTCAGCTTGTCGTCATCAAAGGGATGGGCGGGTGGCATCTGGGTGTCGGACAAATCGGTACTCCGAATCCGTGGCAGCAGAGATTGCCCCCTCTTAAGCGCCATGAGGGCCGGTGTCACGAAACTATCATGTTTCCGCGACAGGTTGATGGATGTTTCTCAGGTGTCGCTGTCCGAAGGGGCATCACACACGCCCACCAGCGCTTCGTATTGCGCAGTAATCCAGCCCAAGGCCTGTTCGGGGTTCTGCTCTTCGATCTGGCCGGTGAAGCGGCTGAAGACCACGGCGGACCGACTGTCGTCGATCATCGCGATATCCTGCGAGGTGACGACAACCTGGTAGACAAAGAACGCCACCGCCACGAGCAGAATGCCGCGCGCCACGCCGAAGAGGAAGCCAAGCGCCTGATCGACACCACCCAAGGCAGAGCGTTGCACGATGGTGGAAAAGAGCGGGGTGAAGAACGACATGATGACAAGCGCCACCGTGAACACGGCAGCAAACCCGCCGATCACGCTGAGTTCGCAGCTTCCTGTCATGAATTCACCGATGACCGGGATTTCCGTCATCAAAGGACGCACCTGAGGGCCAAACATGAAGCCCAGAACAGCCGCGGCGACCCAGCCGAGAATGGCCATGGCTTCGCGGACGATGCCGCGCGAATAGGCCAGAAGCGCAGACAGCACGATGACGACGGCGACCACGCCGTCAATAATGGTGAACCCTTCCATCGGTCCCTTGCCCTTCTTTTCTACGGATGGCGCTACCCTGCGCCGAACACATCACCAACAAAGCTTGCCAAGGCGTCAATCTCGGTCGCCGTGATCCCGTCACGGGGCACGGATTTGCCACCCTTTGGCACTATCGCGGCGGTAAAACCAAGTTTTTGTGCTTCTTTCAACCGATTTTCGGTTTGCCCCACGGGGCGGAGCGCGCCGGACAGACTGATTTCCCCGAAAACCACGGTCTCGGCAGGCAGGGCTATGTCCTCGCGGGCGGACAGCAAAGCTGCCGCAACGGCAAGGTCAGCGGCGGGTTCGCTGACCTTCATGCCACCTGCAACATTGAGATAAACATCCAATCCGGCAAACGGAATACCGCAGCGCGCTTCGAGTACGGCAAGGATCATCGCAAGGCGCCCGCCATCCCAGCCGACCACAGACCGGCGTGGTTGGCTGTGTGGCGTCGGAGCCACAAGCGCCTGAAATTCCACCAGAACCGGACGCGTGCCTTCGATCCCGGCAAAGACCGAAGAGCCGGGGGACGGGTCGCCCCGTTCGCTCAGGAACAGGGCCGAGGGATTCGCAACCTCGGCCAGACCGCTGCCGGTCATCTCGAACACACCGATTTCATCCGCCGGGCCGAAGCGGTTCTTGACGGCGCGCAGGATGCGGAACTGGTGCCCGCGTTCGCCTTCGAAATAGAGCACCGTATCGACCATGTGTTCGACAACGCGGGGGCCTGCAATCTGTCCATCCTTGGTGACATGGCCCACAAGGATCACCGATGTGCCGCGCCGCTTGGCAAAGCTGGTCAATTCATGCGCCGAGGCCCTCACCTGTGACACGCTGCCCGGGGCAGAGGCCACGTTGTCGGCCCACATGGTCTGGATCGAGTCGATGATCGCCAGATTGGGTTTCTCGTTTTCCAGCGTCGTCAGGATGTCGCGCAAATTGGTTTCGGTCGCCAGTTTGACCGGCGCATCCCGCAGACCGAGACGTGCGGCGCGCATCCGCACCTGTGCGCTGGCCTCTTCGCCCGAGATGTAGATGACTTTGAGACCGGCATTGGCAAAGGCCGCCGCCGCCTGCAAAAGAAGCGTCGATTTACCGATACCTGGATCGCCGCCCACCAGCAGCGCCGAGGCCGGCACCAGCCCGCCGCCCAGAACGCGGTCCAGTTCATCCAGTCGCGACATGGTCCGGGGCGGTGGGGCTTCATGGCCCGATAGATCGCTCAGAGGCAGGGATCGGCCTTTGGACGCGCCCAGCGTTTTGGTCGCGGGACCAGCGGCCAGCGGCACCTCTTCAACAATGGAGTTCCATTCGCCGCACGCATCGCAGCGGCCCGACCATTTGGTGGTCGTGCTTCCACAGGACTGGCAGACAAAGGTTGCGGAGGATTTCGCCATGACGACGCTTGTGACCCAAGCCGCGCGGGCCTGCAAGCGGCGGCTGCTGGTCCGTGGTTATTCGGCTGCGCGCCGCGCGAGGAGGGCGACGATGCGGTTGTCGTCGTTGTCGGGGAAATCTGGCGGTTCGTCCCATTGATCCGATGCGTCGCGCAGGTTCGATGACTTGCGGGGGGGCAGGGTCGGCGCTGCCTCAGGGCCGAACAGTTCGGGCAGCAGGTCGGACAATTCGCCTTGCAGACGGCTCAACTGAGCCTGCGCCACGCTTTCCTCAAGCTCCACCTTGTCGATCCAGACGCGCATTTCGGCAGCGGTGGCTTTGGCCGCATCAAGGCGCGTGTTGAAGTCTTCGATTTCCTGCTGGCGCTGGATCAGGAAATCGCGGGCGCGTTCGATGCTGCGTTCGGCATAGGTGTCCGCCAGATCGCGCGAGACATGGCTCATCTGGCTGGCGATCTCGAGCACGGAGGGCTCCAGTTCGGCTAGATCCGGGTGATCGCGCAGATAAGCCATCCGTTCACGTACCGAATCGAATTCCGACTTCAGCTTGAACACGCCTTCGCGGTCTGCAGCATGGGAGGCCCGGTAGGCGCGCGCCACATCCTCCATCCCGATATGGAAGCGCCGGTGCGAAGTCTCGAGCGCCATGATGCGGGCGTTTGCAGGCAAGAAAACGCACAGCCCAAGCAACAGCGCTGTGACGCCGATCTGCACAACCTGTCCGGCTTGGGGATAGCCGACACCCCCAAATGTAGCGGTCATCTCAAGCCAAGGCGCGAAGCCGAACGTGCAAGCCAGCGTGTATCCAAGCGAACCAAGCCCAAGCAGGGCCACGGACAAAAACATCAAACGCTGCATGACCCAGCCCGTTGAAACAACGAGCGACCGCATCGCACCAATCATCGGATACCCCCAAGTAACCATCTAAGCGTCGGCAACATCGGCGACTTTATGCCGAACGCATCTTTCGACATACTGTTTCTTAACGGTTTTTCCGACTGCCAGCGCAGATGTGAACAATCAGCCCCAGTTTGAGGGTTTGTTTCCGATCCGTGATCAATCCCGGGTGCGACGGCTTTCCACGACGCTTATGAGCAGAGAGGCAAGGATACAGGCGGTGAAAAGGTAAAGCCCCCAGGCCGTTTCGATCCGGCCGATGCCGATGCCCTTCACAACGGTGATATAGATGGCAATCAGAAACACATCTGCCATCGCAAGTTTGCCCATCAGGGCAAGCGCGGACAGAGTGCGTCGGCTGAGACGTTTGAACTGAACCAGCGCCAGACCAACAGTTTTCAGGTAGGGTGCCACAAGCGCGAAGACCGTGACGATCAGCGCCAGTAGGATATCGGTTTCCCACAGGGCCTGAAGCCCGGTCAGGACACTGATTTCACTCAGTCCGAACAGCGGCAACAGCCCGGCACGCATCAATGGTGCGGCCCATGCCACCGGGTAGAGCACCAGCAGCGTCAGATTGATCCATTTTAGCACCGCCATCGCCTAGACGCGCGTCGCGACCCAGAGGCCCAGAAAGGCAAGCATGCCCACAACATGAACGGGGTCGATCCAGCGCCAGTGGCGTTGTGGCAAAACAAGGGAGGTGGCGAAAACCGCCGATGCCACAAGGGGCAGGACCATGCCGCCGCCGGATGCCATCAAGCGTGCGATGTCCGCGTAGAGTGGTAGCGATTGCAGATTCAGGACAGGGGCAAAGGTGGCGAAGATCGCGGCTAGGCTGATCAGCAGGGTGAGAAGTGCCGGGACACGCGCGATCCCGCGCCCGACGATCAGACGCAGCAGGGCAATCAACCCCAGCACTTCGAAAAACACGAAGCGCTGCACAAATATGAAGGCTAGCAGGATAGGAGAAGGTTCGAAAAAGCTCATACCCGCCGCGCCGTCACGGTGTGAGATAGGTGCGGGCGTAACGCGATCCCAACGAGGTCAGAATCTCATATCCGATGGTGCCTGCCGCGTCGGCAAGGCTGTCGACCGATTGGTGCCGACCCAACAGCTCGACCGTGTCGGGCATCTCCTTGACTGCGCTGACGTCGACCCCGATCAGGTCCATGGAAATGCGACCCACGATCTTGCAGCGGGTCTCACCAGCCCAGACATGAGCTTTGGGGCCCATCGCTCGGATAATCCCGTCAGCGTAACCGGCGGAAATCGTTGCGATCTTGCCGGGAACGCGGGCGACCCAGCTGTTGCCATAGCCCACGGATTCGCCGGGGTTCACGTCGCGCACCTGGATCACCGGTATCTCAAGCGACACGACAGGGCGTGCATCGACGAAAGGCAAACCGCCGTAAAGGCCAATGCCGGGGCGGGTCATGTCGAAATGGTAGTCCGGGCCAAGGAGCGTGCCGCCCGTTGCCGACAGAGACCGGGGTGCGTCGATGCCATCGGTCATCTGGCGGAAGGTCTGAAGCTGAAACTCATTCATACCGTGGCCGGGTTCATCGGCACAGGCGAGGTGGCTCATCACAAGAACCGGTTTCTGGCTCAGCGCGATGTCGCGCAGCGCGGACCATTCGGCAGGTTCCATCCCCAGACGGTTCATACCGCTGTCCAGCTGGACGCCAAACGGGTGGCCGGGCAGGGCTTCGACATGGCGCAGCATCTGGTCGATGGAGTTGATCATCGGTGCAAGATTTGCGTCGCGCAGCAAAGGCGCATCGCCGTCCATGTGCCCGCCGAAGACACAGATCGTCGCACCCGCACCAAGGGCCTCGCGCACGATGACGCCTTCTTCGGCTTGCGCCACGAAGAACGTTCTCACCCCTTCGTCCGCCAGCGCCTTTGCAACTTTCGCAGAGCCAAGCCCATATGCATTGGCTTTCACGACGGCTGCGGTCTCACCCGCGTTCATCGCGGCCAGCGCCCGCCAGTTGGCGCAAATCGCACCCAGATCAATCGTTAATACAGACTGTGCCATGCGCGGTGTTTGTGCATCTCTGCGGGTTCGGTCAAGCGTGAAAAAGCGCTCGGGGTGCTTTGCCTTTGGACTGCGGCGGTTTTGGTAACGACGGTGCTGTGCCGTGGATGATTTTTACATGTCGCCAGCGTTGTTCTGCCACGGTTTGACAAGGTTGCCAAAGCGCGTGAAGCGACCTTCGAAGCTGAGTTCGACGGTGCCGATGGGGCCATGTCGCTGCTTGCCGATGATGACTTCAGCGCGACCGTGCAGGCGCTCCATTTCTTCTTGCCACGCTGCCATCTTTTCCAACTCGTGCTCGCCGGGTTTTTCGCGTTCCTTGTAGTATTCCTCGCGGAACACGAACATCACCACGTCGGCGTCCTGTTCGATGGAGCCTGATTCCCGGAGGTCGGACAATTGCGGGCGTTTGTCTTCGCGGCTTTCCACCTGACGCGACAGCTGTGACAGCGCGATCACGGGGATGTCGAGTTCCTTGGCAATTGCCTTGAGGCCCTGGGAGATCTCGGAAATCTCGTTCACGCGGTTTTCGCCTTTGCCAGTCCCCTTGACCAGCTGAAGGTAGTCGATGATCAACACGTCCAAGCCATGCGTGCGCTTGAGGCGGCGGGCGCGGGCCGCAAGTTGGCTGATTGGCAGGGCAGGCGTGTCGTCGATGAACAGAGGACAGGCCTCGAGAGATTTGGCGGCATCCACGAAGCGTCGGAATTCGGTCTCTGTCATGTCGCCGCGGCGGATCTGTTCCGACGGCACTTCGGCCGCTTCTGACAGAATCCGCGCGGCCAACTGCTCGGCGCTCATTTCGAGAGAGTAGAAACCGACAACGCCCCCTTCGACGGTGCCCTCGGTGCCGTCGGGACGGATGCCCTTGCGATAGGCTTTCGCAATGTTGAAGGCGATATTGGTCGCAAGCGACGTTTTTCCCATCGACGGACGACCGGCAAGGATCAGCAGGTCGGATTTATGCAGCCCGCCCAGCTTGCGGTCCATATCAACCAGTCCGGTCGACACCCCGGCCAGCCCACCTTCGCGCTGGTACGCTGCGTTGGCGACATTAACTGCGTCTGTTACCGCCTTGAGAA
Organism: Marivita sp.; assembly: GCF_017643905.1. Lineage (GTDB taxonomy): Bacteria > Pseudomonadota > Alphaproteobacteria > Rhodobacterales > Rhodobacteraceae > Marivita. The sequence continues at coordinate 24,669 of NZ_JAEPMO010000057.1, forward strand.
AGCTTTGAAACCCGGTGTCGCTCCGCCCTTGTTCGGCCAGCTTGTAGAGCGCCTGTTCGGCTTCGACGATCTGTTCACGCGGTTCGGAGGCCACATCCACCTTGGCGGCCTTTGCGCTGATGTCGCGGCCAAGAGAGATCAAGTCACGCCGCACGGCCAGATCGTAGATCATCTGCGCATAGTCGCGCACTGCGAACGAGCTGATCGCCGCCCCGGCCAATCGCGCGAGGTAGGCGGGACCGCCCAGTTCTTTCAGACCCTCGTCATCTTCCATGAACGCCTTCAGCGTCACGGGTGAAGCAAGGTTGTTCTTGGCGATCCGGGCAGACGCGATTTCGTAGATCCGTGCGTGGACCGGATCGAAAAAATGCTGCGGCCCGATGATTGATGCCACGCGGTCGAACACATCGTTATTGGTCAAAATCGCGCCAAGCAATTGCTGCTCGGCCTCGATCGAGTGCGGCATGGTTTCGGGGTTTTGGATCTCGGCGCCGGTGGGATTGAATGTCGTAATCTCGTTCATGCAGCACCCCCAACTGTTCCCGGGACCGAGTTAGCGATATGTCCGGCGAAGGGCAAAATGTATATCCTGTGGATAAGCTGTGTGCGGGAGTGTGCTCCCTATCTTGCGCGAACCGAGGGTGTTTCGTCAACATCTGGTAGCGTGGGCGAGTCGCTGTGGCCAAGGAAACACGCGGCAAGTCGCCAGCGATGTCTGTTACACAGCGTTTACAAATGCGTTTCGAATGTGTCACGATCGGAATTCAACGGTTCACAGGCACCGAGAGATGAAAACGATTCTATCCGCTTTGGTTGCTTTCGGAATCGGGGTCACCCCAGCACATGCCCAGTCCGCCTGCACGCAAGACGCCATGGTCGTTTTTGATGGCTCCGGGTCGATGGCTGAAATGGGCTTCAACCTTCTGGACGAACCGCGCATTTTCGATGCCCGCCGGGCGATGCGCACGGTCATGCCCCAAGTGGCACCGATGCGACGGATGGGTTTGATCACCTACGGCCCCGGCGCCATGTCAAGCTGCGACAGCGTGCGCCTGCGCTTTACCCCGGAAGCCGATGCGGCGGACCGGATGATCTCAGAAGTGGACCGCTTGCAGCCCGAGGGTGAGACGCCGTTGACAGATGCCATTGCGCAGGCCGCTGCGGTTCTTGACTACACGCACAAACCGGGCGTGATCGTTCTGGTGACCGATGGCAAGGAAACCTGCGGCGGGGCGCCTTGCGCGCTGGCCGCAGATTTGGCGCGGGGTGCGGATATGACGGTGCATGTCATTGGGTTCCGCGTACGCGGCGAACACTTCGTTTGGCCGGACCAACCGCTCGACGCCCCGATAGAGCCGGTGGCCCGCTGCCTCGCGGATGAAACCGGCGGCATGTATGTTCATGCCGAAACGCTAGATGACCTGATCGGGGCACTGCGCCAGACGCTTGGCTGCCCGATCTACAGCGATCTTACCTCCGGGCGTCCTGCCACGCGCGGGGTGCTTTGAGGAACGCTTCGACCTCGGTAAGTGTCGCGTCGTCGAACGCTCCCTGCGCACGAGCCTCTGCCAACA
>NZ_JAEPMO010000144.1 GCF_017643905.1 Marivita sp.
GACATGAAGGGCTTCATCGCAGCGACACTTGCGATGGCCCCCCATTTCGCGGATCGCATTGGCGACAGACCGCTGCATTTCGCCTTTACCTATGACGAAGAGGTTGGCTGTCTTGGAGCACGTCACCTAGCGGACACCCTGAAAGAGCGCGGCCTGACACCCGCCGTTGCCATCATCGGCGAGCCGACGATGATGCGCATCATCGATGGTCACAAAGGGTGCAACGAATACACGACCCGCTTTAACGGTCTGGCGGGGCATGGATCACTGCCAGACCATGGGGTCAATGCCGTCGAATACGCGGTACGATATGTAAACCATCTCTTGGGCCTCAAAGAGGCCCTGCGCAGTCGCGCACCGGACAATTCACCGTTTGATCCGCCTTGGACAACGGTCAATGTCGGCGCTTTGGTCGGTGGGGTGGCGCACAATGTCATCGCGCCATCTGCCCAGGTCGATTGGGAAATGCGACCCGTCCAGCCGGGGGATGCGGATTTCGTGAAAGAAAGCTTGCAGCATTATTGCGAAACCGAGCTTCTGCCGAAAATGCGTGCCGTTCATCCAGACGCCTGTATCACCACCGATGTGATCGGAGAGGTGGTGGGCCTGATCCCCACGGGCGAAAACGAAGCGCGGCGCATCGTGTCGGAACTGACCGGTGCGAACAGTTCCGATGTCGTGGCGTTTGGTACTGAAGCCGGATTGTTTCAGGCTATGGGCACGGATGTCGTGGTGTGTGGCCCCGGGTCGATTGAACAGGCGCACAAGGCTGACGAGTTCATCGCCATAGATCAACTGTCGCAATGTCTTGGCATGTTGGACAGGCTCGGCGCGAGATTGAATGGCTGAGCCGGTCACCGACACCAGTCTGACGGTCAAGGACCGTCATGCGGCCATGCACGCCACATTGCGGCAACGCATCTGCCTGTTGGACTACCCGCCGGGAACGCAGCTTTCCGAGATTGCCCTAGCCAAAGAGTTTGGCACCAGTCGCACACCAATGCGGCGGGTCTTGGCGCGATTGGAAGAGGAGGGGCTGGTTCAATCCGTGCATGGGGTCGGCACCCTTGTCACGGACGCCGACATTACCGAGCTGGAACAGGCCTACAGGCTGCGGGTCGAGTTGACTGCGCTGACGGGTCAGCTTGATCCTGTGGTGCCGGACGACGCGTTCCTTGATCGGTTGCAGGACTTGATCAACCGTGCTGCACAGATGGTCGTTTCCGGCACCCCGCGCAGCTTTACCGAGTTGGACATGGAAGTGTTCCAGACGCTGTTGGACCTGACGGCGAATGATCCGCTGCGGCAGGTTCTTGAGCGCCTCTACTACCGGACCAAGCGCCTTTGGCTTGTCCGAGCCATCAAGGCCGAGCTTGATCTGGAAGAGGAATATCGAATTTTCCTGCACGAGCTTGAGGCAATCCAGATCGCCTTGAAGTCTGGTGACCTGCAAGCTGTCGCACACATTCAGCGTGCGCATATCTCGATGAGTTTCAACCGTTTGCTGCAGCATCGCGACTGAACGGGAAGCCAAGAAATCACAACGGCTACCCGAACAAGATAGAGTATGCAGAGGCTCTATCCGTTCCGATACCGGATGGCGAACAAGGGCAGCAGCGCGCCCAGAATGGTCAGCCGAAAGACATGGTGCGCCGCGACCAAAGCTGGTTCCAACCCGGTTTCGATTGCCAGCGCGGCCATGACTTCGACCCCGCCCGGTGCAAATGCAAGAAAGAGCGCAGCAGGCGGCATCCCGATCAAGAGGGCTGCTACATAGGCTCCGGCTGCAGCGATGATGCATCCAGCAATAGTGCTGAGCAATCCGGCCAGAAACGCACCCCGCAGATGGGATCTGTTGACCCCTCCAAACCGGGTTCCGATCAAAGCCCCCATACAGACAAATGCAGCCATTGTGAGCCATGAAGGTGCCACGCCAACGACGAGGCCGGTTCCGTGGCTCACGGCAGACACCGCCATCGCTCCGATCAGCAAGGGTGCTGGCACGCGCAAACGTTTCAGCCCAAGCCCTGCCGCAAGCGCAAGAACCAGCACCAGACCAAGATCAAAGGCCGAACTTGTGCCTTGGCCCGCAAAGGTCGCCGTACCTGAAACACCCCAGAACGAGATCAATACAGGGACAAGTAGGGTCAGCAGGAAAACCCTGACTGTCTGGATCAGCACAACCTGTGGAACATCGGCTTTCAGATCGGCGGCAAGTCCCAGCACAAATGTCAGGTGGCCGGGGGCTGCAGAGAGAAAGGCCGTCACCCGGCTGTGGCCAAAGAGCAGCCGCAGGCTGATTGGAACCAGCAGCATGATGGCGATCAATGTCAGTGTCAGAACAAGAAGTGACACAGGCCATGTCATGGCGGCGGCGATAACTTCGGGTGTGACCGTGCTGCCGATTTGCGCGCCGATGATCAGAAAGATGATGTCGCACAGTCGCGGCGGGATCTCGGTACGGACACCCAAAAGGGTTACTGCCGCCACGGCGGTTGCCGGGCCGGTGACGGCAGCTGCCGGAAAGCCGATGAGATGGAACACCGCCGCCCCCGCCGCAGCGATCCCAAGTGACGGCAGGACAGGTGGTAGACGCGGGTCAGGTGCCGTCATATGTCCATCTGTAGGCTGGTGGGGTCGGTCCCTTGTTGCGACCGCCCTGTTCCGTCTGCTCCCACGCATGGGCGAGGATGCCGACAGACCGCGATAAGCCGAAAAACCCTCGAGCCAGCGGTGGCGGGCATCCCAGTTCGGCAAAGATCACAGCGGTTGCTCCGTCGATGTTCATCGGCACGGGTTTCCCGCGCTCTGCCGCAAGACGGCTTTCGATGGCGCGCCCGATATTGGCATAGACACCCGAGACCGCTCCGGCTTTCGCGGCCTCATCGACAAGGCCAAGCAATCGCGGTGCGCGCGGATCAACGGGTTTGTGGAACCTGTGCCCGAAGCCGGGAATGAACCGACCCTTCTTTTCGCGCCACCTATCAAGGCAGGGCACCAGTTCGTCCAGCCCAGCCGTTTCGATCTCGCGGTAGAGCGTCACGGCTTGCTCGCCCGCGCCGCCATGAACATCGCCCAGCATGTTCAGGCCCGTTGCCATCGCGGATTGAAGGCCGATGCCACAGGTAGACGCCATCCGCGCGGCGGCTATGGACGGCGCTTGCGGCCCGTGATCAACCGCCGAGACCAAAGCGGCCTCGAACAAATCAGCGCGGGGGCCGGAAATGGTCTCGCCCACCACCATCAGCCAGATCATCTGCGCAAAGCCCGTGTTGCCGATCAAGTCCTGCACGGGCTGTCCACGCAGGTGGATGCGGCCGGGCTCCATGTCGATGATCTTGGTGCGCCACCAGTCGGCAACGTCATTGGCTTCGGTCAAATCACGCCCTCCTTGCGCAGCGTCTCAACGGCATCGGCAGAGTAGCCAAGGCTTTCCAGAATGGTTGCTGAGTCTTGACCCAACTCGGGGGGTGGCGTCTTGACCGTTGGTCGTTGCCCATTGAATAGCGCGCCAACGGATACGATGTCGACGGGTCGTTCGACTCCCGGAACCGTTTCAAACCGTTTGATTAAAGTGCGTTCTGACACCTGCGGATGGTTCAGCGCCTCGGGAACGGACATGACAGCCCCTGCCGGAACGCCAATGGCATTCAGCTCTTCGGCCCAATCCCGCGCATTGCGCGTCGTTAAAACCGTTTCGAGTTCCGCCCTGAGGCGCAAACGGTTCGCCTTTCGATCTTCGCGCGTCGCAAAGGCCTTGTTTTGGAGCAGGTCTTCACGACCCAGATGTCGGGCGAGCGCAACCCATTGTTCGTCTTTATTGGCAGCGATGTTGATCAGCCCGTCCGCGCATTGGAACGCGCCGGACGGGGCCGAGGTGGGGTTTTCATTGCCTTGCGGGCTTGGGGCGACGCCGCCGACGAGGTGGTTGGACACCACCCATCCCATTGTCGCCAAGACGGATTCGAGCATGGAGACATCAATAAATGCGCCCCGATCCTTGGCGTTCAACGCAGCGCAGATGGACATCGCAGCCGTCAAACCGCCAACGGTGTCCGCCAACGGGTAACCGACCCGCAACGGCGCGGTTTCGGCGTCGCCGGTGATCGACATCACGCCAGACACGCCTTGAATGATCTGATCATAGGCGGGGCGATCCGCCCATGGGCCGTCTTGGCCGAAGCCGGAAATCGCGCAGTAGATCAGGTTCGGATTGACTGCTTTGAGAATGTCATATCCGAGGCCCAAACGGTCCATTACGCCGGGACGGTAGTTTTCGACCAGCACATCCGCGCCTTGGACGAGTTTCTTCAGGATGTCTTTGCCACGAGGGTCTTTGAGGTTGAGCGTCAGGGAAGATTTCCCGGCGTTCTGCGCCAGAAAACTGATCCCCATGCCTTTGACCGACAGGTCGGGATCAGCGCCAAGATTGCGGGCCAGATCGCCCTTTCCAACAGCCTCGACCTTGATCACCTCTGCGCCCAGATGAGCAAGTTGGTGGCAGGCGAAAGGGCCTGCCAACACATTCGTCAGATCAAGAACCCGGACCCCCTGCAGGGGGCCGGGGGAGTGCTCAATCGCCATCTGCCACGCCTTCAGCCCGCTTGCGCGCGCGGTATCCGCGATAGCTTGGCAAAACCACTAGGATCAGCGCGAGCACAAGAAGTCCCAATGTCATCGGGCGTTCGAGGATGAAGTCGAAGCCGCGATAGAGCTGCATGGCCCGGGCAAAGTTGTTTTCGAGCATCGTGCCAAGGATGAAGCCGATCAGCAGCGGTGCCAGTGGGTAATCCGCGAACCGCAAGATCGTGGCCACCACGCCAAAGCCGACAAGGATCAGAAGCTCCGTCGAATTGTTCTGGCCCAGATAGCTGCCCATCAGAGTGAAGAACAAGATGAACGGGATCAGGAACGTGCGTGGGATCGTGAGGATCTTGGCGATGTAGGGGATCAAAGGCAGGTTGAGGATCAACAGCACCAGATTGCCCAGATACATCGAGATGATGACCGCCCAGAACACCTCGGGTGTGTCCGTCATCAGGCGCGGACCCGGAGTCACGTTCAGGGCCAACAGCGCGCCCAGCAGGATTGCGGTGGTTCCGGACCCCGGAATGCCCAGCGTCAACAACGGTACAAAAGAGCCCGTGCATGCCGCGTTGTTCGCGGTTTCGGGTGCGGCAAGCCCCTTGATCGAACCTTTGCCGAATTCCTCCTGCTCGGCCCCTTTGGCGATGTTGCGCTCAACCGCGTAGCCAAGGAAGGAGGCAATGGTCGCACCAGCCCCGGGCAGGACGCCGATGAAGAAGCCCTGCAAGGATTGACGTCCGATAACAGGCGCGATGCTGCGTGCCTCTTCGCGGGTGATCCGCATATTGGTGATCTTGCCGCTGTCGCCGTCAGCCCCGGTTGCTGCGCGGGCCGGGTTCATGACAAGAAACAGCGCCTCTGGCAGGGCGAACATCGCCATTGCCAGCGTGATGAACGAAAACCCGGATTGCAGGTCCTGCAGTCCAAAGGTGAAACGCGGCATGTTGGACAAAGCGCCCTCGCCAACCGTGCCGAGCATCAGGCCCAGAATGGTCATCATCAGCGCCTTTGCGACTTGTCCGGTTCCGGCAAAGGCTGCAATCGCTGACAGACCGACCACCATCAGGGCGAAGTATTCGGCCGAGTGGAAGAGCAGCGCGACGGTGGACAGCGCGGGGGCAAAGATCATCAACAGGATCGCGCCGATCGTTCCGCCTGCAAAGCTTGCAATGGCAGCAATCGTCAGCGCTTTGCCGGCCTGACCCTTGCGGGCCATCGGGTAGCCGTCAAAGCTGGTGGCGACCGTACCCGCGACCCCCGGCGCATTGAGCAGGATGGACGAGGTCGAGCCACCGAAAATGGCCCCGTAATAGACCCCGGACAACAGGATCAGCGCCGCGGTCGGATCGCCGATGCCGATGGCCACGGGGATCATGATCGCGATGATCGACATTGGCCCAAGGCCGGGCAACATTCCGATCAAGGTGCCGATGACGCAGCCCAAGACAACCATGACCAGGTTGAACGGGCTGATGGCGGCAGACAAACCGATGAGAATTCCTTCAAGCATGTCTTTAGCCCCTTACATGAACATGCCGGGCCAAGGGCGCAGGAAGATTCCCAGCACCTCCTGGACCAGATACCAGATCGACCCGGCAGCCACGACAGCCACGGGGATCAGGATATGAAAACGACGCTCTCCGAGAATGACCGCGCCAAGCACCAGAAAGGCGACCGTCGAGCCATTGAAGCCCAATGGCCGCAGCGTGAGGGCATAAACAATCATCAACACGAGCAGCCCGAGGGCCTGCCCGATATGGTAATCGCCCAAACGGCTCAGATCGATGGCGCCGTCCTTGGCCGGAGCGCCGTCTACCGGCGGTTTTGATGTGAACAGAACAATAAGCCCGATAACCAATCCCATCACGGTCAGAATTTTCGGGAAAGTTGATGGCCAGACCGGGTTGCGCTGCAGGATTGGTGGCAATTGGTCGTCCATGGTGAAAAATGCTGCATAGCCGTAGACGCAACACAAGGCGATAAAGGCCAAAGCGATCCAGCGATCGAGCGCCATCTCTCAACCCTCCAAGTTTTTGTGAAATCGTAGAGGCGGATGCCCTGCGCCAGCCATGCCAGCCGCGCATCCGCCAAAAAGAACCGCAGACCTCACCGGCCCGCGACAGGGATCAGAGGAACCCGAGGTCCTTCATCAGATCACCGATCTGCTTTTCCTGGTTTTCCAGGAATGTCTTGAATTCGTCACCCGGACGGAAAATGTTGACCAGACCCATGCGCGCACGGACTTCTTCCCATTCCGGGGTTTCCATCATCGCGGCCAACATGTCCTGGTATGCGGTCAGCTTGTCTTCGGGAAGGCCGGGGGCTGCAAAGAAACCACGCCAGTTGACGAACTGCGCGTCGATCCCCTGTTCGGCAAACGTCGGGGCGTCCTGAAACGCGGGCACACGCTCTGGGGCTGTCACGCCAAGGATGCGCACTTCGCCCTGTTCGGCAAGAGCAACTGCTTCAGAGAAGCCGGTCGAGAGCGCGTCGATTTCGCCCGACAGCAGACCTGCCATGGCTTCGCCGCCTGCGTCATAGCCGATGTAGTTAAACGCGGTCGGGTCTTCGCCGGCCGCCTGCATCACGATCGCCGCAACAAGGTGGTCCATGCCGCCCGGAACTGAACCGCCGCCGATGGCGAAGTCTGCTGCGTTTTCGCGGTAAGATGCCAGCGCGTCCTCCATCGAGGTCATCGGGCTGTCATTGGCCACGACCAGTGCCGCATAGTCACCGACCGTGCCTGCAACCAGTGTCAGGTCGCGGAAGCTTTGCGAGATTTCGCCGGTCAGGGCGCGGATCACGATCGGGGTCGAGTTGACCATCAGCGTGCCGTGGCTGCTTGCCGCGTTCTCGATCAGGTTGCCGATGGCCACACCACCGCCGCCGCCCGACATGTTTTCGTAAGTTGCCGTTCCAACCAGACCGGCATTCATCAGGGCTTCGCCTGTGCCGCGGGCCGTGCCGTCCCAGCCGCCACCGGCCCCACCCGGAATCAGGAAATGGACCGATTCCATTTTCTGGTGTCCGCCAGCATATGCGATACCCGAAACGGCAACGGTTGCAGTGGCCGCAGCAATAAGCGCACGGCGTGACCACTCAAGAGTGTTCATTGGTTATCCTCCCATTTGACAGGCGGTCCTCTCCCGCCCATGGTCTCACATCACCACAGAAAGCTGACAGAAGCCTGACACGGGGCCACGAGGGAGAGACGGGGTGCGCTATCTTCTGGTCGAGGATAATCACGAACTGGCCGAGGCCGTCGTCAATCGGCTGGCCTTGGATGGGCATGCGGTGGATCACGCAGCAAGCCTCGCCGAGGCAGAGGATTGCCTTGCCGCCGCGCAATATGACCTCATCCTCTTGGATGTGATGCTGCCGGATGGGGATGGCCGCGATTTCCTTGCGCGCAGCCGGGCCCTTCTGGAAACGCCGGTCATCGTGCTGACAGCACGGTCACAGGTGTCAGACCGTGTGGGCGCGTTGGATCAGGGGGCGGATGACTACATCACGAAACCCTTCGACTTTTCCGAGCTTGAAGCGCGCTGCCGGGCTGTCCTGCGCCGCCGTGGAGGCGAGGCGCGCAACGAGATCCACTTGGGAGATGCCATCTTTGATCCATTGGCGGGCACGCTGCGCCACGGGGCAGAGTCGATTGACCTGCGCAACAGGGAGATCCGCTTGCTTGAGGTGTTCGCACGACACAAGGGGCAGATTTTGTCCAAAAGCCATTTGATGGACCGGCTTTTTTCCTACGACGCCGAAGTGACCGAGAACGCCATCGAAGTCTATGTCGGGCGCCTGCGCCGTCGGATCGACGGGATGGGCGTGCGGATCGAAACCGTGCGCGGCCTTGGCTACCGGATGGAGACCGGCGAGCAGTGACCGGAACAGGGTCGATAGGGCGCAGACTGACGCTGCTTCTGGCCGGTGTTGCCGCGTTGCTGTCGGTCCTTAGCTGGTGGATGGTCACCGGTCTTGCGCGTCAAGCGGCCGAGCGCACACAGGACAATGTCCTTGCCGCCTCGGTCACCACGATTGCCGAAACCCTCCGCAGCGAACAGGGCGAGGTGCGGCTTGAGTTGCCCTATTCCGCATTCTCAATGCTTGGTGCCATCAGCGAGGATCGGGTGTTCTATCGCGTGGCGACGGGTGACACGGTATTGACAGGTTACGAGGATTTGCCCGTCCCCAGCGAAGTCCTGTCCTCTGGCGGGCGCGTCGTTTTCGATACAGGCGAATACAGCGGTGAAGAGATACGGATGGCGACTGTCTCGCGGCTGGTTTTGGCGGGAACGCAACCTGTCCCTGTCAACGTGACGGTCGCTCAGACCCGTGGCGGAGTTGCGTCGATTTCGGCTGAACTGTCCCAACTGGCCGCCTTCCTTTCAGTTGCGTTCTTTCTTGTGGCCGTCTCCCTGTCGGCTTTTGCCGCGCGCACTTCGCTCAAACCACTCAACGAAATCGCAGCTGCCGTTTCCCGTCGGGGACCGTCTGACCTGCGGCCTTTGCGCCGCGCCGCCCCGACTGAACTTGCCCCCTTGATGTCATCTCTGAACCGTTTGATGGACCGGCTTGGCCAATCCATCCGAAGCGCGGAAGATTTCATCGCCGAAGCGGCACACCGCATCCGCACGCCGCTGGCGACCGTCCGTGCGCAGGCCGAGATCGCGTTGCGTTCAGCCAAGGACGACGACCAGAAGCAACGGCTGCGCCAGATGATCCGCGCGGTGGATGAAAGTTCACGCTCTGCCGGGCAATTGTTGGATCATGCCACCGTGATTTACAGGTCGGATGATCTTGTCCGGACGCCGGTTCATCTGTCGGACTTGGTGGGTCAGACCGTTGCCGGACTGGAGCCGACGGCCGCCATGAAAGATATCCGACTGCATGTCGATATGATCCCGGCAATGGTCGAGGTCGATCCTGTCCTGATGGAAAACGCACTGCGCAATGTCCTCGACAACGCGATCAAGTATTCGCCGCCCGATACGGTCGTCACGATCGCCGTTTCAGAACGAGACGGTGAAATTCGTATCGCCGTAAAAGATCAGGGTCCGGGTCTGGGCGACGGCCCTGTCGACACCCTGACCCAACGCTTCCAACGCGGAAGTAACACGCAAGGCATTGTCGGGTCCGGGCTTGGCCTGACCATCGCCAAAGACGTTCTGGTCGCGCATGGTGGCCGACTTGATCTTGAAAACTTGGAAGGAAACCGGGGAACATGCACCTCACTTGTCTTGCCGTCCTCCTGAGTTTTGTCGCGACTCTCGCGTCCGCGTTGGAGATCGAGGATCACCGCCTGTTTCCCGGAACCGGAGACCGGATGCTCAAGGTCATATCGACTGCCGATCTTGAAGTGTTCGAGCCCTATCTGCGGACGTTTCAGGCGAGCCAGCCCAGTTTGTCGATCGACTACACCGTCGTGTCCTCGACCGAATTGCACCGGGCGATCCGCGATGGCGTTGCCTTCGACCTTGCACTGTCCTCTGCGATGGACCTTCAGTTCCAGCTTGCGAATGACGGCTTTGCGCAAAGTCACCGGTCGGAATCCACATCAGCGCTTCCCGATTGGGCGCGGTGGCGGGACTTGATTTTTGCCTTCACGGCTGAACCAGCTGTGGTCGTTCTCTCAACCGAACGCTTCCAAGGGCTGGACCTGCCGACAACCCGTCAGGAACTTGTGACCTTGCTGCGCGAATACCCCGAGCGGTTCGATGGCGCGGTCGGCACCTATGATGTGCGCGACAGTGGGCTTGGCTATCTTTTTGCGACGCAGGAGGCCCGGTCAACCGATGCCTATTGGCGCTTGTCCGAGGTA
>NZ_JAEPMO010000172.1 GCF_017643905.1 Marivita sp.
TCTAGGCTAGGGCTTAGCTCCGTCGTCCGCCGTATCTTCGGTATCGGTGGCAAGGGCCTGTCGCAGCGCCTTGAGTTTGCGCCGGTATCGCGGTGCTCCGAAATGCCCCGCGATATAGGCGCAGGCGGCTTCGGCAAGCCGAGGGCGATCAAGCTGTTCGACCGTCGCGAACAGCTTTTTGCAGTACGGCGCATGGGTTCGGCGCGCGCGGTACATCTTGGCGAAAAGGTTGGTGTCGAGCGTGCCTTGCGCTGCGGCCGCGACAAGGTCCTCAATCACACCCATTTCCATCAGGTTCAGCTGCATGCCGCCACCCAGATGCCGGGCGCGGAAGCGCGTCACGCCAGAGCGCTCGAACAGGGCAGCATGCATCGCGCCAAGGCGGTCGCTCGGGTCATAGATCACATAGGTGTCCTTTGCGCCGTCGAGCATGTCGGGGGCATAGCCGTACCGCTCAGTGAAATCGGTCCGGCGCATATGCGTGAAACGGTCGTCCCATTCGGTGACGCGCGGGTCCAGCGTGGCTTGCGGCTCAAGAGCAATGACCGTCGCACCGGGCGACGCAACCGAAAACGCACAAGCGGCATAACCGCAAGGGCCTGCGCCGAAAAAGATCACCTGTTCGAAATCGTCGAAGAACCCGTCATCGGTCATTTGGTCGAAAAAGCCGTAGACCTCATCCTCGCGGAACCAGGTGTCGCGATTGCAGATCACGGTGAGGCAGGACCAGTCATGGGACTGTGCCAAATCGAATCCGACAGGTCGCCCGTCTTCGGACAGGGCCTGTATCGCAGGAAGGGATTCGAAACTGACCAGCAGAGTGTCGCCTTTTTCGACAAAGACCGCATTGTGACGCGGACCCAGCGGTTCGAAAAAGCCAAAGGACTCACCGATCTCGCGCATCTCCTCCAGCCACTGCGCAGGGCTGAGTTCGCTTAAGGAAAGCGTGTATGGATCGGTTCCGTCCTGCATGGTCCACATGTCCTCATTGTCTCGTGCCTGTTGACAGGTCTTTGTTTGACGAAAGGATTAATCAAGGATTTGGGCAGAATTGAGACGAAATACGGGGGAGTCTATGGTGTTTCCTCACCGCTGACCGGAGTGTTTTGTGCAAAGTCGATCAGCAGTCGGGCGACGGACTCAGGCAGCGGAGAAGACGGCGGGGTCATCATAAGCCGCCCATACAGGTCTCGATACACATCCTGATCGAGCAGCGTGCGAAACCGCGCCTTGCGCCAGGCCACAGAGGCGTCGTGCAAGGCAGCAAGCTCGGGATCCGCGCCCAACGCAGTGCGTATCGGCTGCACGCGGTCCCACAGCGGCAGCGCAGAGAGGTCCTCATCGGTGTTGAGATTGCGCTCCACCCAGTAATCCAAGCCGAGGCGGTCCGCGCTGTGCACGGCACGCCCACGATCTGCCTTGAGCACGTAGCTTTCCACCGAACCAAGAGGGTAATGATTGAGCTGCACCAAGCCGTGCTGCGGCAGGCGGTAATCGGAAAAGAGACGGCCCGACGCCATCTCTGGCGGCAGCGCACGGCCTTCGCCGTCAAACCACCGTGCCTCTGACAAGCGCGTCTCCACCGGATTGCGCGGGCGGTGCACACCAAGGTTTCGATAGGTTCGGTCGTTGCGATAGAGCGTCTTGAACATCGCCGCCCGCCAAGGCCAAAGCAGCGGACGCGGACCCGCACGGGTGAATTGCAACGGCACCGGCGCGTCCTCATAGGCCACCACTCCGGCATTGCCGAAATTGCGCCAGGTGAGCGTGATCGCCGTCGCCTCAGGCAGAGCATCAATCAAGGCGGGCAGGGTGCGGTCGCCCACATGGACGTTGACGAATTCGTCGATATCGAGCGTCATCAGCCAATCGGTCTCTTTCACGGCATCACACTTGTTCGCCAGCTTCAGACCACTGAACTGGATGCCCCCGTTGCCATAGGGTGGCGCGTTGCGGATATGGGTCAGCCAACCCAACGCCTCCAGCCGGTCCAGCATCGTATCGGTGCCGTCATCACATTCGTTTGACACGACGACGAAATCCGTGACCCCGACACTGCGGTGCCAGGCCAGCCAATCCAGCAGAAACGCCGCCTCGTTGCGGACACAGAGAACGGCGGTGATGGACACGAAAACACAGGCCTGCGCTGAGGAAAATCAATGCGCTAACTGTGTCAGGTCGCGCCGGAGGCGTCAATTCCACCGCGTCACGTGCGACCTTGGCGCTATTGACCTCGGGGGCGCGCACGGGGCAGCAAGGCCAGTGACAGAGGAGCACCCCATGCAGACACCCGAAAGTATCGACGCCGTTCAATCCATGCTGGCCGAGACCGGCTATGTCTGTGGACGGGCGCTGGCCACCGTTGTGTTCCTGTCGCTGAAACTGGGCCGACCGCTGTTTCTTGAGGGGGAAGCGGGCGTTGGCAAGACCGAGATCGCCAAGGCGCTCGCGGCCTCACTGGGCCGCAAGCTGATCCGCCTGCAATGCTACGAAGGGCTTGATGCCTCCAGCGCGGTCTACGAATGGAACTTCCCGGCGCAGATGATTGCCATCCGCACGGCTGAGGCCGCAGGCAATGCCGACCGCGAGATGCTGCAGCGCGAACTCTTCGGCCCGGATTTCCTTGTGGAACGCCCCTTGCTCGAGGCGATGCGCCCCGATGCAAATGGCGCGCCGGTGCTGTTGATCGACGAGTTGGACCGCACGGATGAACCGTTCGAGGCGTTCCTGCTCGAAGCCCTGTCCGACTTCCAAGTGACGATCCCCGAGATGGGAACGATCACCGCACCCGAGCCGCCCATCGTAATCCTGACCTCCAACCGCACGCGCGAGGTGCATGATGCACTCAAGCGCCGCTGCCTCTATCACTGGGTCGACTACCCTGATTTCCAACGCGAACTCGACATTCTGCATGCCCGCGCGCCCGAGGCCTCGGCCACGCTCAGCCGCGAAATCGTCGCCTTTGTGCAGCGCCTCCGGACCGAGGACATCTTCAAGAAACCGGGTGTGGCAGAAACCATCGACTGGGCCAAATGCCTTCTGGCGCTCGACGTGATCGACCTCTCGCCCGAAGTCATTTCCGACACATTGGGCGCAATCCTGAAATACCAGGACGATATCCAGAAACTGCAGGGCTCCGAGGCCAAGCGCCTGCTCGACGAGGCCAAAGCCACGCTCGAGCCGGCATGATGCTTCTTCTTTTTAGAAATATGCCGGGGGCCCGGGGGCTGCGCCCCCGGTCGGCCATGTAATGGCCGAATACATCCCTCTCGAACTGCCGGACAACCCGCGTCTGGCGCAGAACATCATCCATTTCGCCCGTGCGCTACGTCGCGCCGGTCTGCCCATCGGGCCGGGCCGCGTGATCGACGCCATCCGCGCGGTGGAGGCGGCGGGCTTCACCGAACGGATGGACTTCTTCTGGACTTTGCACGCCTGTTTCGTGAACCGCCCCGAACACCGGGTGATCTTTGCTCAGGTGTTCCGGCTTTACTGGCGGGATCCGCGCTATCTCGAACACATGATGTCCTTCATGCTGCCCGCGATCCGCGGCGTGCAGGAAGAGAAATCCGCGGCCTCCGGTGAAAAGCGCGCCGCGCAGGCGCTGCTCGATGATCTGCTGCCCGAGGTCCCCGAGAACGAACAGTCCGAAGAGGGCACCGAGATCGAGATCAAATCGACGCTCACCATGAGCGCCGAGGAAAAGCTGCGCACACTCGATTTCGAACAGATGAGCACCGCCGAAGTGGCCGAAGCCAAACGCATGTTGGCCCGCCTGACCCTGCCGGTAAAGCCGATCCCGTCGCGGCGGGGCAAGGCCTCGGTGCTGGGCAAACAGGCGGATTACCGGCGCACACTGATGAAATCCATGCGGCAGGGCGGAGAAATCCGCACCATCGCCCGTAAAACGCCGCGCCCGCGCTGGCCAAATCTTGTGGTCCTCTGCGATATCTCCGGCTCCATGAGCCAGTATTCCCGCATGGTGCTGCACTTTCTGCACGCCGTCGCTAATGAGAAAGGCGCAGGCTGGGCCAAGGTCCATGCCTTCACTTTCGGCACGCGCCTGACCAACATCACCCGTCATCTGGCGACCCGCGATGTCGATGCCGCGCTCAAGGCGGCGGGGGCAGAGGCGCAGGATTGGGAGGGGGGCACACGGATCGGTCAGTGCCTGCACGCCTTCAACCGCGACTGGTCACGCCGGGTGATGGGGCAGGGTGCCGTCGTGCTTCTGATCACCGACGGGCTGGACCGCGATGATGCGGGGGCGCTGGAGAAGGAAATGGAGCGGCTGCACCTCTCCTCGCGCCGCCTCATCTGGCTGAACCCGCTGCTGCGCTGGGACGGGTTTGCGCCCAAGGCGACAGGCATCCGCGCGATGCTGCCGCATGTGGACAGCTTTCGTGCGGGCCATTCGATCCAGTCCTTGGAAGAACTGGCGGCGGCGATTTCACGCCCCGATGATCCGGGTGAAAAAGCTCGTCTGATGAACATGCTCTAGGGGCAGGGCGGCTTTCCGTCGACGGAAAGCCCACACGCGTCGACGCCTGTGCCGCCTAACCCACCTGCTGGTGCACTTCGATCACGTTGCCTTCCGGGTCTTGGAAAAACACCTGATGCCACTCCTTGGCAAAGGCCGTTCCGTAATCCGAATAGGGGATTCCCTGCTCATCGAGAATGGCCAAAAACGCGGCCAGATCGTCAGTGCGAAAGGCGATATGGCCGCGGTCCACCGGATTGATGACCTGACCGTTCTTGAACGCCACCGTCAAGTCGCGCTCGGCCAGGTGCATCTGCACCTGACCATCCGTTGCAAAGCGGATCTTGCCATCAAACCCGCGATCCCCGGTCGCTTCGGTGCGCGGGAAATTCTCTTGCGGGATGTCTCCCAATCCCAGCACGCGGGTGTAGAAATCGTGCATCTTGTCAACGTCTTTCGAGACGTAATTGACGTGATGGAATTCGAGTTTCATAGCCCCTCCCGTTTGGGTGTCACCTCAGGCAAAATGCCCGGCAAAGGCACCTTTGTGCAAAGCCACCAATTCCGCCAACGGCGCGTCCGATCCACCCAGTTTCACCGTGTCGCCGGTAAAGCGGCCAACCGTGGCAATCGGCACACCGGCCTGTCCTGCGGCTACCACCAGCGCCTCGGCTTGGTCGAAATTGCACGCCACAAGATAACGACCCTGATCCTCGCCGAAAAGCTTGGCCTGATCGGTCTCGTCGATCACCACGCCGACGCCCGACCCGCTGGCCATCTCGAACGCGGCAAGCGCAAGGCCGCCATCCGACAGATCGGTGCAGGCTTTGATCAGGTCGCGGTTGGCGCGGATGAAATCGCCGTTGCGGCGTTCCGCGATCAGATCGACCGCAGGCGCATCGCCGTCTTCGCGGTTGAACACTTCGTAAAGCAACGCGGACTGGCCCAGATGTCCTTGGGTGTCACCGACAACCAGAGCCACATGTCCGTCACGGGCGCGGCCAAGGATCGGCTCTTCGCCTGCGGCAATCAGACCAACCGCGCCAATGGTCGGTGTCGGCAGAATGCCCTGACCGTCGGTTTCGTTGTAAAGCGACACGTTGCCGGACACGATGGGCATGTCCAGCGCCTCGCAGGCGCGGCCAATGCCCTGCAGCGCGCCGACAAACTGGCCCATGATTTCGGGCTTTTCGGGATTGCCGAAGTTCAGGTTGTCCGTGGTCGCGAGCGGCCTGGCCCCAACGGCGCAAAGATTGCGGAACGCCTCGGCAACGGCTTGTTTGCCGCCTTCGACCGGGTTCGCCTTGACATAGCGCGGCGTCACGTCCGAGGTGAAGGCCAGCATCTTGTCCGTGCCGTGTACGCGGATCACACCCGCGCCCCAGCCCGGACCTTCGACAGTGTCAGCCATGACCATGCTGTCATATTGTTCAAACACCCAGTTGCGGGCGCAGTAGTTCGGGCTCCCGATTAACGCCTTCAAAGCGTCAATGGAATCGACTGCGGGTACGTCGTCCAGCGCCGCAGGGGCTGCGGACGGCACCCAAGGGCGGTCATATTCGGGTGCCGACGAGGACAAGCGCGATAGCGGCAGGTCGGCTTTGATGTCGCCATTGTGCACGATCAGGAACCGATCCTCAGCGATGGTTTCGCCGACGATGGCGAAATCGAGGTCCCACTTCTCGAACACCGCGCGGGCTTCGGCCTCTTTCGCGGGGTCGAGCACCATGAGCATCCGTTCTTGGGATTCCGACAGCATCATCTCGTAGGCGGTCATGTTCGCCTCGCGCTGCGGCACCTTTTCCAGATCAAGCCGGATGCCCAGCTTGCCCTTGTCGCCCATCTCAACGGCGGAGCAGGTGAGGCCAGCCGCGCCCATGTCCTGAATCGAGATCACCGCACCTGTCTGCATCAGCTCAAGGCAGGCTTCCATCAAACGCTTTTCGGTGAACGGGTCACCCACCTGAACGGTGGGGCGTTTTTCTTCGATCGTGTCATCGAACTCCGCCGACGCCATGGTGGCACCACCCACACCATCGCGGCCGGTCTTGGCACCCAGGTACACCACTGGACGACCGACGCCGCTGGCGGCCGAGTAAAAAATCTTGTCGGCATCGGCGAGACCGGCGGCAAAGGCGTTTACAAGGCAATTGCCATTATAGGCCCGGTGGAAGCGTACCTCGCCGCCCACGGTGGGCACGCCAAAGCAGTTGCCGTAGCCGCCGATCCCTTCGACCACGCCATGCACAAGCTGACGTGTCTTGGGATGGTCCTTTTCGCCGAAGCTGAGCGCGTTCATCGCTGCAATAGGCCGTGCGCCCATGGTGAACACGTCGCGCAGGATGCCACCGACACCGGTTGCTGCACCTTGATAGGGCTCGATGTAGGAGGGGTGGTTGTGGCTTTCCATCTTGAAGACAACTGCCTGACCGTCGCCGATGTCGACCACACCCGCGTTTTCGCCGGGGCCACAGATCACCTGCGGCCCGGTGGTCGGCAGAGTGCGCAGCCATTTCTTGGACGATTTGTAGGAACAGTGTTCGTTCCACATCGCGGAAAAGATGCCCAGTTCAGTAAACGTGGGTTCGCGTTTCATGATCCGCAGGATCTCGGCATATTCCTCGGCATTGATGCCGTGGGCCGCGATGATCTCTTCGGTGATGGCTGGGTCTTGCATCCGGATGTCCCCATGGGTTGCGCAGATTGCGGCGGTTTAGGCGAAACCGGGGGTGGTGAAAAGACCCGTAGAGGATTCGCGGCCGGGTGTGCTCTTGCCGAAGACAAGGGCAGGGCAGCCCTGTCTTCAATTCGGGCGCGCGGCGTTGCGGTCTTGCAAACTCAACACACGAGGCACGACGACGGGTGTGCCGTCATCGCCAAAGAAGGGGGATTTGCCTTTGCCAGAAAGCCGAGCGCGCAGAATCCGACCGATGATCGACAGATGTGCGCCAAGGACGCCGGTTTCTTTTATCGGTCGCGCGGCGGGGGTGGTGTTCACAAAGGCGGTTATGGGTCCATAACCATCCACGCCGGGTGGAACAATCGCGCCGACAAAAGGCAGTTTCGGGGTGGGCAGGGTGTTCGCGATCGGCGTTCCACAGCACCCGGCATGCCAGCGCAGCAGTCCTTTGGGGCCAAGCCTGAGAACGGCCAGATGGTCGCGACCGTCAAGAAATTCGAAATGCATCGGCAGAGTTTGAAAAATCTCGGTCCCGCCGTCGGAATCAAGTCGCGTGGTCTGGTGCTTGAGGAACCGCGCAGCAGTCTGACAATCCTCGCAATAGCAAACAAGGTGTGTTCCGCGGGCCGCGGGCGCAATGCGCCAACGCATGGTTCCGCAAGTGCAGCTGTGCGTTCTGTCACCTGTCATTCGATCTGCCCTTTCGAATACGCGCAAAAAAAAGGCCGAGCATAAGCTCGGCCGAAGTCCAACAGGGAGGTATGAAAATGATGCGCAATACAGCGTTCCACCTCATATCTGCTAAATATGTCAGCGTTCCGTTGCATGACAAGAGGGATAGCCCGGTGCCTGTGTCATTCCCGCTATGCGTGAGGCGCATGGGTCACACATTCGTGGCGCTCTCGGCCTCGATTGCCTTGCGCGTCTGACGGTGTGTGAAAATCTCTTCCTGCACGAAATCCCGGAAGGCGGCAATGCGCTTGGATTGTCGAAGCTCTTCCGGATACGCAAGAAAAACAGGCACTTCGCCCGATTCCACATCTGTCAGAACCCGCCGTATCGTCGGGAAGTCCTCGATGATGTAATCCGGCAAGACGCCGATGCCGAGGCCGGACAGCACAGATTGCAGCACGCCGAAGTAGTTGTTCACTGTCAGGGTCGACTTGATGTCATGGGTCAA
>NZ_JAEPMO010000121.1 GCF_017643905.1 Marivita sp.
CGCCCTGCGTATCCTTCTTCGGCACTGTGAGAAGTTACGTAATTTTGCACTGTATCATCCATCGGAACCCTCCTTGTCCGGATGGGCTCTTCTCAGATGACAAACTTCAAACGTCTATGAGGGTGGTAACGCGGCGCTTACATAACAATGGCTTATTGATCACCAAATGAATTCAAGCATTGCCACGGACGGCTTGCGTAAGTCCGTCCTGCCACATTGCCGTCGTAAAGTGACCTAACCGCTGCCCTAGGCAGACCTAATTCCTTTGGCACCTATGCCGATGTAATAGTGCATCGGGAGTCTGTCATGGACCGGAAGTTCACGCTACGCATCGCAGCAATCACGCTCTGCGCCGCCCTTGGGATCGGCGCGGTAATGCAATCCGGGATGACCAAGACCCAACGTGCAACCGCACAGGTGCCGCTGGTCTTGTCCGAGGTGCAGGAAGTGTCTTCGACGCCGGGTGACCTGATGCCTGTCGACATGCCCATCGTAGCATCGCTGCCCGACAACATCATCTCAGCCGCAGTCACCAGCATACTTGATCCCGTCGAGATCGTTGTGCCCGAGGCTCCGGAAGAGACAGGTTTTGCCTGCGACGTCACCATGACCGCGACACCGATTGCAGGGGCCATGATGACCGTTGACCTCACCGCGCCTTGCCATGGGAGCGAACGGGTCACGCTGCACCACAACGGATTGATGTTCACCTCGCTCATGCAGCCCGATGGCAGCCTGTCGGTCGATGTCCCTGCCCTGACCGAGCATGCGCTTGTAATCGCTTCGTTTCTGGACGGCAGCGGCGCCGTGGCGATGACCGATGTCACCTCTGTTCCGTTCTATGACCGCGTGGTGCTGCAATGGCGCGGCGATGCCGGGCTGCAGCTGCATGCCCGCGAATTCGATGCAGAGTATTTCACCGACGGTCACATCTGGCATGGCGCGGGCGGCGACCCGACCCGTGCGGCAAAAGGACAGGGCGGGTTCCTAACCACGCTTGGGACCGCCGACGCCCCGGACGCTCTGCTGGCCGAGGTCTATACCTTCCCCTCCGGCATGACCGACACCGCCGGGACCGTGACATTGACGGTGGAGGCAGAGATCATCGCATCGAACTGCGACAGCAGCGTCGAGGCACAAACGCTGGAAATCCGCAACGGTGGTACGTTGACCTCGAAAGAACTGACCATCGATGTACCGGGGTGTGATGCAATTGGTGATTTCTTGCTGTTGAAAAATATCGTGGAAGACCTGACAATCGCCGCAAAATAAGCAGGCGGGTCAAAGGCTCTTTTTGTGATGAAACAGATCTGTGCGGCGCTTTCAGCCGCACTTTTCCTTTTGGTGAGTGGTGCAGCCGTACGGGCCGACGACGTAACGCTGAGGTCGCGTGACGGGGCCATTGAGCTGTCAGGCACGCTCTTGGGCTTTGACGGTGAATTCTACCGCGTCGAGACCCAGTATGGGGAACTGACCGTCGATGGGTCGGGTGTTCTGTGCGAAGGGCCGGGATGCCCCTCACTGACCGATTTCGTGGCGGAACTGTCGATTTCCGGGTCGTCGACAATCGGCGAGGTGCTGATGCCCGCCCTTGTCGAAGGGTTTGCGCTGCAGAGCGGCCTGAAGGCCGAGCGGATCAAGATCGACGAGACGCATTTCGAATATGTCCTGTCCGACCCCGACAGCGAGTCCCCTGTGGGACGGTTTCAGTTCCGGGTGTCGAGCACTGACGAGGGATTTGCTGACCTCTTGGCAGACGAGGCTGATCTGGTCATGGCGCTGCGTGAAATCCGCGAGGGCGAGCTGGCGCTGGCCGCGGAGGTTGGTCTGGGCCAGTTGGACGATGTGAATCGCAGCCGTGTACTGGCGCTGGATGCCATGACGGTGATCGTGTCGCCGACCAATCCGGTGGCAGCCATTTCTGTGTCCGACCTGTCCCGTATCCTGGCAGGCGAAATTAACACGTGGCGCACGCTTGGCGGCGCGGATGCGCCGATTTCGATCCATCTGAGGGATGCCCAGTCTGGCATTGCGCAGGCTGTCGAAGACCGGGTACTTCGGCAGGCTGGACGGTCCCTGATCGCAGAGGTGACCCGTCACACGACAAACACTGCCCTTGCGCAGGCGGTGGCGCGGGATCAGCTTGCGATTGGGGTGGCCAGCTTTTCCGAGATCGGCAACAGCAAGCCTTTGGCGCTGACCGGGACCTGCGGGTTTCAGCTGCGCGCCAATCGGTTGACGATCAAGACCGAAGATTACCCGCTGACCGCGCCGATGTTCCTGTATATCCCCGCGCGGCGTCTGCCCAAGCAGGGACGCGATTTCCTTGCCTATACACGGACCGGGCCTGCCCAGATCATCACACGGCGCGCCGGATTTGTGGATCAGGCCCCGGAAGAGATCGCGCTGAATGCGCAGGGCGACCGGTTTGCCAATGCCATTCGCGTGGCCGAGGGCGAGGCGGATTTGGCGGCGCTGAAGCGGATGGTCGACACCTTGGCCCCGTTGCGGCGGCTGTCTACGTCGTTCCGGTTCGAGGCAGGGGCAGCGCGGCTGGATGCGCAATCGCGGTCGAATGTGCAGCAATTGGCCTATGCGATCGAGGCCGGGGTCTATGACGGGCGGCAGTTGGTGTTTGTCGGGTTTTCCGATGGGGAAGGCCCGGCAGAGGGCAATCTGCGGATTGCGCAGCAGCGGGCGCAGGCCGTGAAACAGGCGATTGAGGCAGCGGTGGAGACATCGGATCTGTCGCAGGTGCAGCTGTCGACGGATGCCTTCGGCGAGGCGATGCCGATGGCGTGTGACGATACAAGCTGGGGACGGCAGGTGAACCGCCGGGTCGAGGTTTGGGTGCGGTGACGCGCGGCTAGAGATAGCCTTCGGATTTGAAGCTGACCTCAGTCGATTTCCCGATGATCAGGTGATCGTGCAGGGTGATGCCCACAACCTCGAAAGCACGCTGGATGGTTTCGGTCATGTCGATGTCGGCGTTTGACGGCGTTGGGTCACCCGAGGGGTGATTGTGTACGAGGATCAGCGCCGAGGCGTTTAGCTCCAGCGCGCGTTTGATCACCTCGCGCGGGTAGACGGGGACGTGATCAACCGTGCCTTTGCCCTGGATTTCATCGGCGATCAGGACGTTCTTGCGGTCGAGGAACAGCACGCGAAAGAGTTCAGTCTCGCGGTGGGACATGGTCACGCGGCAATAGTCGAGCAGCTCATTCCAGCTTGAGATGACGGGACGTTTCAGAACCTTGCCTTGCGACATGCGATGAGTCGCAGCCTCGATCAGTTTGAGATCGAGCGCAATTTCCGGGCCGATGCCCTGCACCTCGGTTAAACGTTCGATGGGGGCAGAGAGGACGCGGTTGAAGTCGCCGAAAGTGGCGATCAGGAGATTGGCGAGGGGTTTGACATCGCCGTTCTTGAGGCTGCGGAAGAGGATCAGTTCCAGCAGTTCATAGTCAGGAAGCGGTTCGGCCCCGCCGACAAGGAAGCGGTTGCGCAGGCGTTTTCGGTGGCCGCCGATGTAGGAAGGTTGTTTCGGTTTTGCGGGCTCTTGGGGTTCCGGCTTGGCCGTTCGCACCGGAGGCTGAGCCGCGGCTTCGAAAAGTGAGAGTTGTGAGGAAGGCGCGCGCGTCATGCGCCGATTTTGGCGCAGAAGCGCTTAATGAAATGCTAACGGCCCCGCATGGGGCGGGGCCGTCCTATCAGCCTTTCATGGAATCCCAGAAGCCCTTTACGGATTTGAAAAAGCTCTTGGATTCCGGGTTGTTATCTTCGCTCAGCTCTTCGAATTCGCGCAGCAGCTCTTTTTGCTTGGCGGTCAGGTTGACCGGTGTTTCCACTGCAAGTTCGATGAACATGTCGCCCTGCCCTGTTCCACGCAGCGCAGGCATACCCTTGCTGCGCAGACGCATCTGGCGACCCGATTGGCTGCCTGCGGGGATGGCGACGCGGCTGCGGCCACCGTCGATGGTCGGCACTTCGATATTGCCTCCTAACGCAGCGACGGCCATGGAGACCGGCACGCGGCAGTGGAGATGCACGCCATCGCGTTGGAACAGCTCGTGCTGGGCCACGTCGATGAAGATGTAGAGGTCGCCCGGAGGCCCGCCGCGCAGGCCCGCTTCACCCTCACCGGCAAGGCGGATGCGGGTTCCGGTTTCCACACCCTTGGGGATGTTGACCGACAGAGCACGCTCTTTCTGGACACGGCCAGCACCGCTGCAGGTTTTGCAGGGATTCTTGATCGTCTGGCCCAGACCCGAACAGGTGGGACAGGTGCGTTCAACGGTGAAGAACCCTTGGGTCGCGCGCACCTTGCCCATGCCCGAACAGGTCGGACAGGTTGTGGGTTCTGCGCCCCCTTCTGCACCGGAGCCGGAGCACGACCCGCATTGCACGGAGGTCGGCACCGAGATGGTCTTTTGCATCCCGGCATAGGCATCTTCGAGCGTCACGCGCAGATTGTAGCGCAGATCGGCCCCGCGCGAGGCGCGCTGACGCCCGCCACCGCGTTGGCCGCCCATGAAATCGCCGAACAGGTCGTCGAACACGTCAGAGAAGGCGCTGGCAAAGTCGCCCTGACCACCGCCGCTGAACCCACCGGGACGACCCCCGCCGCCCATGCCACCTTCGAAGGCGGCGTGGCCGTAGCGGTCATAGGCCGCTTTCTTGTCGGCGTCCTTGAGAACTTCGTAGGCCTCGTTCGCCTCTTTGAACTGGTCTTCGGCCTTGGGGTTGTCTGCGTTGCGATCGGGGTGAAGCTCTTTCGCCTTGGCGCGATAGGCTTTCTTGATCTCGTCGGCAGAAGCGCCTTTCTTGAGGCCGAGCACTTCGTAGTAGTCACGTTTGGACATCATGCCCTCCTTCTACGGAACGAGAGAGGCCGGCCCGGTATCCGGACCGGCCCCTTTTCGGTTCCGCCCAACCAGCGTCAGGCGCGCTTGTTGTCGTCGAGATCTTCAAAGTCGGCATCGACGATGCTGTCATCGTCATCACCACGTGCCCGATCTGCTGCGGCGGGTTCGGAATCGCCATCTTCGGCTTGCGCCTTGTAGATCGCCTCGCCCAGCTTCATCGCTGCTTCGGTCACGTTCTGGATGCCCGATTTGATCTTGTCAGCCGTGGTCTTTTCGTCTTCCAGATCATCCTTGAGCGCCGCGATGGCAAGTTCGATCGCTTCGACGGTGGTCGGGTCAACCTTGTCGCCATGCTCTTCCACCGACTTTTCGGTCGAATGGATGAGGCTTTCGGCGTGGTTGCGGGCCTCGACCATTTCGCGGCGTTCCTTGTCCGCTTCGGCGTTTGCCTCTGCGTCCTTGACCATTTTCTCGATGTCCTCGTCGGACAGACCACCGGACGCCTGAATGGTGATGTTCTGCGTCTTGCCGGTGCCTTTGTCCTTGGCGGACACGGACACGATGCCGTTGGCGTCGATGTCGAACGTCACCTCGATCTGCGGCATACCGCGCGGTGCGGGTGGGATGTCTTCGAGGTTGAACTGACCGAGCATCTTGTTGTCGGCCGCCATCTCGCGTTCACCCTGGAACACGCGGATCGTCACAGCGTTCTGGTTGTCCTCGGCTGTCGAGAAGATCTGAGACTTCTTCGTCGGGATCGTGGTGTTCCGGTCGATCAGGCGGGTGAACACGCCACCCAGCGTTTCGATGCCCAGCGACAGCGGGGTCACGTCGAGAAGAACAACGTCCTTCACGTCACCCTGCAGAACGCCAGCCTGAATGGCCGCGCCCAGCGCCACAACCTCGTCCGGGTTCACACCCTTGTGCGGTTCCTTGCCGAAGAACTTGGTCACTTCTTCGACCACTTTCGGCATCCGGGTCATACCGCCGACCAACACGACTTCGTCGATGTCGGAAGTCGAGAGACCTGCGTCCTTCAGAGCGGCCTGACACGGCTTCATGGACGCCTTGATGAGGTCGCCCACAAGGCTTTCCAGCTTGGCGCGGGTCAGCTTCATCACGAGGTGAAGCGGCTGGCCTGTCTTGCCATCCATCGAGATGAACGGCTGGTTGATTTCGGTCTGGCTGGACGACGAGAGTTCGATCTTGGCCTTTTCCGCAGCTTCCTTGAGACGCTGAAGGGCCATCTTGTCCTTGGTCAGGTCAACGCCGTTCTCTTTCTTGAACTCGTCAGCGAGGTAGTTGACGATCCGCATGTCGAAGTCTTCGCCACCGAGGAACGTGTCGCCGTTGGTGGATTTCACTTCGAACAGGCCATCGTCGATTTCGAGGATAGTCACGTCGAATGTACCGCCACCAAGGTCATAGACCGCGATGGTGCGGGATTCTTTCTTGTCGAGGCCGTATGCCAGTGCGGCTGCTGTCGGTTCGTTGATGATCCGCAGCACTTCGAGACCGGCGATCTTGCCCGCGTCCTTGGTTGCCTGACGCTGGGCGTCGTTGAAGTAGGCAGGAACGGTGATGACCGCCTGTGTCACTTCTTCGCCGAGATACGACTCAGCGGTTTCCTTCATCTTCTGGAGGATGAAGGCGGAAATCTGGGAGGGGCTGTATTTGTCGCCCTTGGCGCGCACCCATGCGTCGCCATTGCCGCCGTCAATCACCTCGAACGGCATGTTCTTGCGGTCCTTGGCAAGATCAGCGTCATCATTGCGACGGCCGATCAGGCGCTTGACGCCGAAGACGGTGTTTTCGGGGTTGGTGACAGCCTGACGCTTTGCCGGCTGACCCACGAGGCGTTCGTCGTCGGTGAATGCCACGATGGACGGGGTTGTGCGTGCACCCTCGGAGTTTTCAATTACGCGCGGCTGCGATCCATCCATGATCGCGACGCAGCTGTTGGTTGTACCGAGGTCAATACCAATCACTTTGGCCATGTTTTCGATCCCTTCATATCTTAAGGCGATTTCACGAGACGAAGACCCATTCCGGCATCCCGCCCCGCATTCTGTTCCGCTGTCGTTTCGTTTCAGCGGGTCCGGTGGGTATATAAGGAGGCATCAACAGGCCTGCAAGCGTTGCTGCTATCGGGAAATCCTGAAAATTCGGTATGTGTTTCTTTGGTGTGCGCATTATCCTTGGGACATGACCGTGCTGCGCATCCGCGATTTCGAGATTCACTCTGGTTATTTTGCGCCGGACGCGCAGGCAAAGCTGGTGGCGGACTTGCGCGATTGCCTCGGACAGGCCCCGTTGGTTCAGCCTGTCACATCGCGCGGCGCACCGATGTCCGTGCGGATGAGCGCGGCTGGCACTTACGGATGGATCAGTGACCGCAAGGGGTATCGCTACGAGCGGCAGCATCCCTCCGGTGTGCCGTGGCCTCCGATACCATCAGCTTTGTTGGAGATGTGGCAGGCCCTCGTACCGGGTGCCCGCGCGCCAGAATGCTGCCTGATCAACTGGTACGATGACGCGGCCAAGATGGGGATGCATCAGGACAAGCACGAGGCCGACTTGTCGCAGCCTGTGGTGTCCGTGTCTTTGGGTGATGAAGGGCTGTTTCGTATGGGGAACGAGACACGGGGTGGGAGAACAGAGTCTGTCTGGCTGAGGTCAGGCGATGTGGTTGTCATGGCAGGTTCCGCACGGCGTGCCTATCACGGGATCGACCGCATTCGCCCGAACAGTTCGACACTCTTGCCCAAGGGCGGGCGGATCAATCTGACACTGCGCGTTGTGACGTGATCAACGCCGCGCCGACCACGAGGCAGACGCATGTTTGCGGGTGTAGAATTCCCCCATCAAACCGATCATGAGCAGGGTCAGCGACAGGTAGACGACGTATTCCCAGTTCGAATTCCGGGGCACGTAATTGATGAACGTATAGCCCCGCGCCTGATCGATGGTGTGAAACAACGGGTTCCAGTCGAACAGCGATACCATGAAGGCCGGCAGCGAATTTGCCACGAACATCTTGCCGGACGCGATCATGTTGGCACGTTTGTAGACATTCGAAAGGGTGGCGGTCAGCCCCGGCAACCATGGCTTCATCGCCAGAAACACCATGCCGACCGAACCGCCCGAAATCCAGGCCAGCAGCAACATGCCCATGACCGGCGCAGGATCGACGATTTCTGTCAACACATAGGGATTCAAGGTCACATCGTAGATGAAGAGAATGAAGAAGATCGCCAGCATCTGAATATAGAGGACGGACAACATTCCCGAAAAAATCGAGATGACGGTGTTCATCGGCGCGTGCTGCATCATCGGGCTTGACGGGCCTTCGCTGCTCAAGACAGCGCCCACGGCCTTGTTGTGGGTCATGAACAGAAAGATGCCGGTGAGCAGGAAGATGACGAAGTCACCCCGCAGCGCCAGCCCTTTGACGCCCATGATGTTGAACATGATGTAAAAGAACAGCACAAAGAGCAGCGATTGGAACACGCTGACGGCAATCGACATGAACGCATTTCCATGCGCCTTGCGGATCTCGCGGACGGTGTTGTGGTAGGTCAGTTCAAGAATGTTGACCGCCGAGGACACCCGGTTGGTCGGAACCGTTTTCTGAAACATCTGTTATCTGCCTCTGCCGCGGCCCGCGTTTTTCCGTCAATTGACCTGACTGTTGTTGCGGACATTTGTTAAGCCAATGATAAAAGAGGCGCGCATTTAAATCAATCGAACTGAGGGCCTGTCACCATGAACTATGAGAACCTGACGCAAACGATGCGTCGCCTTGCGCTTGAAGCCGGGGACAAGATCATGGAGATCTACAAGGCCGACGATTTCGATGTGCGTGCGAAATCCGACGACAGTCCGGTCACCGAAGCGGATGAAGCCGCAGATGCGCTGATCTCGGCCGGGTTGCGCGCGGCGTTTCCCGAGATTGCCCTGATCACCGAGGAACAGGCCGACACACATGATCTGGATGTGCGTGATTTCCTGATCGTCGATCCCCTGGACGGCACAAAGGAGTTCGTTCAACGGCGGGGCGATTTCACCGTCAATATCGCTTTGGTCGAGAATGGCGTGCCGACGCGGGGCGTGGTTTATGCCCCGGCGAAGAACCGGTTGTTCTATACGGATGCCTCTGGCCAAAGCGTTGAGGAGACCGGAGATTTCGACAAGCACACACCCGGCGCGACAACAGCAATCCAAGTGTCGGACCCAGACAGCGGCGCGCTGATGGTGGTGGCGTCGAAATCGCATCGCGATCAGGCGACTGACGATTACATCAACCGATACAGCGTCAAGGACAGCAAGAGCGCGGGGTCCTCGCTCAAGTTTTGTCTTGTCGCCACGGGCGAGGCCGATTTCTATCCCCGTTTGGGCCGAACGATGGAATGGGACACGGCAGCGGGCCATGCGGTTCTGACCGGTGCGGGCGGCAAGGTTCTGCGCCTCGATGATCTTGAGCCTCTGGTCTATGGCAAGCCGGGGTTTGCCAACCCGTTCTTTGTGGCAACGGCACCGGGCATCGACCTGAGCCCTGTCTGACCGACGCCATGTCGGTGCCTGCCATCAGCGTCATTATTGCAAGCCGTGGGCGGCCGGACTGGTTGAAGCGCTGTTTGCGCGCCGTTTCGCAACTCGACTACCCCCGCTTCGAAACTCTCATCGTTGCCTGCCCGGCCGGGGCGCAGGTTGCGCGAGGCTTTGATTTTGCGCGGGTGATCGACTTCGACATCGCCAATATCTCGGCTGCGCGAAATGCCGGGGTGAACGCCGCTTGGGGCGAGGTGGTTGCCTTTCTGGACGATGACGCGGTGCCTGAACCGACGTGGCTGGCGCATCTGGCCCAAGGGTTTGGCGACCCGGCGGTCGCACAGGTGGGCGGGACGACACTGGGGCGCAACGGTATTTCGGTGCAGCATGCGGCGTCGCGGGTGGATGCGTTTGGACAGAGCCATACAATCGCCTCTACGGGCGATGCGCCGGTGGTTCTGTCACCGCAGGATGGGCGGCTGCCCCGTCTGCACGGTACGAACATGGCGCTGCGTCGGTCAGTGGTCGTCGCGCAAGGCGGGTTTGATGAACGGTTCGCTTTCTACCTTGATGAATCCGATCTGACCTACCGGATTTCGCGCGACGGCGGGCAAACGGTGTTTGTGCCCAAGGCGGTGGTGCATCATGCCAGCGGGCCTAGCCGGTTCCGCGCTACTGACCGGACACCGCGCGATGTGTTCGAGATTGCCGCCTCGGCCGCGGTATTTCATGGCAAGCATTGCCCGCCACAGGATCAGGACACGGCCCGTGCGGCGTTTCTGACGGACCGGCGCGCTTGGCTCTTGCGGCATATGCAGAGTGGCTCTCTGCCCCCCGATCGCGCCTTTATGCTGATCCGCGACCTTGCCAAAGGATATGATACCGGACGCACCCGCGCGCCCATCGCGCCGCCGGACTGGCAGGTCCAAGCGCCAAACAGAGTGCCGGATCGTGCGTCAGAGGCACAAGATCACTGTCTTGTTGTCTCGCGGCGCGATCCGAAAGCCACCTATGCCAAAGCTAAAACCCTGACGGATCAGGGACATCGGGTCACGGTCATTGATTACCAACGCACGACCCAATACCACCGGGTTTGCTATACCGAACAGGGGTTCTGGCTGCACACCGGGGGCCTTTATGGACGCGAACTGCGACACGAGCCGCTGGTTCGCGCCAGCAACCTGCAGGCGAGACTGCATGAAACGCTCAATCGAATAGGCGGAATTCGATCAAAAAATCCGCTCATTCTCGTCGATTAGACACAAATTCGACAAAAGTCCTTATTATTTGGAGTCTCAAGCCGTACACTTACGTATGAGTTTGTCAGGTAACCAGGGACGCGCAGTAAGACGCGACACGGAGGAGCAGCCCGATGCGTAGAAAAGTCACCAAAGCCGTATTCCCAGTTGCCGGGCTTGGAACGCGCTTCCTGCCGGCGACCAAATCCGTTCCGAAGGAAATCATGACGCTGGTGGACCGTCCGCTGGTGCAATACGCCATTGACGAGGCGCGCGCGGCAGGCATCAAGGAATTCATCTTCATCACCTCGCGCGGGAAAAGCGCGCTTGAGGATTATTTTGATGAAAGCCCCATTCTGGAGCGCGAGTTGCGCAAGAAGGGCAAGCTGGACATTCTCGAAGACCTGAAATCTACCAACATGGAAAGCGGTGCCATCGCCTATATGCGCCAGCACAAGGCGCTGGGTCTGGGACATGCAGTCTGGTGCGCGCGCCGTCTGATCGGCG
Source organism: Marivita sp. (assembly GCF_017643905.1). Classification (GTDB taxonomy): domain Bacteria; phylum Pseudomonadota; class Alphaproteobacteria; order Rhodobacterales; family Rhodobacteraceae; genus Marivita. Next base: position 11,162 of record NZ_JAEPMO010000121.1, read on the forward strand.
ACGAACCTTTTGCCGTCATGCTGCCGGACGACGTGATCTCGGCGGAAAAGCCCTGCCTTCAGCAGATGGTCGAAGCTTACGAGGAAACCGGCGGCAACATGGTGGCCGCGATGGAAGTGCCGCGCGACAAGACGTCGAGCTATGGTATCCTTGACGTCAAGGACGACATGGGGTCGATGGTTTCGGTCAAGAACATGGTCGAAAAGCCGAAGGTCGAAGAGGCTCCGTCCAACCTTGCCGTGATCGGGCGCTACATCCTTGATCCGGCGGTGCTCAAGAACCTCAACAAGCTCAAGACCGGTGCCGGCGGCGAGATTCAGTTGACGGATGCGATCGCGCAAGAGATCGACGGGACGGGCGTCTATGGCTACCGGTTCCGCGGACAGCGGTTCGATTGCGGATCGAAAGCAGGATTCCTGCAGGCGACGGTCGCCTTTGGTCTGGCGCGCGACGATCTCAAGGACGATCTGCGTCGGTTCCTTGACTCGGTGATGCAGATCGAAAACGCGGCCGAATGATCCATGCAACACCCGATGAGGTTGCACGGGTGTAAGACGGCGTCGGCTTTGGTCACGCGCCAGTGCCGATGCCATCCGCAGGCCAGTGCAGACCATCGTCCGTAGCCCTGCGGCGGCGCATCTTCTGGATGTGACCCGCACGGTGCGTCGGGCCGGGATGCGCCCGACGGGCATAGACAGGATTGAACGCGCCTATATCGACCACCTCATCGACGACCCTGCGCCGCTTTTTGGTCTGGTCCGGACCAAGACGGGTTTCCTGTTGCTGGACAAGGATGGGTGCAGCCAGCTTTTGCTACATTGCGATCAGCCTCTCTGGACAGAGATCGACGTGCTGTCATGGGTCTCTGGGACATCTGACAGGGGGCGGGCCACAACCGAGAGCGGATTGCGCAAGATCGCTTTGGACCGGGCCTTGCCATCGCGGTTGACGAAAATGCTCAGACGGCATCTGCCTGCCTGGACGCTATATCTCAATGTCGGGCAAAGCCAAGTCACCGACCGCGTTCTTCACGCGCTCCGCGACTGCGACGCGATGCGGATCGCGGTCTATGTCCATGACACCATCCCGCTTGACTGGCCGGAGTTTCAGACCCCGAAATCCCGACAGGCGTTTGCGGCGTTCTTTGCAAAGGTCGATCATTACGCCGACCTTGTCTTTTGCAATTCACAAGACACCAGATCGCATATTCTGCGCCATGCCCGGACGCTGACAGCCGACGCCGTTCACGTTCTTCTTCCGGGATTGCCCGAAATTCGCGTCGATCCACCGCCTCTGGGACCATGGACCGGCAAACCTTATTTCATGGCCATCGGTACGATCGAGCCGCGCAAGAATATCGGTTTTCTTCTGGACATTTGGGAGGCGTTTACCGGCGATGATGACCCGCATCTGATCCTCTGTGGACGCCGTGGCTGGATGAATGAAGACGTTTTTGCGCGATTGGACCGAAAGCCCGCGCATGTTCACGAATTGCCCGCCCTGTCCGATGAAGAGATGTGGGGACTGCTTCGGGACAGCAATGGCCTGCTGTTCCCAAGTCTGGCAGAAGGGTTCGGATACCCGGCTCTTGAGGCGGTGCAGCTGAAAGTGCCGCTCATTTGCAACCCTTTGCCTGTCTTCAAAGAAGTCTTGGGCAACGCGCCTATTTAGTCCGTCCTGAACAACGCCCAAGCTGTTGATAATGAATGAATAAACTGTGATTCCTGTAGCCATTTCCCGCAGGGTTTTGTATTATTGCATTGAAA